>JBBIRE010000016.1:0-12691 GCA_037441985.1 Candidatus Roizmanbacteria bacterium
TTCATCCCTATTATCTTTCCATCTATTATATATCTTAAAGAAGTTTTGTTTTTGGATTTTATAGTGTTTAAAGACATCAGAGGCAAATTTAAAGCCAGGATGTTTTCCTGCCTTAATTAACTCATAATCTAAGATGACATTTTTAATCATCTTAAGATAATTTTTTGTTAGAGTTAAATCTTTGTTTTTCATAGACGGTTATTCTATCAAAAAGTGTCAATGAATTTAATAATATGCACAGGAATGACAAAATAAGTAATTAGAAATTAGAATTTTTTTTACCTCTCTTCTTTCATTCTTTTTTTAAAGTAGTCAACATAAGGAATTAAAGCGGGATTTTCTTGGTATAAAACCGAGAGATAAAAGGTGTAGAAGCCAGAAAAACCGACTAAATTCAAAATTTGTTCTATGAGATTTTTTCCTTCAACCTTAAACCAATAAGATTTAATTTTATATCGATCAATAACTTCTTGGGTAATTTTAAACCGTTTTTGAATCATTTGGCCGTATAAATGAGAGTAGAAAAAAATAAAAAATAACTGCTTTTGCGCTAATTGAGGATTTTTTAATCCTTCCATTAAATGATGATTGAGTTCAGGAATCACCCAAAAAGAAGCCATTGATTTGGCGGTTTCGTTCGTTTGATTGGCAATAGCATTGCCTACCCCGGTTAAAAATTCAGAGACGACATATTGTGGATGTTGATTATAAACTAATTGAGCTAGTTGTTTGGCTAAATTGTTTTTTGTTTTTACTGTCGGAATAAAATTCTGTAAATAGACTGAGGTATTATTTATTGCTTGATCAACAGTTTTTTTATTCGGTTTATCGATTAATTTAAGAGCAAAAAGAAGCCCCAAATGACTACCTAAAAGATAACCAACGCCGATTCTAGGTTGTTTTGATGGATTATAAATTGGATTAAAAAAATAACCTAATTCCTTTTTTTCCTCAGCAATTTTTTTAAGATCGCCACCCGAGGAGATGATGAAAATTTTTGCTTCCCTTTCTTTGGCTTTCAAATATGAAGAAATTGTTTCTTCAGTTGTCCCCGAATAAGAAGAAAGGACAACCAGAGTTTTTTTATCAACCCAACCAGGAAAACGATATTCGTCATTGATTTGATAGACAATTGGCAGCTCTTCTTTTAAAAAATGAGAAAGAATTAAAGTTGGAAAGCGAGAGCCACCCATTGCGCAAACAAGAATTTTATTAATCGAATTAAAATCCTCTTTTAACTTAATGTTTTGAATTTCATTAAAAGATTGCTCTATTTGTTTAGGAAAGTTAATAATCGATTGAATAACATTTTTTTGATCTTGACTGGCAAAATAATTTTTTTCCTCATCAAGATTAATCATAATATTTAAAAATTTTACTAAAAATTTTATATAATTCAATAGTACAATATTTTTTAATGAAAGAAAAATTAATTTTATATTACCGACTATTTCGGGTTTCGCAATGGATAAAAAATCTTGTTGTTTTTATCCCAATTATTTTCAATGGCCAATTGTTTAACCCGGTGCTTTTTCAAAAATCAGTAATGGCTTTTTTTGTTTTTTGTTTAATCTCCTCAACTTCTTATGTCTTAAATGATATTATCGACTATCCTTTAGACAAAAAACATCCTCAGAAAAGATATCGACCGATTGCCGCAGGTTTAATTTCCATTCCTCAAGCAACATTTTTAGTTTTTACTTTATTAGTGACTTCTTTTTCAATCACCTTGATTTTTTCACCAATTATTTTTTGGTTGGTATTAATCTTTATTCTTCTTCATTTTTTTTATTCAATTTTTCTTAAAAAAAAACCGATTTTTGATATTTTTACTATTTCCTTTTCTTTTATGTTAAGAACATTTGCTGGTGAGGTGGTTACCAGTTATCATGTACCAATTTGGTTGTTGTTAACAATCTTCTTTGGCTCGCTTTTTATGGCTACTATTAAACGCCAAGCGGAGCTAAAGGTTATTGGAAAAAGAGCAAGAATTTCTTTATATCAATATAACAGTCATTTGTTAGATTTTTTAACCTATACTTTTAGTACCGCCACCATTATTGCCTATTCCACCTATACTTATGTTGAGAAGATTCCTTATGTTAAGACGCCATTTCAAAAATTAACTCATGAGTGGTTTCCGGGATGGGAAGGAAGAAAGCTTTTAATGATTACCATCCCCATGGTTGTTTTTGGAATTGCCCGTTATGCCCAGTTGTTTTATGAAAAAGCCGAGGGTGAGCAACCCGAAAAGATTATTACAAACGATTCTTACTTAATCGGAACGATTTTTCTTTTTGGATTAACTATCATTCTTTTAATTTATGTTTTATAATTTATTTAGTTTATAAGTTAAAAAAATATGAAAACTAATGAAAAAAACGAAAAACTTCAAGCAGTGAAAATCGCTATCGAACAGATTCAAAAGCAATTTGGTAAGGGAGCAATTATGAGATTAGGTGAGGCGCCGCAAATTTATGTCGAGACTATTTCTACCGGTATCTTACCTTTAGATATTGCTTTAGGCGCCGGCGGTCTACCACGGGGAAGAATCATTGAGGTTTTTGGCCCAGAATCTTCAGGAAAAACCACTCTTTGCTTATCTTTAATTGCTTGGGTACAAAAAGAAGGTGGAGTGGCCGCATTTATCGATGCTGAGCATGCTTTAGATCCTTCTTGGGCAAAGATTTTAGGAGTCAAATTAGAAGATTTGTTAGTTTCTCAACCAGACACCGGAGAACAAGCGTTAGAGATTGCCGAACAGTTAATTCGTTCAGGTGCTGTTGACGTCGTTGTTATTGATTCAGTGGCTGCTCTTGTTCCTCGGGTTGAGATTGAGGGAGAAATGGGTGAAGCGCAGATCGGTCTTCAGGCAAGATTAATGTCTCAAGCATTAAGAAAACTAACAGGCGTTGTCGCTAAATCAAAAACAACGGTTGTTTTTACTAACCAAATTCGTTTAAAAGTTGGGATTCTTTTTGGCAATCCGGAAACGACCCCAGGTGGTCTTGCCTTAAAATTTTACGCCTCTGTCCGTTTAGACACAAGAAAAATTGAAACCTTGAAAAAAAATAATCAGGTTTACGGAGCGAGAATTCGCGTTAAGGTAGTGAAAAACAAAATCGCTCCTCCTTTTAAGGAAGCAGAGTTTGTTGTCACCAACGAGGGAATCGATTATTATGAAGGTTTGGTTGACGCCGCTTTAAATTCAGGTGTGATTAATCGCACCGGCGCCTTTTTTAAACTTAATGATAAAATTCTTGGTCAAGGAAAAGAGGCGGTGAAAGATCTTTTATTAAAAGATGAAAAATTAGCCAAAGAAATCGCTCACGAGATTAGAAAAAAGATGTTAAAAAAATAAGTCATGGACGAAGACAAAATCGCTTATCTTAAAAACCGCCTTTTTCGTTATCTTAAACTGCGCCCTCGAACAGAAAGAGAAATTTTTTTGTATTTAGAAAAGATTGTTAAACAAAAAAACTTTTCTTTAGAGATTATTGAAAAATTAATGAACGAGTTAAAAACAATTGGTCTAATTGATGATAAAAAATTTATTGAATTATATGTTTCTGATCGGGTAAATTTAAAACCAAAAGGAAAAAAAGTTTTAATTTATGAGCTAAAGAAAAAAGGGATTGATGAGCAATTAATCGAAGAATATTTTGCCGAGCATGAGTTAAATGAAGAAGAGTTGGCAACAAAATCAATTTTATCTCGTTGGCAAAGGTTAAAAAAATTGGAAAAAAATAAAAGAGAGGAAAAAGCCTTGAGATTTTTACTCAGTCGGGGTTTTTCTTATGAGACAGCAAGGAAAGTGATTAAAAGAATGAATAGTGAATGAAAAATAAAGAATAATAAAAAATAACCAAAACAAATTGAAATTCATTGTTAATATTAGCTTCTTTCTTCCAACCTAGATTTTGTCTTAAAAAAAACAAATAATTTAAAATAAAATTTTAATATGACGGACAATCAAGAACAAAGTGAAAAATTTTTAATTCCCCGTCCCTATTCAATTTTTCGCAATAATTTCCTTGCTTTGTATTGGGATAGGCCGCTAGGTGAAATATTAAATATTCCAGGTATTGAGATAGGTAATAAAGAAATGAACAGAGAGCAAACATTAGGAGAATATTTTTTGGGAGAAAAAAAGAGCTTTTCAGATTTTAGAGAACTAATAAGAAGAAATCCTTTTGTCGCCAGGCCGATTTTAGAAAAATTAAGAGAGATTATCCCCAATTCTAAAAAATTTTTTTTACAGGAAAATTCAACACTGTTGAACTGGGTTCCTTGGGAAATATTTATTGCCTATACCGAGCACACAGCAACCCATCAAATTTTAGAAAGATTAGAAAAAATTAGTCATGGAGATTCTTATCTTGAAGAAGCAAAAGAAAAATTTCCTTATGGAGCACCAAGAAAAAGAACAGAAATTTACATTCAAAGACAAAATGCCAATGCCAAAGTTCAATCAATTAATGAAGCCATTGCCAATGGGATAGACGCTATCAGTGGTCGCGAAAAAATTGGTCAGTTTGGTTTGGGGATAAAACAGATTTTTAGTTGGCTTGAGATAGGAAAGGGAGAAGTGGTAGTAACCACTAAAACCGAAACCGGTAAACCTCTTAAAGTCAGAGCTAAAAAAGGATTTGATGGACAAGTTTATCTTAAATTTGAAGAGATGCAAGAATCAGAGTTTGCTCACGGAACAAAAATAGAAATTTTTGATATTGATGTTTTACCTGAGGAAAGTGCCCTTATTGAAGCGAGAATTAGGGAACGATTTTTTTTTGTTCCAGAAACCTCAATTTTTATCAATGGCGAAAAAATTAATGGTTATGAAAATATTACTATTGCTGGAAAAGAAGAAAAGCCAAGTCCAAAAGGAGAGATAAGAGTTAGTATAACTTCTAATGAGATCGTTATTCAGGATGATGGTTCTGGAATGAATGAACAACAAATAGTTAAGATGTTTTTACCCGGTTTTGGTAAAGAATATCGATCGCTTACTCCTTCAGAAGCAGAAATAGAGGTTGACAGAAAAGGAGAGGTTTTACTGGTAAAAGAAAAAGGAGCAAAAAAAATTGTTTTTTCTCGCAACCGAGAAGGGGTATTTTCTATTCCTTTTTCTGATGATGCTATTGGTATCGGCGATTATTCGGTAGTTTTAGAGTTGGGTCGGGCTTTGAATATTTCTGAAGGAAGAGAGGGATTGGTTTTTGACGAGAATATTGTTACTACGTTGTCTATTTTAGTCAAAAAAACTCTTGAAGCGGAGAACTTAACTCTTGATCAAAAAGTTGGTTTTTTAAACGCGTTAGGCTATGGTTTAGAAACAATTATTGCCGGGCAGGAAGAAAGACATCAGGACAAAATAAAACAGATGATTAATCAAGCTTTGCAAGAGATTGGAGAGGTTGTTAGACCATTTTTAAATTCATTAATTAACAAAGAGAAGAAAATTATTTTGCCCTCACTATCTTTTTATCAAAAAATAGAAAAAGGAGATTTTTTTCTCCATCCCAGTCTTATTGAAGCGGCTGGTTTTAACTATCATCAACTTTTAGAACAATATGGATTTAGAAGAATCAAAGACGATGGCTGGGTCGAAGAAAAAAAAGGTTGGCGAGTTTATACCGCTTCTTTTAAAAATGATTCTCAATGGGAGTCCCTTTTAAATCAGCTCAATCAAGCCGATAATAATCCTGAAATTTATTTGCAATTAAAAAGATATGTTTTTGAAATCGCGCCAACAATTATTGATAGAGAGAGAAGAATTATTATTATTGATGAACAACTTTATCAACGATTTCTTGAGGAAAAAGAGCCAACAAGGAAAGCTTTTTTAGCTGAGGTAATTCAAATTTTAGCCAATCCTTATGTTTATACTTCTTATGAGGCAGAGGATCCAAGAGTAGTTTTTTTTAATGATCAAAAAAAACCAGCTTCAGAAGAACCTATTAGCAAAGATTCTCAAAGAGTTGATTCCGAAATCAAAAAATCTATTTCTCAATCCCGCCCCATATACCGCTGGATTATCGATAAAAGAGTTTTTGAAATTTCAGAGACTGGAGTTTTGCGGATTTATCAAGAAGGAGAAAATGGTTTGCAATTCCAATCAAGTCGAATAATCCCAGAGTTAAAAGGATTAAATGTACAAGAAATAACCACAAATGAAAATGGATCTTGGATGGTTTTAAAAGAAGGAAGTTTTCGTTCTCCATTAAAAATTGCTTTCATTAATAAAGATGGTTTTTTAGAGACAATAAGAGATATAAAAGCAGATATTCGTTACAAATTTTCAGTTACCCAAAACGGTGAAATCTGTTATTTGACAGATAAAAATCAAGTTTATCTTTATAATCCACTTGGTTTAACCCAAGAATCAAGATTTCTTTATCAACTGCCAAACAGACAAGATTTATACTTACGACCTTTTTTATATCAAAATAATCTTTATCTTGTTGAAAAAGTTGGTCAGCAAGGAAGGGTGAATATAGTTAACCTTCAAGACCCCCAAACTCCTATGGTCAAAAACATTCCTTTTATAATTGAAGATGGTTTTGAAATAAGTAATTTGAGATTTATTTTTAACCAAAACGATGTGTTTTTATTCATTAACTTCACTGGTAAAGAATCTTATTATATTATTTTGTTTAGGGTCGATGAAGGTAAAAGTCAATTAGAGTTGTTAACAAAGGATTATAATATTAAGGATTTTTCTTATTTAACGGTTAATTCTGATTTAGAGGAAATTGGAATTTCTATCATTAGAGATCTTATTATTTTTAATCCTCAAAGAAAAACAAAAAAACATTATCAGATGCCTTTTTTTAAACCGGATGATGTAGAGCAAGCCAATCTTATTTTTTCTTTTTTCAGTCAAATTCAATCTCTTTTTGAAGAAGAGGAATTTTCTTTTGGAACAAGCGCTTGGTTAATGGCTAATAATAGTCTAATTAGACCTGTTATCAAACCTGCTTTTCTATATAGTGAATATATAAAATACTCTGATTTATTAAGATTATTAACTCTTCTTAATAAAAAGTTGTCAACAAGCTTATCTCACGAAAAAAACCCTTTTTCGCCCATCAAACCTGATTTTCTATATAGTGAAGATAGAAAATACTTTGATTTATCAAGATTATTAAATCTTCTTAATGATAATCAATTTAGACAAACCTTTTCTTCTTACTGGAGAGAGTTGTCAACAGGTTTGTCGTACGAAGAAAAAGAAAGACTTTTTCAGCGATTTGTCGAAAATTTTTTTTGGTTGACTCAGGTTGAAGGAGAGATTACAGAAGCAGATTTAGACGTGATTTTTTTTACTCATCAGCCAAAGGTTTTTTTTGAACTGCCTGATGCAGAGAAAAAAGCTTTCTCAGAGGTTCTTTCAAAGATTCCTAATCATACTCAAAAAGAAAAAATCGGCTTAATATTTGAATTTGTTCTAACAAAAGGAGAAGAACAAAAAAAGATTTTCTATCAACAATTGGAAAGATTAAAAAAACATCCCGCCTATTTTGAAAACTTTTTAACCTCATTAAGCGAAGTTTCTTTTTCAGAAATAGTCAAGTCTCTTCAATCGCCAGAAGATTTTCCTTTAACATCAAGCCTAAGAAGTTATTTTATTTTTTTACTCAATCAAGCAGAAATATTAAGAGAAAAGAAAGATCAACAAGAAGAAATTTTTGGTTGGTCAGAAGTCTTACCAGAGAATACCCCTCTTGCCTTAGTGGCCCAGCTTCGATTAACTGATGGGTTTTTTGATTTAGAAGAAATTAGAGAAGAAATTAACAAAGGAAAACAACAGGAGATTAACTTATCTTATTGGGAGGGAGAGATTAAAAAAGCAGTTTTTTCTCAAGCGGCTGAAGTGGGAGTTGATAAGCGAGAGGTTTTACAGAATGCAATTGCAGCAATTTTAGCGTCAAACAAAGAAGAAGGAGAGATAGTGGTTGATTATTACTACCGAAATGATAGAAGTAAATTTGTTGAGGAGATTAGTGATAATGGGACAGGGATATTGAATTGGTTAGCATTTTTGTTACCTGGTATTTCTGATAAAAGAGGTGTTGAACAAAGAGGTTTTGGTTTTTTTGGCAGCGGTTTTTTTAAAATCTTTGAAACTGCGGAACAAGTTGAAGTTGAAACTATTGTTAATCAAAATGGTCAAAGAAAAAAATATCAATTAGTTTTAAGAGTCGAAAGAGAAAACGGTGTTTTTAAAGGAATAATAATTGATCGTTTTCGAGAAAAAACTCTTTTTGAGGAAACCCCTTCTTTAACTAAAATAAAAATTATTCGCTCATCAGAGACAACACTTGGCGAATTAGAGGCAATGGTAGGAAAAAACACCTATTTGACAATGGGAGGATTGGCTTTTTCTTTATCTTCACAGCGGTCTAAACCAATAAAACTATATTTTATTGATGAAAATGGTGATAAAAAATTAATTGAGGTTAAAACAACCGACGTTAATGCTTATCCTACCTCTTTTGGTGATTTAAAAACAGTTTCTTCTCCGTTACCAGCTATAATGACTCAAGAAGGCTTGCGAATGTCTACTCTTTCCTATCCCCCAGCCGGTTATCTTAGCAAGGTGCCAGAGGTACTAAAAGATTTTGCCCAAAGTTTTCATATCTCAGCAGTTTTACCAGGAAGTTTAGGATTAATTAAAGATCGAAGTCGTTTGGCTGATGAATCAAAATACTTAGATGAAATAAGAAGAGTATTAGCCACTGATATTGTTAAAAGAGCGGCTCTTACTCTTTTAGATGAACAAACTTCAACGGAAAAAGGTCAACAATGGTTAGTGAGTTTTAAAAAGAAGTTTCCAGAGGATATCTTTACTAATGAGGAATATTGTCATACTTTTCTTTCTTCAAGAGGAGAAAAAGCAAGAACCATTGCTCAAAAAATTAATCAAGGTCAAATATTAAATGAAGAAGATTTATCTTTCATTAACGCAGATATTAACAATCTTATTTTAGTTATTATTGGTATTGAAAAACAAAGAAGCAGTGGAAAAGACAGTTTTATTAGAAGATTTATGCTCGTTCAAGAAAAATCGGGCAATACTCAGGTAGTTCAAGATATTCAAAAACAAATAGGACCGCTTCAAGAAACAACAGAAACTTCTTTTGTATTTGAGCAAAAGTTATCTTCTTTAGCTCAACAAAGTTCATCAATATCTCAAGCTTATCAAGCAATTGAAAAAGCTGAAAAAGAAGGGCAATTAGAAAAAGATGGAAAAAGCATTGATGTTTTATCGATTGAAGAAAAAAGTATTATTGTCAATCTTTGTCAAGCTCTTGGTCTTAAGGAAATTTATTTTGTTCCATCAAGGATACTAGGTAACGCTGTTGGTATGTTTAAAGAAGGAGATATTTATCTTAACGAAGATCTTTTAGAAAAAGATAGAAGAACGAGATTGGAAAGAATTATTCATGAACTCGCTCATTATTTAGAGAGAAAATCTTTTGGTTGGCAAGAAGGGATGCTTGATACCCAAGATGAAATTCATTATTCATTTACCCATCAGCAGGATAGCGATTTTGCCTATTTTTATCGATTAGTAGCTTTAGTGTTAGCAAGACAACTAATAAATTTTTCTACCTAAACCAAATCTTTTTATTTTAGGTTATAATATTAATACTCATCGGAACGTAGTTCAGATGTTCAATGAGATCAATCTTTTTTAAACGAAGTGCAAAAAAAGATTAGAGCGAATTAATCGGCCTAATCTTGGCGGAGCCCGAAGGCGATTAATTTTAATGAATGATAGGAAAACAGAAAAAAATGGTAATCGGGGTGTAGTTCAGATGGCTAGAACGTACGCTTTGGGAGCGTAAGGTCGCCGGTTCAAGCCCGGCCACCCCGACATGACTTCAACTAAAAAATTTCAAAAACCCTCTTGGGATGAGTATTTTATGAAGATTACCGATGTGGTTAAAAGTCGGGCTGATTGTTTGAGTAGACAGGTTGGTGCCATCATCGTTAAAGACCATCGGATCTTAGCCACCGGTTATAATGGCACTCCTCACGGAATCAAAAATTGCACTGAAGGTGGTTGTTTACGCTGTCTTCGTCGTCAGAAAAAAGAAATTGATTGGTATGAATTTGAAGAAAGTTGTATCTGCATTCACGCTGAGCAAAACGCGATTATTCAAGCCGCTTATTTGGGAGTTTCTACTAAAGGTGGAATTTTATATTGCACCACCAACCCTTGTTCTTCTTGCGCTAAAATGCTAATTAACGCCGGGATTAAAAGAGTTGTTTGTCGGATGGAGCATCATGATAAAGAAGGAATTAAGCTTCTTAAAAAAGCAGGGGTGAGTGTAGAGATAAAATAAAATTTCTAATTTCTAATTAACCTAATTGGCCTAAAAAATTAATAACAATTTATTTATATCAATTAGAAATCCCAAAGGGGTTTCTTTTGGGATTAGATCAATTAAGTCAATTAATGAGACGTTTATTCTTATTGTTATTTTTATTTTTATTTGCCACTCGACCTTTACAAGCATTAGAGCGTCCAAACAATATTTATGGTATTCATCTTGCCCAACCTCATCCTGAAGATTTAAAAAAAGCGGCTGAATTAGTGAACAGCCAAGGTGGCGACTGGGGTTATGTTACTTTAGTGATTCAAGAGAATGACCGCAATCAAGAAAAGTGGCAGTCAATTTTTGATCAATTAAGAAGCCTTCATCTGATTCCAATCATTCGTTTAGCAACAAAACCCCAAGGCGATCTTTGGTTAAGACCAAACGAGGTTGATGCTGACAGTTGGGTAGGTTTTTTAGAGTCATTAAACTGGGTAATTAAAAATCGGTATGTGGTTTTATTTAATGAACCCAATCATGGACAAGAATGGGGCGGTCAGGTTGACCCAAAGTCTTATGGAGAAATTGCCCTTTCTTTTGCCACAAAACTAAAAGAAAAAAATCCAGATTATTTTATTATGCCGGCTGGTTTTGATGCTTCAGCACCCCATCAGCCACCACAATTTTGGGACGAGGCGATTTTTTTAAATGAATTGTTTAAAAGCTTACCTCAAGAAGAGTTTGAAAAATATTTTGACGGTTGGGCCTCTCATTCCTATCCCAATCCCAACTTCTCCTCTCCTCCATCAAGTTTTGGTCGCGTTAGTTTAACTACTTATCGCTGGGAGCTTCAGCTGTTAAGAAATTTAGGTATTAAAAAAGAATTACCGGTTTTTATTACCGAAACCGGTTGGAAAAGAACCAATCTTTCAGAAAATACCATTGCCGATTATTTTCAAATCGCATATCAACAAATCTGGGGAGGGGATCCGGTGGTGCAAGCGGTCACTCCTTTTATTTTAAATTATCAGGGAGAGCCATTTTTAGATTTTTCATGGCAAAAATTCCAATCAAAAGATTTTTATCAATACTATTATTACCTTCAAACACTACCTAAAAATAAAGGTGAACCGGAACAAAAAGAGGCCGGAAAATTGATTTTTCAATTGCCTAAAGAATTAGTGGTTAATTCTCAGTATCATCTAACCCTATCTTTAAGAAATGAAGGTCAGGCAATATGGGATGAGAACGACGGTTATCGATTAATGATTGAGAACATTGCTCCAGAAACCCAATTTCTGTTTTCTCCACTTAAAGATCTAAAACCAAATGAAGAAAAAATGATTAATTTTGTTTTTAAAACAGCTCGGCAAATAGGCAATTTTTCAATTAATTTTCTATTGGTGAAAAACGGGGAGAAAAAATTAAAATTTTCTAAGTGGCAATTAACCATTGTTCCTCTCCCCTCTCTGGCTTTTTCAATTAATTATTGGCCTTTTGCAAAAGGAAAGGGGGATGATTTTGAGATTCAGATTTTTAATCCAAAAGAAGAGTTGGTTTTTTTTCAAAAAGGCGTTAAAGTGACTGAGGGTTTTGGAGAGATTAAAGAGGTGCAAAACATTACTTTGGGAGAAAGATATCGTGTAGTTGTCTTAAAAAAAGGTTTTTTGCCGCGACAAACATATTTAATGTTTCAAAAAGGAAAAAATTCAGCTCAGTTTAAACCGATGCTTCCTTTTGATCGAAACGGCGATGGTAAGTTTTCTTTAAGAGATTTGTTATTTTTTCTGAAATAATTTTTTGTTGTTAACAAAAATCCCATAAATAGGTTTTTCTGGCAATCTTTTTCTGAATCCAGCAACGGCGTTATCAATTTTTTTGTTTTTTAAAAAATTTATCCAAGGATCCATCCACTGATTTTGATAACGGATTAAATAATGACCAAAGGGATATTTTTTGCCTCGTCGGACAAAAACAATTGTTCCTTCTGAATATATTCTTCTTCGCCATTTTTTATTTAAATAATGATATTCTGCTCGATAATCTTCTTTTGACAAATATTCAACAATTTCTCGACAATAAAAACCTTTTGTTTGCGCTTTTTTTAGACCAAATTTAGAAACTAAATTATTATATGATTGATTTATCAAAAAGGAGAGACAGGCAAGTCCACAACTAAAATTATGTTTTTGAACAATTGGTTGTTTCATTAATTGATAATAAAAAGTTTATCAAAAAACATATTTTTTGCTGCCTAAGTTGAGAAACATAGATAACACTTCTGTATCACAATATATCAATAAATATGAGCTCAGGAAAATTAAGTAATGCAAGAACATATTCTTTAACATATAATCTCCCAT
>JBBIRE010000017.1:0-12648 GCA_037441985.1 Candidatus Roizmanbacteria bacterium
TTATGTTTTGGTAAGTATCAAAAATATCTTAAAAGATGATTTTTAGAAAATTGAGAAATTTTGGATTGATTAGGAGACGAGGCGATTAAAGTAGATTAGATTAACCACTTTTAAAATAAGATTTAATATACTCATCAAGAATTTTTTCTAATAATTTGATTGATAAAAAAGAGATTGATTCGTAAGTTGTATGAACATTTTCTGCCCCGTTGCCGATATTAATCGTTTTTATTCCCCATTGATTAAGGATATTAAAATCGCCGACAGAAAAGGCTTTGAGAGGTTGATATTTGATATTTAATTTTTGAAAAGTTTTTTTAATGAGAGATAAATCAGAGTTTTTTAGTTGATAACCTTGACAATAGGGATAAAATTCAATTTTTGTTTTAACATTGGTTTTTTGTTCGAGATCTTTGGCCACTTTTTTAATGGTTTTAAAAAAAATATTATAAATATTTGGGAAAAAAGTTCTGATTTCCCCGGTAAAATAGAGCTGTTGAGGGACGCTGTTGTAGCTTTCTCCCATTCGAATTTTAGCAATGTTTATGATTGTATCCTCGGTTTTTTTTATAGTAATTTTTTTTACAAACTGAGTAAAAAAATTTAAAGGATGAGGAGTATTTTTTTCCATTTTTGCTACATGACACCCGGGAGCATTGACATAAAAGGCATAACCGCCAACATAGGGAGCAGCAATCATCACAGTGCCAATAGGTTGAGAAACATCAACAACAAGAGCATCTTTTGCTGAAATTTTTCTTTTAGGAAAGTATCTTATGCCTCCTTCAGTTTCTTCTTTAACTGTAAAAATAATTTCGAGCGGAAAAGATGGCAGTTGGCTTGCCCCAATTTGTTTTAAAAGATAAAGAATTACGGCTACGGCGACTTTATTGTCAGCCCCAAGAACAAATTTACCATTTGAAAAAATTCTTTCATTTTTAATAATAGGATTTTGAAAACCCGTGGGTTCAACAGTATCAATATGGGCACAAAGAAGGAGAGGATTTTTATTTTTGTTGGTAGTTTTAATAAAAATATTGCCAATTTTATCAACAAAAATGTTAAATTTATAATTCGATAAAAAATTAAGAATAAAATTTCTTATTTTTTCTTCTTTTCCAGAAGGGCTTGGTATTTTAGCTAATTCAAGGAAAATTTCTATTGAATTTGATAGATTTGCCATAAGTTATAAGTGGGAGTTAATGGGTATGTTAAAATTTTACCATTTTCATCCCTTAATACAAAATCACTTTTTCCAGTTTCTTCAAGAAGCAATTTTTCAGGAGAATAATGAGAACTTTGAGCTAATTCTGCCCAATACTGAAAAACCACTATCCAGCTTAATTTTATTTTATCTCTAATTGTTTGGTGGGGAAATCTTTGTTCAAGAGAATTTTTAAGACGGTTTATTTTTTCTTTATCGGAATTCATTAAAAATTGAAATCCTTTTTCAAGATTACCTTGAGCCACATGAAACCAAGTTGGAATTGAGGTAAGATAAAGATAACCTTTCATTTTAAGTAAGTTTATGGTTTCTTGGAAAATATGTTTTGATAATCCTTCAATTGATTGTATTGAATATTGACCCGGAAAAGGAAGATATTCATGATTGAATAATTGCCACCATAAACTAAGCCATTTTCTCAAACTTTCCTCAGTTGGATTTTTAAAAGGGATTTGTTCAAAGGGATTAATAATAAATGGGATTTGATTTTCATCAAAATATAAAGATAAAGGAAAATTAGGATTACCAAAATATCGAGATTGTTCTACTGCTGGATACGGAAAATCATCTTCGGGATGAAGATAATCCCAATCGGTTAAAGGAGTTTTTTGCCAATTTGGTCCATCAAACGATCTATCTCTTAGGCGGAAACGGATCCATGGAAACTGATGGCGATCGATAAATTTAACCTGTGAGCAAACACCGTCAGTTTCTTGAATTAGATCAAGATTAAACTTTTTTATTATTTCAAGTAAAGGAGGATAGGAAAGGAAAAAATTTGCTATTTCATTAGGGGATGGAAGGATTCCTCTTTCTCTAATTGTTTTGGTTGCTTCAAAGTAAAAAAAAAGTCTCAGAGAGAGACATTTTATTTTTTTAAAATAAAAGATTAAAATTATATCAAAAAACCTTGAAACTTAAAAATTTTTTTGTAAGATTTATATCTATATCCTCACCTCAAGGAGAGAAGATTAAAATTTTAGATAATAATGATCGGCGAATACAAAAAAAATTTACTTCATCGATTAAAAATTGCTCGGGGACACTTAGATAGAGTGATTAAGATGGTTGAAGAGGAGGAATATTGTTTTTCAATCATTCAACAAACAACTGCAATTGAGAAAGCAATTAGAAAAGTTTCTGAGATTTTACTCGAGCATCATCTTAAGACTTGTGTTCAAGAATCTTTAAAATCCAATCGTGATGTTGATCAAAAAGTGAAAGAGGTGATTGAAGTTTTTCGAAAAAAATAAATGAAAAATTTTTTCCAGGAAAATAAATTGGTGATTATTATCTTATCGATTAGTTTTTTAATCATTTTTATCGCCGGATTATTTTTTTACTTAGAGGAAAAAAAACCGGGAAAATATGATGATTTTGCCAAATGCTTAAAAGAAAAAAAAGTCAAGTTTTACGGCGCTTTTTGGTGTCCTCATTGCCAAAATCAAAAAAAACTTTTTGGTAAATCTGAAAAATATCTACCTTATATTGAATGCTCCACAATTGATGGTCAAGGACAACTTGAAATTTGTCAAAAAGCCAAGATTCAAAGCTATCCTACTTGGGAATTTTCGGATGGAAAAAGAATTACTGGTGAAATTAGTCTCGAGGAATTATCTAAAAGAAGCGGTTGTCAGCTAATCAAAACCTGACTATGGAAAAAACTCACGCTATTGTTTTTGCTAATAAAATTTATTCGATAAATACCATTTTAGGATTTTTAATTTCACTATTTTTTCTTATTCTTATTTTTTTTGGGAAAAAAATTAATTTTAAAGGAAGATTGATTTTCTCTTTTCCTTTGATTGTTTCTTCTTTGGCGACATTTGGTAGTCTTTTTTACTCTGAATATGCTGGGTATAATCCTTGCAAGCTTTGTTGGTTTCAGCGGATTTTTATGTACCCACAAACACTTTTATTTTTGACTGCTTATTTTTTAAACGATAAAAAAGTTTTTAATTATAGTCTTGTTTTGTCGACGTTTGGATTGATTATTGCTTTTTATCATTATTTTCTTCAATTTGGATTAATTAAAAGTAGTGACTGTGCGGCAATTGGTTATTCGGTCTCTTGTGTTAAACAATTTGTCGCTGAGTTTGGTTTTGTTACCATTCCTTTAATGGGGGCATCAGCATTTTTGCTTTTAACTTCATATAGTTTATTAGTTTTAAAAAATCAAAGGAATGAAAACAAAAAAAATTATTCTTAAGATTTCAGGAATGCACTGTCCGTCATGTAATGTTTTAGTTGAGGATAAATTAAGAGAAGAAAAAAATATTCTCTCAGTAAAACCGAATTATAAAACTCAAACAGCTGAGGTGATATTTAAGGGAAAACTAGACAAAGAAAAGATTAAAGAAAAATTAAAACAATTTGGATATTTAATTCAAAGCAATAATCAAGAAGAAAAAAATGAATCTTTTTTTGATCGAATAAGTTTATTTTTTGTTTTTTTAGTCTCTTGGATATTGATTTATCTGATGGTTAAAGATTTAAGTTTTTTTAATAATTTTAAACTTAATGGTAATTTTCAGTTGTTGGCGATTTTTTTCTTAGGGATTGTTGCTTCTTTTTCAACCTGTATGGCAACTAGCGGCGCCCTATTTTTGTCCACTTTGGAGGAGAGTAAAAATAATTTTAATAAAGCAATTTACTTTAACATAGGCAGAGTTTTATCATATGGATTTTTTGGTTTTTTGTTTGGATTAATTGGTAATAAACTTTTAAATAATTTTTATACCTCAACTTTTCTTAGTTTTTTTATCGCCGGACTTTTGATTTTTTTAGGTTTAGATATGGCAAGAATTTTTCGATTATCAGCGATTTTGCCTTATGATAAAACGGGGGGAATTTTTAGAAGATTGGAAAATTATTTTATTAAAAATCGTCAACAATCAGCTTTCCTTCTTGGTTTTTTAACCTACTTTCTTCCCTGTGGTTTTACTCAGACAACCCAAGTTTATGTCTTATCATTTGGCAATCCTTGGCTTTCAGGTTTAGCGATGATGATTTTTGCTTTAGGGACAACACCAGTAATTTTTATTATTGCTTCGTTTGAAAAAATCATCCGCCATCAATTTTTACCCTTATTTTATAAAGCTATAGCCGCCTTGGTTTTTTTAGTTGGCATTTATTATTTTTATAATTCTCTAGCTTTGATGGGGGTGAATGTGAATTTTTCAACCATAAGTGATTCAAATTTAAAAAACGTTAAAATTGAAAACGGTTGGCAGAAAATTGAGATGGTGGTTGATGGTCGAGGATATACGCCAAATGAATTTGTTGTCAAAAAAAATATTCCAGTACGATGGGAAATTAAAGGAGAAAATGTTTATGGTTGTCAGGGATATTTTGTTGTTCCGGACCTTGGAATTAGAAAAGCACTGGAACCGGGTAATAATTTTTTCGAATTTACTCCAAAAGAAAAAAAACCGATTCTTTTTTCCTGTGGAATGGGGATGTATCGGGGGAGGATTGAAGTTATTGACTAATTTTTAAGTAGTCGCTTAACCCTTTTTTGATATCAATAAAAGCCAGTTTTGACCATGGAATTTTGGTTTTATGAAAAAATTTAATCTCTTTAGCGTCGTCATTAACACTAAGTCTTTTTATATCGTCATCGCTGATTTTCTGATAAAAAATTAGACATAATGGTTGATAATTTATTCCTTTATAAGGATAAAAACCGACATAAGTCCCCAGAAAATGAGGAGTTTCTATTTCTAAATTAATTTCTTCTTTTATTTCTCTCTTGATGGCTTCTTCGGCAGTTTCTTTAAATTCGATAAAACCGCCAGGCAAATCCCAAAAATCTTTTTTTGGAGAAAATTTTCTTTTGACAAAAAGGATTTCTCCTTTTTCATTTTCTATAATAATGGCGGTTGTTGGGACAGGATTAAGATAAAAATAAAAGCCACATCGCGAACAATCGATTAATTTATTATTAATTAACTTAATCAGTTTTCCACAATTTGGGCAAAAGCGAAAAAATTTTTTCATTTTTTAATTATAAAAAATCTATAATTTATTTAATGACCAAAAAGAAAATTAAACAACTACCTTCATTTGAACGACCGCGAGAAAAACTTCTTCGTTATGGATCAAGTCGTCTGACTGAAGCTGAATTATTAGCGATTATTTTTGGTACCGGGAGTAAAAAAGAAGATGTTGTTTCATTATCAAAGAAAGTTTTAGAACGATTGGGAGAGGAAAGATTGACCGAACTTAAAATGGAAGACTTATCATTAATTAAAGAATTAGGACAAGTAAAAAAATGTCAGCTATTAGCTTTGGTTGAGTTGGGAAGAAGATGGTTTGGAGAAAAAAGAAAAAGACAGATTTTGCAACCAAAAGACATTTTTGAAGAATTAAGAGAGTTTCGCGATAAGAAAAAGGAATATTTTTTTGTATTTTATTTAGATACAAGAAATACTGAGATTAAAAGAGAGCTGATTTCGGTTGGGAGTTTAAATAGCAATATCGCCCATCCAAGAGAAATTTTTGAACCAGCGATTCGCTATTTATCGGCTCAGATTATTTTAGTTCATAATCATCCCTCAGGCGATTCTCAACCCTCAGAAGAAGATTTGGAATTAACGAGAAAAATTGTTGAAGGAGGAAAGATTTTAGGGATTGAGGTCTTAGATCATGTGATTATCACTAAAGATAGTTATTTTAGTTTCGCTGAAAATAAGTTAATATAACCTTAATTGTCATTTCCGACTCGATCGGGAATCTTTGTCTCCATCCAATGGGGATCTTAACCGCTTTGTCATTCCCGTGAAAACGGGAATCTAAACATTTAAATATTTTTTCTATAATAATCTCAATGATTACTTCAAAAGATTATTGCATTTACATTATGACTAATAAGAACAACAGTGTTTTATACATCGGTGTCACTAACAATCTTAAAAGAAGAGTTTGGGAACATAAAAATAATATCGGTTCTTCTTTTGTTAAAAAATACAAAATTAACAAATTGGTTTATTTTGAAGTCTTTAGTGATATCTCTCAAGCCATCATTCGAGAAAAAAGATTAAAGAAATGGAATCGAGATTGGAAGATAAAATTGATTGAAAGTAAAAATCCTAACTGGAGTGATTTATATTATCAGATTTAGAGTAAAAGAGATTCCCACTTTCGTGGGAATGACAAAAAGGAGCACAGGAATGACAAAGAAAAGTCAAGGATGGCAGAAAAAGTAGTGGCAATGACAGGTGAGGGGTTTGTCATTCCCGATCTAATCGGGAATCCTGGTCCCCATACAACTGCGGATCTTAACCTCAACATCATTTCCATGAAAACGGAAATGCGAATTAAATAAAAAAGATCCCCGCTTTCGCGGGGATGACAAAATAAGTATTTTTTATAAATCACCGCGCGCGGTTAGAAAGTTATTTTGATTTTGTTTTAACCGGTATTTTTTTTGGTTTAGCTTCCTCGGCAATCTTTGCCGTAACGACAACCACTCCATCCTCAACCTTTGCCTCTAAAGTTTTTTCATCGATTGGTCGAGGGATAGTGGCGGTATAATCAAAGGAAGCGACTCGATCCATTCGATAAACCACCTTTTTTTTCTTTTTTTCTTCCTCGCTTTCTTCCACCTTGGCCTTAACTCGAAGAACGCCATCTTCAAAGGTAACATCAACCTTGTCTGCTGGGACACCGGGAACAGCGGCTTTGACAACCACTTTATCATCTTCTTCATAAATATCAAGGCCTTCGGTTAAGGTGAGTTCTGGCCATTCTTCTTCATCTTCTGGCCAAAAGGTGCGAATCCAAGAGCGAGGAAAGAATGGATTGAATCTGATGATGGCCATATTTTTTCACCCCCTTTGATTATTAAAAACTGATAATTGTTATATATATTAGCAGTCTAACATATAGTTTGCTAATTTGTCAAGGGGTTGTTTAATTAATAAATAATAATAAATAATGAATAATGAATAAAAAAATGTGGTAGAAATACAATTGAAATACAATAGAAATACTTTATTAAAGTCAACCCTTGTAATCGGAGGGCAAAATCCTGAAGGGGCAACTTTGGGGGAATAAAATTAGAAATACCAAAGGGATCCTTATGCGATTACAATTAAAAATTTAAAATTAATAATTATTAAAATTAAATTCAAGAAATAAATGCTAGTTTAAATGATTATTATTATTTTAGACTAAATATAATCACCTAAAATTCTAAAAAAACTTATCTAATTAATGATATATCTTGGCAACGGTCGTTGTTAAGATGTTGCAAATTATTTATTAATCAACATATAGGATTAAGTTTTCTTATTAAGCAAAATAGTTATTAAAAAACATAAAATAAAAAGACTGATATATAACCGATTAAAGATAATTGTTTCCATTAAAATAATGATTGTCAAAGTGTTGACAATAAAAAATCCAATTGAAAAATATTGCCAGAATTTTTTATCCATAAAAAAGGAGATTTTTGATTAAAGAAGCCATCTGTTTAACTAACCCAAAGAAGTTTTTTAGGTTGTTTCAACAGCAGGCAGAGTTTTTTTTAATTTCTTTTCTAAATTTTCATTTAAGAACAAAAATTTCTATTCTTTCACCAGTTTTAGTACTGATATCGCTATGAATACTGATTACTTTTGATCCAGTGATTTCTTCAACGATTTTACTCAGTTTTTTGGTCGTTAACTGATGAAAAATTTTCCTTATGTTTTTTACTAATTCAATTCCGTTTTTATGATTTTAGTGAATGAAAGAATCTATTCTTCTATTGGAAGAAGCTTACCTTTTTATCTGACAATAATCATGTCTTCAACAATATAGCATTTTGATTCTTTAGGACCAAGGCCAAGAGTTTTGTGATAAAACTGGGTGATTTTTTTTGAGATTTTATCTGCGATATCGCCTTTGGTTTTTATTTTCATTTCAAAGAAGAAAATTTTTAAAGAAAGGTTTATTCAAGACCATCCTTATAAGATGTTCTTGCAATCAACCACGAATCAATAAATATATTACAGCAAAAAATATTTTGTTCGTAAAGAGAATTAACCGAGATTTAATTATTAGCAAATACTTGACAAGATTGCTAATTTGTTATATCATTTTTATATGGTAGATATTCATTATCAACCACCAGTTGAGGAAAAACCATTGGAAAGATTTACGATTAATTTTACTGATTTAGCAAAAAAGAGAAAACTTGATCCGGTTATCGGTCGAGATCAAGAGATAAGACGAGTGATTCAAATTTTATCAAGACGATTAAAAAATAATCCGGCCCTTTTGGGCGATCCTGGAGTGGGAAAAACAGCGATTATTGAAGGATTGGCTCAAAGGATTGTTGCCGGTGATGTGCCGACAAGCCTTAAAAATAAAGAGATCGTTGCTTTAGATTTGGCTAGTCTTTTAGCTGGGGCTGCTTATCGGGGAGAGTTTGAACAGCGATTAAAAAAACTTCTTGAAGAGATAGAAAAAAGCGATGGAAAATATATTCTTTTTATTGATGAGCTTCATACCTTAGTGGGTGCCGGTGCAGCTGAGGGAGCAGTTGATGCTTCCAATATGCTCAAGCCTGTTTTAGCTCGCGGATTAATTCGCGTCATTGGTGCAACAACTGTTAAAGAATATCGTCAATATGTGGAAAAAGACGCGGCTTTAGAGCGAAGGTTCCAACCGGTTTATATTGATGAACCAACTCCTGAGGATACTTTGGCTATCCTTCGGGGAATTAAAGAAAAATATGAAGCCCATCATGGGATTAAAATATCCGATGACGCTTTGATTGCCGCAGTGAATCTTTCTGTTCGTTATATTACCGATCGTTATCTCCCAGATAAAGCGATAGATTTAATCGATGAAGCGGCGGCGGCGACGAAAATCGAAATTGATTCGATGCCAACAGTGATTGATGATAAAAAAAGAAAAATTCTTCAAATTGATATCGAACTTCAAGCCTTAAAAAAGGAAAAAAATGTTAAAGAAAGAATCGAGGAATTAAAGAAACAAAGAGAAAAATTACAAAAAGAAGTTGAGGAATTGACAAGAAAATGGGAAGAGCAAAAGGAGATTATTAGTCAATTACAGAAAATAAAAATCGAATTAGATCAACTTCGTGGCGAGTTAGAAAAAGCAGAAAAAGAATTTTTACTTGATAAAGCAGCAGAATTAAAATATGGAAAAATCCCATCTTTAGAGAAAAAATTAAAAGAAATTGAAAAAAAATGGGAACAGATTTCCCCAGAAGATCGATTGTTAAAAGAAGAGGTAATCGATGATGATATCGCCAAAATTGTTTCTCGATGGACCGGTATTCCTGCCACTCGCCTTCTTCGATCAGAAAGCGAAAAATTAGCCCATTTAGAAGAGGAGTTAAAAAAAAGAGTTGTTGGTCAAGATGAGGTAATTAAAAAAATTGCCGCCGCTGTTCGTCGATCCCGAGCTGGTTTATCTGAAGAAAATCGACCGATTGGCTCTTTTCTTTTTTTAGGCCCAACTGGTGTTGGGAAAACTGAAACCGCCAAAGCTTTAGCCGAGGCATTATTTAATGATGAAAAAGCAATGATTAGAATTGATATGAGTGAATACCAGGAAGCTCATACAGTGGCTCGACTAATTGGCGCACCACCAGGATATGTGGGTTATGAAGAAGGAGGTCAACTTACCGAAGCCGTAAGAAGAAAACCTTATTCTGTTGTTCTCTTTGATGAAGTGGAAAAAGCTCATCCACAAGTTTTTAATATTTTTCTTCAAATTTTTGATGAGGGTCGATTGACTGATGGCCGAGGAAGAACGGTTAATTTTAAAAATACAATTATTATTCTTACTTCAAATATCGGCAGTCAATATTATGAAAAGAATGAAAAAGAAAAAATTTTGGACGAAATAAAAAAATATTTTAAGCCAGAATTAATTAATCGGTTGGACTCGATTGTCATCTTTAATTCCCTTAATAAAGAAATGATGAAGCAAATTGTCGAAATTCAATTGGGTCTTTTAACAAAAAGATTGTCAAAACAAAATTTAACAGTAGAGTTTGCTTCATCTGTTAAGGATTATCTTTTGAAAGCCGGTTTTGATCCAATATATGGCGCTCGACCATTGAAGCGAGTGATCAATGAAGAGATTGTTGATGAAATTGCTTTACAAATTGTTGAGGGAAAAATAAAAATCGGGGATAAATTAACCGTTGAAGCGAAGAACAATCAAATAATTATCAAAAAGAAATTGGTTAATTGATTTATTAACAAGGAGAAACCCTGCAACAAGGAGAAACCCTGCAGCAGGGTTTCTCCTTATCGGTTTAACAAATTCAAGTATTGATAAGCGCTTTGATAACGAGGATTGACCAAGAGTGTTTTTTTAAAATATTCTTTGGCTTTTTCAAAATTCTTTTTTTTAAAATAAACCAAACCTAAATTGAAAAAGGCTTTGTCATAATTGGGATTGATGGTTAATTCTTTTTTAAATTCCTTTTCTGCTTCATTGAGTTTGTTTTGATCAAGATAGATTACCCCAATGTTGTTGTGGGCCATTGGTTCGTCGGGATTTAATTGAAGGGCTTTTTCATATTCTTTTTTTGCTTCGTTGATTTTTCCTTCAAAATAAAGCATCGCTCCAAAATTACGATGGGCGAGAGGTGAAGAAGGAGAGGTTTTGATGGCATTTTGCCAAAAAACTAATCGATTGCGAAAATTAAAAAGATGAAGGAAAGTAGTGATGAAAAAAATTCCTAAAAGAAATATTAAAAAAAAGTTTTTTCTTAAAGAAAGAGAAAGAAATTGATTAACGAGATTGAGCGAAGCGAAAAAGATTAATAAACCGACAAAGGGAAGATAAAAACGATGTTCTAAAAAATCAGGAGCAATTTGGGTGTTGGGACGAACAAAATTTGGAAATAAAAAAAGGATTAACCAACAGATACCAAAGATCAATAAACGCCAATTAATTTTTTGAGAAAAAACGATTAAAAACAAACAAATAAAAGTTGAGATTATTCCCCAAGTTAATGTTCCATCAATAAGTGTTGGTAGAACCGAAAGATTAAAAGGAAAAAAAACTTTGCCTAAATAAAGAAAAAAAGCCGTTGAGTTTTTTATTAACGCTTGAAATACTTCATTGATTGATAGATAAATAATATTTTTTATTGCTGATTGACGCAAAATAAACCAAAGGAAAAACACTCCCCAAAAACCAAGGATAATCTCTAATAAATCATGACTTTTCTCTTTATGAAATAAAACCAAATAAAGAAGATAAAAAAAAGGGAGAATAATGGCTGTTTCTTTGGTTAGGATCGCCATTATAAAAAACAAGATAAATAAAAAGTAATTTTTTCCTTGACCTTTTTCTAAATAATCAATATAAAAAATAAAACTTAAGAGAGTAAAAAGAGCAAGTAAACTATCATTTCTGCCAGGAATCCAAGCGACCGCTTGAGCAATGATTGGGTGAATGGAGAAAAGTAAACTTAAAAAAAAAGCGACTCTTTCACCGATTTTTAACTTCTTTAAAAAAATAAAAACAAGAATCGAATTAATCACGTGATAAAGGACATTGGTTAAATGATAAAAAAATGGTGAAGCTCTAGAGATTTGGGCGTCGAACATAAAAGAAAGGGTGAGAATCGGGCGGTAATAAGCAGCAGAAAAATTAGGAAGGTGAAAAACTTCTTCCTTAAAAGCTTGAAAAAAATTATCTAGATTAGTAAGAAAATCAAGGTTGTCTAAAATAAGAACATTATCGTCAAAATAAGAAAAGCCAAAAAGAATTGTCGGTAGGTATAAGATTAAAGGAACAAAAAAAAGGATTAATAATTGATAAATTTTTTCTCTCATTTTTTTTGATAAACAAGGAAACTACAGTCTTTTATTTCTTTGTCGCTCAATTTTGTTTTCCATTCTTCGGTTTCCTTATTAATAAAATATCCTCCGATTAATTGATATTGATTATCAAGCAAATGATTTAAAAAATCAAGAAAAATTCTTGGACTGTTTTTATCCCATAAACCGCTATGCTGTTTTTGGGAAATGACGATAATTTTTGGCGGTTTTTTCGTTAAATCGTTAACTACCTCTTTTTGATATTTGATACGAAAAGGAGTATTAAGATTAAGGGGATAGGTAATGATAAATCGAGTAGGTGATTTTCTTTGACTATAAAAATAGATTTCTGGTTCAGATCCAGCGACAAATATATAATCGTTAGTTAAAGTTTTTTCTTTAACAATTTTTCCAATAATGGTCGCTTCATAAAATGGGTTAACGCGGCCATACACCCAAACATTCAGTTCTTCAGGCGTTAGATAAAATTGATTTTTTATTGGATAAATCATAAAACAAATAATAATCATGGGAAGAAGAATCTGAAATAAAAGTTGTTGATCTTTTTTAAACAAATTAATGATTTCAGTTAATGATCCAGTAATCATTAGAGTCAATAAGGGA
>JBBIRE010000018.1:0-11975 GCA_037441985.1 Candidatus Roizmanbacteria bacterium
TAAAACCTGATCATTTTTTTCAATTCGCCGATAGATTTATCATAATAAGCGCTAATTCCGTTTTCAAGGATAATTTTTTTACCAAGAATTTTTTTGATTTTAAAAGGCCGAATAAAACACATGATAAAAGTATAGCAGTAAGGAGAATCCTTACACAAGGAGAAATCTTGGATCAAGGAGAAACCCTGCGACAGGGTTCTCCTTAACAGAAAAATTACTCCCACTCCATTGTTGCTGGTGGTTTGGTGGTGATATCATAAACAACACGCGAGACGCCGGGAATTTGGTTAATGATTTGAGTGGAGATTTCTTGAAGGATATAATAAGGAAGTTTTGCCCAGCCGGCAGTCATAATATCTTGACTCTGATAAATGCGAATAGCAATTACTTCTCCATAGACTCGAGCATCACCTTTGACCGCGGTACTTTTTATCCCAGTCATTATCGGGAAACTTTGAAACACTTTTTTCTCCCAGTGATGTTTTTTTAAAATTTGATTTAAAATTTTATCAGCTTGATGATATTTTTCCAGTCGTTCTTTGGTTACTTCACCTATGATTCGAATGGCGGCACCAGGACCTGGATAAGGTTGAGTAAAAATTATCTCATCAGATAGGCCTAATTGCTTACCAATTTTTTTTACCTCATCTTTATAAAAAAATCGGAGAGGTTCAAGAAGTTTTAGAGGTAATTTTTTTGGTAAGCCGCCAACGTTGTGATGACTTTTAATTTTACTAGCATAAGTGGTTCCTTGACTTTCGATCACATCAGAATAAATCGTTCCTTGGAGTAAAAATTTTATCCCCTTGATTTTTCGAGCTTCTTTTTGAAAAAAGTTGATATAAAGTCGACCAATGATTTTTCTTTTTTCTTCTGGATCCGTCACCCCTTTTAATTTTGCCAAAAACTCTTTTTGACAGTCGATAATTCGCAGAGGAACTTTGAGTTTTTTAATAAAAATTTCTTCGACCTTCTTTTTTGTTCCTTTTCTCATCAACCCATTATCACAGAAGATTGGGATAAATCTTTTGCCAATTGCTTTTACTGTTAAGACTCCTGCTACGGTTGAATCAACACCACCTGAGACAGCGCCAAT
Source organism: Candidatus Roizmanbacteria bacterium (assembly GCA_037441985.1). Lineage (GTDB taxonomy): Bacteria > Patescibacteriota > Microgenomatia > UBA1406 > GWC2-37-13 > JBBILO01. The sequence continues at coordinate 1,097 of JBBIRE010000018.1, forward strand.
CACTTGAGCGTCTTTTCCTTCTTTATTCACTTGGTTTTTAATATCTTTGATTATTTTTTCAACCTCTATTTTCCTTTTTTGAATTGTTTCTTGACAGACAAAACGAAGGAAATTTTCTAAAATTTGTCCCCCTTTTTCTGTATCATTAACTTCAGGGTGAAATTGAAGACCATAAATTTTCCTTTTTTCATCAGCACAAGCAGCGGCTTTAACTGTTTCAGAGGAGGCTAAGTATCGAAAACCAGGCGGTAATCTCACCACCTCATCTCCATGACTCATCCAGACCCGTAAAGAATCTTTTTTTATTCCTTGAAAAATTAAACCGTGAGTTTTTATTATTAATCTTGTTGGACCATATTCTTTTTTTCCCGCAATCACTTTGCCACCTAGAAGATGGGCGATTAATTGCCAACCATAGCAGATACCAAGAATGGGTATTCCAAGAGAAAAAATTTTTTTATCAATCAAAGGGGCGCCTTTTTCATAAACGGATGATGGACCACCAGAAAGAATAATTCCTGACGGGTGATATTTTTTAACAGCGTAAACAATCTCTTTTGGGAGAACTATTTTTACATCAACCCCGAAATCAGTAATTCTTCTTGAGATAAGATGAGTTGTTTGAGAGCCAAAATCAGCAATGATAATCATTTTTCTAGTAAATAACTTTCACCGGCATTAATAATCTTTACCGTATGAGGATGACTTTCACGCAAACTACTTTCGGTAATTCTAATAAATTTTACTTTTTTTTGAAACTGAGTTAAATTTTTTCCACCAATATAATAAAAAGAGGCACGAAGACCCCCCTCAACCTGATAAAGAAAATCATTGACCTTTCCTTTGTAAGGGACTAATGCCTCGACGCCTTCAGCGATTAATTTTTTATCAGTCAGATTTTTGTTTTGGCCATAGCGTTCAGCTCCGCCTTTTTTCATCGATTTAATTGAGCCCATTCCTCGATATTCTTTAAATTTTTTTTCACCAATGACAATTATCTCTCCCGGTGATTCGTCAAATCCTGAAAGAAGCGAGCCAAGCATCACCGCCTGAGCCCCGAAAGCTAAAGCCTTGGCAATATCGCCAATTTGTCTGACTCCTCCGTCAGCGACCACTGTAGTTTTTGACCCTTTGGCCGCTTTGACTGCCTCTTGAATGGCTGTGATTTGAGGGACGCCCATACCAGTAACCACTCTTGTTGTACAAATACTTCCCGGGCCCATACCCACGCGAAGAATTTCTGCTCCAGCTTTAATCAGCGCTTTTGCTCCTTCAAAAGTAGCCACATTGCCAGCCATCACCTCAAGAGAGGTATTTTTTTTAATCCATTGGATGGCCTCGATGATAAATTTGGTAAATCCGTGGCCTGAGTCGATGACTATTAGATCGACTTCGGCTTTCTCTAAAGCTTTTACCCGTTCAATAAAATCATCTCCCACACCAACAGCCGTACCAACCATTAATCTTTTTTTCTTATCCGCAGTCATTTTTGGGGAGGTAGCTTTTATTTTTTTGACCTTTTTCACCATTTTTAACTGAGTGTCGATTTTCAAGTTGCGATGGATAATTCCCAGACCGCCATTCTTTGCCATAGCGATCGCCATTTTTTCTTCGGTCACCGTATCCATCGGTGAGGAGACAATCGGGAGAGTAAGAGTAATATTTTGAGTTAAACGGGTGCTTAAATCAACATCTTTTCTTTTGAAATCAGCATAGCCAGGTAAAAGTAGGATATCGTCAAAGGTTAAACCAAGAGACAAATGATCGCTATTTTTCATATTTTTTTAATTTTTGATAAAAGTTGCCTGATAGGCAAAACTGATAATTTTTTTTATTTCTGTTTGGGTAAGAATTTTTTTTTGATAAAGATTTAGGAACTCCTTTTTAACATCGGTGTCAAAAAATTCGGGGCCGTCAGAGTTAATAGTGATTTTAACTCCTTCACTAATAAATGTCTGGATGATCTTTTTCATTTCCTGCCAATTTTTAACAACTTGAGTTATCAGATTAGAGGTTGGGCAGATTTCTAAGGTGATTTTTCTTTTGATAATTTCTTCCATTAATCTTAAATCACGATAAGCGGCTATTCCATGGCCGATGCGATTAGGAGAAAGTTTTTTGATTATTTCCCACATTTCATCAGTTGAGGTAAATTCCCCAGTGTGAATAGTTAATCCCAAATCAGCTTTTTTTATTATCGAGACAGCTTTAATTAATTTATCGATTTTAAAATTTGGATGATTTGGGCCAGAGACGTCGAAACCAATTACACCTAAGTTTTTAAACTTAACTGCTTTTTGAGCTAAAATTAGATGTTGTTTTTCCGTAAATTGCCGATCTGATTCGATAATTAAACCAGCTTTTACTGGATATTCGATAGTGGCTCGATGAAGACCATTGATGGCGCTTAAGATAATTTTGTCCAGATCATAGTCGTTATTATTATTTCGGAACATCGGATTAAAACGAAGTTCAAGAAGAGTGATGCCGGTTTTTCGATAAGCTCCAGCGATTGCTTGATGGACGCATTCTTCAACCGCATAAGGAGATGATTGAATTCGATGACTAATAACAAAAGGAGATTTTTGCTTATGATCATTGATTTTTTTTAAGTAGTCTTGGCTTTTAATTTTTTTGGTGATTTTAATTAGGTCAATGAAACGAAAATAATCTTTTTCCGGCAGTTTTAAACCTTGAAAATGAGCCAATTCCCAAAGAAGATGAGGTGAAGTGGTTGCTCCAAGATGTACATGAAGATCAGCGAGATTTTTTAAAAAGCTGGGTCCCATAAAATATTATACATCAAGGAGAAACCCTGCAACAGGGTTTCTCCTTAATCAAGTGAACCAACCTATTTATTGGTACACCAACGACGTTATAAAAATCACCATTGATTTTTTTCACCAAAAAAGCGCCTTTTTCTTGAATGGCATAAGCGCCGGCTTTTCCCAAAGGTTCATTTGAAGCCACGTATTCTTTAATTTCTTTTTCTGATAGTTGACGAAAATAAACAGCGGTTTTTTCAACGTCAACAAAGGCTTTTTTTGTTTTTGGATTAATAATCGCTATCCCAGTATAAATAAAATGCCTTTTGCCGTTTAGTTTTTGAAGCGTTGAAAAAACCGCATTTTTATTCTTTGGTTTACCAAAAATTTTTCCTTCAAATTCAACCGTGGTATCAAAACCGATGATAAGACAATCTTTATTTTGATATTTTTGAGCAATTTTTTGCGCTTTTTTTTGGCTAATCGTTGGACAAAATCTTTCGCTTTTTCGTTCTTCATTGTCGCTTCGTTAACATCGGCTTTTTCAATAACAAAATCTAATCCTAGTTTTTTTAAAATATCGATACGTCGGGATGAAGAGGAGGCTAAAATGATTTTTTTATCAGTGATTTTCATTTTTAATTTATTGATATCCTTTCTCTTGGGTTTTAAAAAATTGAGCGTAAAGACCGTTTAATTTTAACAATTGTTTATGATCGCCTTTTTCAATAATATCTCCTTGATCAATGACAAAAATTTTATCGGCCTTTCTAACGGTTGAAAAACGATTGGAAATAAAAAGAAGAGTTTTATCGCGATAAAGATCGACCAAATTTTCAAAGATTTTTTCCTCACTTTCCGGATCAATGTTAGAGGTTGGTTCGTCTAAAATTAAAAGAGGAGCATTGCGATATAAAGCTCGAGCGATAGCTACCTTTTGCCATTGACCAACAGAGATTTCTTCTCCTTCTTCAAACCAACGACCGAGAATCTGATTAAGAGCCTTTTTACCTTTTAATAAATCCTCTCCCTGAGCTTTTTTTAAGGCCTCAATAATTTTATAGTCATCAATTTTTTTAATCTGACCAAAGTAAATATTTTCTTTCAGAGTGAGATAGTATTTGGCAAAGTCTTGAAACAAGATTCCTACCTGTTTCCACCACCAGTGAAGATTGATTTTTTTTAAATCAATATCATTAATTAAAATTTTTCCCTCTGTTGGTGGATAAAAACCAAGGAGGAGTTTAATAAGCGTGGTTTTTCCGGCGCCATTTCGACCGACCAGGGCGATATTTTCTCCTTTTTTAATAGTAAAGCTAATATTTTTAAGGACGAGTTTTTGACCTTGAGGATAATAAAAAGAAACATTTTCAAAGCTAATTGTTTGGAATTCTTCTTTTAAGATTAGCCTATTTTTTTCATCGTTTTTATTTTTAATATCTAAAAGTTTAAAATAATCATCGACAAAAAGACTATTTTCGTAGAGTGAGCCAAAATTAAGCAAAATGTTAGAAAGTTGTCCGGAAAAAGTAAAAAGAGTGTTTAAAAACAGAGTAAAGTCCCCGATAGAAAACTTTTTAATAAAAACCGCCCCAATAAAGTTTTTAATGGCAAAAAAAATGACTACTGGTATTAAAAAATTGGTGAAGATTGACCAAAAGGTATATTTTTTAATCGGTTTAATATAGTTATTAATTAATTTTTCCTGAGTTTGAAACATTTTCCTTAAAAAGAAATCCTTTAGTTGGTAAATTTTAATTTCAAAAAGAGTTTGAAAATTAGTAAAAAGATGACGGAGATACCAAAGATAGTTGGTATCCTGAGCATGAGAGGAATAAATCGACCAGTAAGCATTGCCATACTTCATTCGTAAGTAATAGAAAGGAGTAGAAAATAAAGCAAGAAGAATAAAATAACTCGAATTAAATCTCAAAGCAATGATTAAAGATAGGAAAAGAGCCGAGAAATTATAGATTAAATAACTAACAATTCTTAAATTATCATAAAGTCGCCAAGTAAAGGTATCCTCGACTTTAGCAATGAGGTTTCTTATTTCTCCATTTTCTAAATGAGCAAAGTCTAAACTGGCTAATTTTTCGGTAAACTTTCGTGTTAATAAGTTTTGAAATTTTGATCGAAGAGTATATTCGATAAGATAAGAATTAACAGTGTAATAAACAAAACGGGAGAGGTATTCAGTAAAAAGATAACTGGCAACAACAAGAAAGATCATTTGGTTTTGTTGTAAAGTTAATTGATTAAAGACCCCCTCAATCATTAGTTTGTAAAGATAATAAACCACAAAGATTAAAATAGAGCCCAAAGCTGAGGTAAAAAAATAGAAAAGAAGAAGTTTTTTTCCTCTTCCCAGGCCAATTTTAACAGACGATAGTTAAGAAAAAAATGTTTTTTTATTTTTTCCATAAAGGAATGAATTTATTATAAAATGAATTTAATGAAAATTTACTGGCTTTTTCTTTTCTTATCAATTTTTTCATTGATTGTTTTTATTCAATCAGTTTATCAATCAGTAAGAAAGAAAAACTCTTATCAAAAAACAACGCTTCTTTTTCCGTTGGGAATTTTTGTCTGGGGCGATGGAATGATTATCAGTTTGTTTTGGTTTATTGTCAGCGGTTTAAGTTTTATTTATCAAAATACAAGAATGTTTTTAATTCTTTTCTTTCTTTTTTGGTTAGTTCGTGCTTTTGGTGAAGCGATTTACTGGATTAATCAACAATTTTCTTCGATTAATCGCAATCCACCAGAAAAACTTTTTGGCTATTTTTTGGTGAAAAATGACTCAATCTGGTTTCTTTATCAACTCTTTTGGCAGATGGTGATGATTGGTGCTCTTTTTGGTTTGATAAAGATCTTTTTCTTTCAGTAAAATTAAAAAATGCGAAAAAAAGTCGGTTTTTTTCTTTTATCAGCGCTTTTTTTTCTTTTTTTTGTTGGTTTTTCGTATCTTGTAAAAAAAGATTTATTTAATCAATTAGATTTTGATTTAACGGTTAAAATTCAAAATCATCTACCAAGAAAAGTTGATCCGTTTTTTTCTTCTTTTAGTCTTTTAGGCAGTTTTGAACTAACAACCTTGGTTTTATTTTTATTGATAATTTTTCAGAGAAAAATTCTTCCTTTTTTGACAATTTTTATTTTTACGGGAATTCACATTATTGAGATTATTTTCAAAGCATTACTTAACCATCCAGGCCCTCCTTATATGTTTTTTCGCTATGAATTTGATTTTATTTTCCCATCATCTTATGTCAAACCCGGCGGTTCTTATCCTTCAGGTCATATGATGAGGACAATGTTTTTATCGATAATTTTTTTGTTCTTGATTTTAAAGTCAAAAAAAAATTTCTGGATGAAATTCTTTGGCGTTTGTTTTATTCTAATAATTGATTTTATTATGATGGTCTCCCGTGTTTCTTTAGGTGAGCATTGGACAACTGATGTTGTTGGGGGAGTGGTTTTAGGTGTAAGTGGAGGATTATTGGCAAAAATGTTTTTTTAAAATTAAAAATATGGATCAATCAGCAGAAACATCACAATCAAGAATAGTCTCTAAAAAAATAATTCAAGCTCCATCTTTAGAAACTGTTTTATCACGACAAGTATCTTTCCCTTTTGAAATGTATGAGATGTGGATAGAAGAATTTAATCATATGAGAGTGGTAAAAGGAGAAGAAGTTCAAGTATTAAAAGAGGAGGATGAAAATGGTAAAAAATATACTCTTACTTTACCTGAAAGACCTACCTTATCAGAAATTATTGAAGCAGTCAAAATCTTTTCTCAAGAAGCAGGAATAGAGATTAAAGATAAACAATTTGAAGATTTCACAAGAGCGATAAGAAACACCGCTCGGTTGATTTTAAAATATACGCCTGAAGAAAAAAAAGAAAAAATTCAACCACTAATTGATTCTATTTATGCTTTAGGATCAGAATTGCATCAAGCATTTTTTAACTCAACCCCCCCTTCATTAGAAAATCACCCCGAATATGAACTACCTCAAGAATCTGATAAAGAAGCTTATGAAAATGATCTTTTTTTGAGACTTTTGGGCAAAGGTTCAATCTATTTTGACCCACAAGACGAAAAACTATCTCAAGTTATCGAGCACTCAGCTTATTATTCTCTTTTTGAGAGATTTAGACAAAGACAAACTAAAAAAGATCCAGATTTTCAAAAAAAAAGCTATAAAGAACAGATTGAATTATTTAACCAATGGTTAATAAAGAGAAAAAAAGTCTTAATCAACTCTCTTTTACCATATTTTTATGAAGTTCAAAAAGAATCTCAAGATGAACAAACAGGTGAAATGAAAAAAGTAATTCTTCTCTCAAGTCTTCAAGAAGGAGGAAGAACTCATTATGCCCTAATGGAAAATATCACAAGACAAGTACTTCAATTTTTAGATGAAGCAGTTGAGGAAGAAGGAGGAAAAAAAGCCAAAGAACCATTAACCTCTCCACCTCTTTTTATTGATTTAGGAGAAGATCTTCAGAGGATGTTAGGAGATGATTTAAGAGAACTTCAGGCAATATTAGATCAAGTGGCTCCTGCTAATATAATTGATAGATTGATTGGTAGATTTATGAGAAAACCTTTAATATTTAATCAATCAAGGTTTCAAAAAAAAGATACTTTATCTTTGATAAATCAATTAAAACAACAGGTAGGTGAAACTCGATATGGACAGATGAGCCTTTTTAAGTTAGCTAACGAAGTGTTAAAAAACGCTCAATTAAAAAAACAAGGGGAATCATTAACTACCTATGAAAAATTAACCTATCTTTTAGATCTAGTTCAAGCCTATGAGCCTGCAGAAACCTATAAATTAACTACAGCCGTTGAAACTAAGGCTTTTGAATGTAATCTTCGTTCATATATTTTAGGTAAACTGTGCCAGGAATTTTTAAAAGATGAGATTGACGTTTATGTTGTTTTTCCAACAAACCACACTCGACTTATGATAGTTGATAAATCAAAAAAACCACAAAAAGCTTATTGGGTAGATCCAACACGCTCAAGATATCGTTATGACGAAGGCATAAGAAAAAAATTTCTTGGTGAAGAGTTAGCGATTGAGCCTTTACAAGATGATGATTGGTTAACAATCCAAAAAGGTATTCAGGCTAATCCTGATCATTTTTCTCTTTTTGGAAAATATCAGATGTTTGACAGAAAAGAATTTGCCACAATCTTACCTTTTGAAGGAATCAAATCTGGGTTTTGGAATAATTTAGGAGTTATAAAACATAAAGAAGCAGATCAATTATCACCAAATACAGAAAAGAGAAGACAGCTGATTCAACAAGTATTTTTTTGCCGTAAAAAAGCTCTCGAGCTTGATCCTAATAACCCAGATTATCACAACAATTTAGCCTTGCTTTATACCGACAAAGACTTTGCTTATGATGAGAAAGGAGAGTTTGACATTGACAAATATATCTCTAATATTAATCAAGCTTTTTTAGAGATGTATGAAGCTTATCAACTTAACCCAACAATTAACAGAATTGATAAATTTTTATTGGTACTTACTCTCGTTTCAGATGAAGATGCAGAAGCGGTTTATCAGGGACTTTCTTTCGAGACGAAAGAATTAATCTGGGAAATGTATCAAACATATCAAGAAAACCGCCATCTTTTTACAAGAGAAAGTTTAGGAAGAGAACCATTTAGTCTTGGGTGTGGTAAGAGTCGGTTGTTTGAATTAATTCAAGAAGAATTTTAAAGTGAAGTAAAAAAGAAAGAGGCGATGATTAGCAAAAAATGAACGATTTTAATTCTTCATCTATATTATTAGGCGAGCATTGGACAACTGATGTTGTTGGAGGAATGATTTTAGGAATCGGTGGGGGAGTGCTGCCAGTTTTTTTCCTGGTTCATTAATTTTGTTAAGTTGGACAACTTGACATAATTTTAAGATGCTCTTATAATTTCTTTATGAAAAAAACTAATATTTTTTTATTCCGGGACAATTTAGCCAGCTATCTAAAAGAGGTGGTTGATTCAGAGACTCCTTTAATTGTCTCAAAATTTAACAAACCTTATGTTGTCGTTCTGCCGGCAGAGAAAGTGATAAAAAATTATCAACCAAAGAGTTTTTTTGGTTTTCTAGGGAAAGGAGAAAAAGGAGAGGATTTGGTAAAAAGAATAAGGCGAAGCTCAAAGGAAAAAAAAATGATTAAAAAATTAAGAGGAGAAAAATGAAAAAAATCTTTGTTGATACTGATGTCTTGATTAACTTTTCGAAAGGTTATGATAGTGATTTAGAAGGGTATTTAGAAGAACAAAATAACGGTCGATGCGAACTTTATGTTAATCCAGTGGTAGTTGCAGAATTTTTCACCGATAAAAATTTAACCAACCCAAAAAAATATCAAAAAGCCCAAGAATTTTTCTATTTTTTTAAGACGGTTAATATTGATAAAAAAATAGCTTTGCTGACTGGGCGACTTTTAAGAGAGGAAAAAACTCACACCTTAGGTGATAGCTTTATTGCCGCCACTTGTTTAATAAATAATTTTTATCTCTTAACTAAAAATAAAAAAGATTTCGAGGCGATTAAAGGATTAAGGTTAATATAACAGTTTAATTGATAATTAAGATTTCGAGCCAACTCTCACAATTAAACAAAAGGACACTCTTTTTATTAACAATTTCTTGACAAAAAAGACGATATTATTTATTATGAATATATATTTATAATAAAAGTTTTCAATTAAAAGGAGGGGAAAACAATGCCAAGATTTGATGGAACAGGACCAATGGGTCAGGGCCCGATGACTGGTTGGGGAAGAGGATCATATGGTCGAGGTTTAGCTTGGCGAAGAGGATGGTGTTGGCAAGATTTAACTAAAGAGGAAAAATTAAGAAGAATTGCTATTTATAAAAAAAATCTTGATGAAGAAATGAAATCGGTTGAGGAACAAGAAAAAGAATTAAATAAAGAATGATAAGGTAAAATTAAAAATATGCCCAGACCAAGAAAACCTCGGTGTTTGCGATTTAATCCGCGGGTAGTTTATTATAAACCACAAGGGATTCCTCTTGGACAATTAGAGGAAATTATTCTTTTGCCAGAAGAGTTAGAGACGTTAAAACTTTATGAGATTGATGAATTAGAGCAAAAAGAAGGGGCTGAAAGAATGGGTATTTCCCAACCAACTTTTGCTCGGATTTTAGATTCAGCTCAAAAAAAATTAGCTCAGGCGATTATTTTTGGCAAAGCGATAAGAATTGAGAAAAAATAAAATTATGAGAAAAGATTATTGAAGTAAATAATAATGAACTTTATAGACTTGTTAAATAAGTCTTTTTGATCAACATTAGAAAATTATAAAAAAATTATGAGAGATTTAGTTAAAAAAAATAAAACTATTTTTTTGTTTATTTTAGTTTTGTTAGTTAGTTTCTTGTTTAATTTTTATCATTTTTTTACTATTAAGGAAAAAGAAAGACAAATCAAAGAGAAAGATAAGCAAATACTTTATCTACAATCAAATCTACGCCAGAGAGAATCGGATTTAAGAAAAATAATAGAGAAAATCGATAAAGATAATCATTCTTTAATCAAAAGATGCGGAAAAATTCCTAAAGATGTTACAGCAGATAAAGACAACCATTTTCAAATAATTAGCGGTCCAATGTGGTCGCCCGATTGTCGCTATATCGCTTTTGGAAAATTTCAATCTGGAACAAGTTGGTTGGGAGAAAATTATTCAAGAGAATCTGGTTTGTTAAACAAAAAAGTGGATGAAACTGAAGGGATATATCTTTATAATGATAGAACTGGAAAAACAATAAAAATCTATTCACCCGAACAACCGGCAGATTCACTAACTTTTCTATACTGGTTTAATAGTAAAAAAATAGTTTTTTTAATAGGAAGCAAGAAAAAAATTATTGATGTTGAAACATTTAGAGTGGACGACTTCAAAGATTAGGATTAGCCCTTTCGTTTTTAAATTATTTTTATCTCAATTATTCCTAATATCATACACGATTATGATACGGTAATTTCAGTAATTGTGGTTTCTTTAATTTTTATTACGGTAAATTTTTTGATTAACTGGTTTTTCCTCAGAAGAAGCAA
>JBBIRE010000019.1:0-11912 GCA_037441985.1 Candidatus Roizmanbacteria bacterium
CAAGAAAATAATAATTAAGTTAGTTGAATTAGTTGAATTGGTTGAATTGGTCGAGCTGGTTGAACTGGTTGAATTGGTTGAACTAGTTATAACTAGCTTTTGACTAGCTCGACTAGCTTGACTAAATTGATCAGCTTCGTCTAATTTCTATCTGTTTGCCCAATTATTGACAAGCGAGATTTAAATCGTGATATAATAAAAACATATGAAACAAAAAATTTTAAACTATACGGCAGTTTTTCAAAAAGAGCCTGAAGGAGGGTATACGGTTTTTGTTCCTCTCCTTCCCGGATGTGTTTCTTATGGTAAAGATTTAGAAGAGGCTAAAGAGATGATTAAAGAAGCAATTGAGTTATATATTGAAAGTTTAATCGCCCATAAAGAAGAAATACCAACAGAAGAAAATATTTTTTACTCCCAAGTTAATATCAATCCTTCAAAATTAAAGATTACTTATGCCTAAATTGCCTGTTTTAAAGCCTAAAGAGGTAATTAAGAAATTTGTAAAATTAGGTTTTATTAAAGATAGACAGTCGGGGAGTCATGTTATTTTATACCGAGCTCAAGATAAAAAAAGAGCGGTTATTCCTCTTCATTTAAAAGATATCAAAAAAGGGACATTATCAGCAATTCTTCGAGAAAGTGATGTTTCCAAAGAAGATTTTCTTAGTGTTTAAGTTTGAGAATATAAGCAAAACCAATAACCATCAGCCCAAAGCCCAAAAACTCTATATATTGAGGCAAGAAAATAATAATTAAGTTAGTTGAATTAGTTGAATTGGTTGAATTGGTCGAGCTGGTTGAATTGGTTGAACAGGTCGAGCTGGTTGAACTAGTTGAACTGGTTGAATTGGTCATAGTTAGTTGAGATTTTAAAAACTTTTAGAAAGCGAACTTATTTGTTTGGCTAATAATTGATAATCTTTTTGTATTTCTTTGGTATTAATATTATAAACTAATTCGATGATTTGGAGGAGGGTGATGGTTTCATTTGCAGAACCCGAAGCTATGCCTAAAAAATTTTTAAAGTATTTTTTTGATCTTCCATAACCTTCACTAATATTAGTGGCCACGGAAATAGCAGCGCGCTTCAGTTGATCAGCTAATGAAAAATCATTTTTTAAGACTTGATTCTTATTAACTAAAAGATAAATGCTTTTTATTAAATTAAGTGATTTTTTATAAATAATAAGATTTTCGACCATCTTTTTCTAGTTATAACTAGCTTCCGACCAGCTTGACTAACTCGACCAGCTCGACTAACTCGACTAGCTCGACTAATTACTAGCTCGACCAGCTCGACTAACTCGACTAGCTCGACTAATTACTAGCTCGACCAGCTCGACTAATTTTAACTATATAAAAAGTATAACGAAGAATAAAATTATTAACAATACGAAGCCTAAAAACTCTAGATATTGAGGCAAGAAAATAATAATTAAGTTAGTTGAATTAGTTGAATTGGTTGAATTGGTCGAGCTGGTTGAATTGGTTGAACTGGTCGAGCTGGTTGAACTAGTTATAACTAGCTTTTGACTAGCTCGACTAGCTTGACTAAATTGACCAGCTTCGTCTAATCTCCACCCATTCGCCCAGTTGTTCACAAGCACGTGTTCTTTTAATCTTTCGCCAAAGATAAAGGGAAAAATTTTGGCTAGCCAATGATTACTTTTTATTAGATACGCCTTCCAGGCAGGGTCAAAGGCTTGAGATAATTTGATAAACCATTGACTTTTTTCGTTTTCTAAATTAGAGAGTTTGACAGAATATAAAAAAGTTTGAAATTTATTAACGTTAAAACCTGTTGTTTTTTCAACTGGATTTTCAATTTTTATTTTTGCTTTTTCCAAAGTAATTTGGCTTAAAATTTCGTATGGTATCGGGTAAAAAGACAAATTGACAATCTCAGTATCTATTTTTTCTCCTAATACCGGATTAGCAACGAGATGGATTCCGTAGCTATTAAAAAATTTTTCAGTTGGCGGTAGAATAATAATATTGGTGAAATTAGTTTTTTTTGCCAGAAGAGTTTCTATCTCCACTCGTTTTTGAAAAGGATTATCAATATAAAAATTTACTGGAAGACCTTCTCGCCAATTGGTTGTAGCCAAGATAATATAGCCGCTTTGATGAGGAAGATTTTCAATGTATCTGGAATAATCTAATTTGTCTTTAATTGTTTTAATGTTAATACTGTTTTTTATTATTCCTTCTTTTCCATTGATTGTCCATTTATTATTTTGACTTAACAGATTGTTATCAGAAAAAAGAGATTTAATAATGGGTAAGTGAACTTGAATGTTTTTTCCTGAATTGATTTTCACAATTGTTTGCCAAGGGTTTTTTTCTAATTGGTCAATTTTAATGGAAACTGTTTCGATGCCGCCTTCCTTAGTCATAATTTTTAACGTATTAGGATAATCTTTCATTAAATAAAAGTCTTCTCCTAAAGAAAATATTTGATTACTTTCAGTTAGTTCAAATTGAGTTGGATTATTTAATGAAGTTTTAATATCGATATTAATTGGTTGAGGTTCATATTTAATATTATCGATAGAAACAAAAGGTTGATTGATTTGTACCTTTAATTGATTGTTTTCTTTAACAATCTTTGCCGGTATCAAATATGAATTTAAAATGCTGGGAATATTTAAGAGATAATCATTTTCTTCTGACAGATTTTTCAAAGGATTATTTTTAGGAATGAAAATAATTTGATTGTTTTCAATTTGGGCGACAAATTCCAAGTCATCTTGAGTTTTTTCTGTAAAGAGCGATGGTAAGATTTCGATCACTTGGGGATTTCTATTTTCCAAAATGTAATTACCATATTTTTGATAAGCATCATCTTGGTAATAGTATCCTTTTTTTGGATAAATTTTAATTGGGTTTTGGATAAAAGAAATAAATTGATTATGAGTTTGTTGATTAACTTGATAAATAGTTAAAACGCCAAATTGTTTTTGTAAAGTGAGTAGGGGATTTTTATTTAAAAAATTTTTTATTTGATCATAGTTGATCGGTTTTGAGCCTAAATTGTTAATTATTGAACTATCAATAAGAAGATAATCGATGTTATATTTTTTTAGTACTTGATTAAAAAGGTTAATGTCATTTTTCTTTTGAGCGTAAGAAAATTCATTATAAAATTGTTCATTAAATTGACTCCAGGGATCAAAAGCGCGAAGTAAAATCGGTTGTTTGAGGCCATACCATAAGAAACCAGATCCTCTATGTCCCCACGTGCGATTTTCCCAATTCCAAAAAGAAAAACTTGGTAAAAAAGCGATTCTTTTTGACTCATCAAGAGTATTGAAATAATTAAAAATTTGAAAATATTCTTTTGGAATTTTCTGTTTCATAAAGGGGGAGATAAAATATCCCTGAAAGGCAGGAAAAGAAAGATAAAAAGCAGCAAGAGATAAAATCAAAAAAAATACTTGGTGATATTTTTTTAATTTTTGAAATAAAAAAGTCGACCCTGAGGCAAAAAATAAAGCGTAACAAAAAGCAAAAAGAGTAATAAATTTAGTAAAAGGAAAACGAAATGCTTCGCCCAAAATTGGTATTTTCGATCGAAAAATATCGTTTAATTGTTCTAATCCAATTGTTTTATTAGCCAAAAAAAAGAAGGCAATTATCAGACTGAAAAGAAAAGGGTAGAGGTAAAAATTTTTTTCTTTGACTGTTTTTATTATTCCAAGAAGGGTAAGGATTCCAAAAGAACTGAAGATTAAAATAAATAGAGGTTGATTGACATAATTTCTCCAAACAGTCATTAGATACTCATTCTTTCCTGTTTGATTATTGAACTCAAGGGCGTTCATCATAAATCCTTTTAAGGTAAGGACATTGACAAGATCGCCAAACGCCTTATTTCGAAGATATATTCTTTCTGAAGAATATTGATTAATTCGGGTGTTTTGAATGATTTTAGCGTTGTTTTTTACTCCGTATAAAAAAGGCAAAAGCCAAAAGAGATTGGTAACAATGATAACAAAAGAAACGGTTGCGGCCGTCTTTATGTTTTTGTTTTTTAAATAATCAAATAAGAGAAGAAAAAAAACCAGGATAAGAAAAACAAGAAAGATTGTGGGAACAAATGTTTGCGGCGAAGTTAAAATCGAGGTAATCAATAAAAACAAAAGATTTTTTTTACCCGGCTTATCTAAAAAATTAATGATCGTTAATGATAAAAAGGGAAGAGCGGCAAAATGAGTGGCAAAAACCTCAAGCGGAGCGCTGTACATTTGAATCACTCCAAGATTAAAAAGATAAAATAAAGCCCCTAAAAAAGCGCTTTTTTCATTTTTTATTAATCTTCTTGCTAAAAAGTAAAATCCAAGTCCACCGATTAAATGAGTTAAAAAAATATAGAGATAACGGAGGAGGCTGTTGGGAAAAATGAAACCAAGTATAGCAATATAAATCGTGTGGAAAAGATTGGAAGCATGAGACATACCGTCATAAAGCCCTAATCCTCGATATTCTTGCCAGACGCTAAATAACGATCGTTTAAGATTTAACCAAAGATTAAATTCAGGTATTAGATTATCCCAACCAATGAGATAGGTTCCTGGTTTATAGTTTGAAAGAAAAAGAAAGATATCAATAACGACAAGGAGTATCGGATAAGGCATACTTTATTATATCTTTTAAGAAACTCGAAGGGAAAGTTTTAATTTTTTAAAAGTGGCTATTTTTTTCAAAGAATTGGAAATTTTAATTTTAATAATTCCTTTAGAGAAAAGATAAATTTTTTTTGCCAGCGAGGAAGGAAGAAGCGATATGGCAAGAAATTGAGAAATGTTGGTTAACCATTGTTTAAGGGTTGGTTGATAGTGATATTTGATAAACATGATTAGCCTTGTTTTTAAAGTATTAAAAAACTTTGTTTTCATATTTTTGAAAGTGTCATTATTTTCATGAATCCGATAAGAAATAAGTTTGTCTTTGAGGTTAGCAAATTGATATCCTTGACAGGCCATTTTGAAGAAAATATAGTAATCGTTATTGGCACTAAATTTTTTCGGATAAAAGAATCTTTTTCTATGGATAATTCTTCGATACATAGCTGATGGATGAATAATTGGATTAAAAGTAAAAAAGGATTGGTAAATATCTTTATGAGTAGTGGGCACAATCTTTTCACCGATAATTTTTCCTTTATTATCTATTACTTTAGCGTTAGTGCCAACAAGAAAAATTTGATTATTTTTTTCTAAAAATGCTACCTGTTTTTCTAATCTTTTTGGGTGGGCGATATCGTCAGCATCCATCCGAGCGATGTATTTTCCTTTTGCTTTTGAAATACCGATATTCGCGCAAGCATCACCACCACGGTTAATATTTTTTTTAAGGTTGATGGCTTTGATTTTCTTCGGATATCTTTTTTGATATTTTTTAATTATTTCCCAGCTGTTATCGGTTGAGTGATCGTTAATAATAATTAATTCAAAATTTTTATAAGTTTGTGTGAGAATGCTTTCAATTGCTTTCACTAAATAATCGCCGGCGTTATAAACCGGCATAATAACGGAGATAAATGGTTTTTTTTGTAATTTGTTATTCATTCTTAAACCTATAAAGTTGATTTTATAAGCTTAAGAATGAAGGGGGAGTATAGATAAGCTTAGTTTTAAGTGGCTTTAGGCCACTGCGGCGAAAAGCCGCAACGACCATCCCGATTTTCGGGATCGTCTTTACTAGCTTATCAAATTCCCGTTTGGGAAAGTCTCCCCCCTTTCAGTTGTTGGGTTGGTTACCGAATTCTTTGAAAGTATCCGGTTTGTTCCCAATGAACATATCCGCCGTTATTTGCTTTTTGGGCAGGTCGGCGGGAGATATGAGCCTGAATTTGGCTCATTACCTGTTCAAAAGAACATGTTGCCGGGTACTCCCAAACGTGACCGCCAGCGAAGTTGGTGATGATGATGTAACGACCACCAGGCAGCAGCGTTTCAAATTCCGGTGCGTTTCCACCAGTCCAATACTCCACATGGATCCAGCCACCCTCAGAAGTAGCTACTTCTGTCAGGCCTTTCAGTTGGTAGTCGTGAATGGCTCGACATTCCATGTTTTGGACAGCTGACGCGGCCGGTGTTGGCACGACGGGCGTTGCGGTCTGCCATGTGGGTACGGCTTGTTGGTTGGCTTTTGGTGTTGGCGTGGTGGTGGGTACTAAAGATGCGGAAGGTTCTTGTGAATTGAGGAGTTCAAACGAAGTTTTTCCTTCTTCGCATCTCACTATTACCTGGGTTAAATCGCCGTATACCTTCTCATTACCTGGCGGTACTTCGTAGGAGAAGGTGAGTCCTTCTACGGCAAATTCGCCTTTGCAGGGTTCTTCACCCTTGGCTTGTTCTGCAGGGGTTACCTGCTGGGGTTTTTCCCAAATTGGATGTCCCCAAGCCCATCCGGGCCAAACCAACAGGCCGACTAATAGTAAGACAAGTATGGAACTAGTTATAACTTTCATGTTGGAGCCTCCTAGTGTCTTCTGAGCCAGTTGAGGACATTATTCATTGTAGACGGGGTAGGCTGGTTAGGTTTGGCTTTCAGTACCCTAAGCTCATTTCTTAGGTCTGCAACCTCTCCTTTCAGCTCTTTTACCATAGTTTCAAGTTGCTCCACTCTTTCCTCTATCGTGGGCGGCCTTCTTTGCCCGCATTCGGAGCAAAACTTTGCTGAACCGTTGTTCTCATGGCCATTTGAGCATTGCCAGTTATTCATCTGAACCTCCAATTTTTTGTGTGACCTTCCTTCTGGCAAGACGCCTTTTTTACAGGGGTCGGGTTTCTCCCTGAGACTTTGTTCTTTGGCAGCCAAAGAAAAACCTTTTCGCCACCTCCCTTTTTTGGCATAGATTTGCCTAGAACTCGTCCACTCTGACTCCAATCTTTTAGATTAGAATCAAGGTGGACGAGTCCTATCTCTCCCTACTTGGTATTCCAAAGCCTTTGGATTCCCGTTTTCACGGGAATAAAGATTCCCGATCAGGTCGGGAATGACATCAGTGTTAGTTAATAACACTGGGGTTAGAATACCTTTCGGAAAACCCACTTTGCTTATCGCTTCGCGGGTCAATACCCACTTCACGTAAAGCTTTGTGGGTTAAGAGAAAGGGGGTGATTTCTAGGAGGTTGCCGGCGTTGCCTTTTGCCACACGCTTCCTTGTGTATTGTCCCTTGCCCGGTAACCTGAACCCTTGGGTTTTAGACCTTTAACGCCAAAACCCAAGCGATATAGGGTTTTTTGTTAAAGATCTTTCACCCGTTTTTAAGGTGCAGTCCCGATTTCTCGGGACGATCTCTAAGCAAGCCTTAGCTTAGAGATAATATACCTATAGTATATCACATCAAAGGTTATTTTTCAATTATAGTTTTAATTATAATCAATTAATTTTTTTTATCCACAAAAGATAAACAGTAACCGAGTTTGAGAAAATATAAGATAAAATTGGAACGTAGAACTTGGAACGTGGAACGTGGAATGTGGAAGTTATTTTTTATGGATTAAACCATAGATGATTGTGGCGAGCTTATTAATTTCTTTCATAATTTCTTTATAATAACCTTCATCAATTAATTTCATTTCATAGGAAAAATGAATTAAATATTTTGTTTCTTTTAAAGATCCGAAGGCAATTTTTCGATATTGATTTTTTTCTTTAATTGTCTGTTTTGCTCCGCCTTCAACAATGTTTAAAACAATTGATAAAGATGATCTTCGAAATTGATCACCGATAGAGCTTTGGTATTTATAAGGAAAATCCAAAGTAGTTTTATAAATTGATTTACTGATTTTATCAGCTAAGTTAAATAATAAATTTTTCTCTTCCATAAAGAATAAGATAGTTAAGGAAATATTTTTTTCAGTCTTTTAAAACCAACAACGAGGAAAGTTTATCTTTTTAGATCAAAATATTTTTGTCGGATATATAGATTTAAAGTCCCGAATGGGACCCCATTCGGGGTTCCAAGTTCCACGTTCTAAGTTCTTTAAGTTTAGGTTAATTGGGTTAATTAGAATAATGAGGTGTATTAATACAATATTCTTTCACTTCGCTCTGTTATGATGGGTTTTCGGACGGGATGACAAACAGGCGTTAACTATATTGAAGCAAATGGAGGTAATTCTAAAAAAGATTTTAGAAATAAGATTAGTCTTTGTAAAAAAGAAGCAAAAAAAATCTTCTCCTGAAAAAAAATAAAATTTGCTATTAATTATTGAGCGCGAATAAGACTTTTAAACCCCTTGAGGTCTTTTGATAACAATGCCGGCAAGATCCTCAAACACGCCTTTATTTGTGAATAAACGAGGCGCAAGAGTTAATTTCTTAACATGGAGATTTCCATCTTTATCGAAACTATATTGATCCACTAGATAACTGACAGATAAGTATGAAGACCAGGTGTATTCAATATTTTTCCAATTTTCTCCTGGTTGAACCATATCGATAAGAAATTGCCAAAAAATTTCGGCTTCTAAGTCAAAGGTAAATCCGTAGGTAAGTTTAATTCCTTTTAGGACACGATCCTTTTTTTCTTGTAATTTTTTTCTTTCATCCTCTGCCAATATCATATTAGGATTGTTTAATTTTTTGATTTCTTCAAAAGTGGATAGGAATCTTTCATATTGAGATTTTTTTCTTTCGAGATAACTTATTGTTTCTTGTGAAAGATTAGGATTTTCTAACCAGTTAATAATTTGTTGATAGGTAGGCATAAAGGATAATGAAAAGTCAACAATTTCTCCGAGTATTTGTTTTGAATGTAATATTTCATCATTAGAATTAAAAGTTTTTATTTTGGAGAGAAGGGAAAAAAGATCGTCGATTATTTTTAGTCTTATTTCTTCAGTTACCCGATCTTGATTAATGTGAAGGTGATATTGATCGTAGCCTTTTCTTAGTATGGTATAAAATTGGTCAAAAAAGCCAATGATATCACACAAATCATTCAGTGCTTCGTCAAGCGGTAATCCGGGATTATCGTATTGAATACCGAAACCTTCATAAAAGCTGATTGATTTATTGTCTGGTCTTATTCCGTGAATTTGTTCACTTTCAATTCGGCATTGGGTATGTTGATTCTTCGTCAAAATAGCGCCAATAATTCCAAGGAAAAATTTTTCCCATTCAAAAATAACCGTGTCCATCGGTCCGATATGCTTGAGAATTTCTCGTGGGGTTGATGGTTCAACCTTGGCTAGTTGATGATATTTTTCATATGGATGATAGACAATGTTGAGATGACCTGATGGATGGCTTTGAGCGCCGCGAGAAAGACCACTACTTTTTCGCTCTTTAGGAGAAGCATATCCACCCAAGCCATAGATTTCCAAAAGTTCGTGCCATTCATTTTGAGGCAAACGGCTTAAATCCTCAATTTTTGTTCCCAAAAAAAGGACTCCTTTTTGAATCTGTGAAGCAATTGCTTTAAGATAAGGTTGTCTTTGTTCTTTTGGCATTCGAGCCAAATCAAGGATGGTAATTTGTTTATCCTTGCCAATTTCTCCCCACCAGACGTTGAGGTGAGCCGGGCAATTTGTTCCTTTAAAATCAAAAACCTTAGATGTATGAGGAGAAGCCGGTGGCAGAGTAAAAGCGATAATATTATTATTATTATTTATTCTTGTTATTCTTGGTTTAGGAAAATCTGTATTACGGTACTTTCCATTGTATTCATCTAATAATTGTTCTAGTGGGTTTGGCGATAGGTCAGATCTTCTGCCATAAGAAGAAATTGTTATCTGTGGTAATCTCCCGTTTGGGATTGCCCGACAATCTTTTTTTATTATTGAAGCTAATGCTTTCCCTGCTTCAATTTTTGACATTTTTTCTTAATTTTAAGCCAACAATCAATGACAAAGCATTTATAGTTAAAATTCCAAGTCCTAAATCTGGTCCAGCCGTTGGTTGTTTTTCCACACCAGTCACTTGTTTTTCTAAACAAAGTTGGGCGTTATCTTCATCATAAGCGACATCGTTTTTTTTCGCTGAAGCTTTATTGACAACACAGATTAATCCTTTATCAGCAGGAAGCATTGATTGATCGTAAACCTTCATTTTAAGATAATAAATTTTTTCTTCATCAACATTAAAATCACCGGCATTCCAGACAATTGTTTTTGTTTCCGGATACCATTTGCCTGGTCCCTCAAGAGGCATTAAATAATCAGGGACATAATCGGTGACTTCAACCGCGGTTAGATTCTGACTGGAAGTATTTTTGACTTTGATCTTAAACCAGACTTCCTGCCCCGGAGCAAAACGAGGATCGGTCGGGGAGAGATTGTCAACATATTGATAAGTGGTCGTACCACCTTTAGTTGATGTTGGCATACCGACCATTTTATCAACAAGGATAGAGTAAGATGGTGTTTCGCCGCCATATTGGCCGTATTGACCAAAGACGTGGAATGTAGAACGTGGAACGTAGAACGTAGCCACTAAAATTATCAAAAAAGAAAAAACAATTTTTTTCATACGCCCATATTATACTACAGGATATTTTGTTTGTCAACTATAGGATTAACATTAAACATTAAACTTTAAACATTAAACATGAAAAGAAGTCATTTCGAGATTAAACCTCAAACATTTAACGTTATTTGATAAAATATCGATATGGTTACAAAAAGAAAAAGTGTTTTGCTTGAAAAATCTGATAAAGTAATAAGACAAATATATCAAGCTTCAATTGAATTTCCGTACAAATATCAAAGTTCGGTTGGCGATCAATTAAGAAGAGTTTCGTTGTCAATTGTTTTAAATATTGTTGAGGCAGCAGCCAAATTTTCTAAAAAAGAGAAAACACAATTTTTAAAAATCGCTTTTTCGTCCTTAAAGGAAACAAAATACCTTTTGTATTTTTCTAAAGGGATTGATTTAATTACTGATGATTTTTATAAAAAATCAATTGCTGATTTAGAAGAAATAGCCAAATTACTTTATGGAATAATTAGTAAAAAAAGTTAATATTATTTTAATGTTTATCCTTCTTAGTGTTTAAAGTTTAACGTTTAATGTTTAATGAAAATGAAATTGGACGCCAAACAACTACGTGAGCTTGAAGAACAGCGGGCTCGGGGAGTGATAAGAAAGGTAAAAAGAAATCCGATCTATTTTATTTTGGAGGATATTTATGATACTTATAATATCGGGGGGTTATTCCGTTTAGCCGATGCTTTAGCGATTGAAAAAATATATTTAGTTGGACAGACCGAGACGCCGCCAAATAGCCGGATTAAAAAAGCCTCGATTGGGACCTACAAGATTGTGCCATGGGAATATAAGAAGACAGTGAAAGAAGTGATTGAGGAGATTCGTCAAACATTAAACATTAAACATCAAACATTTAAAAATCAATTAAAAAAGTTTAAAGTTGAAAGTTTAAAGTTTAATGTTATCGCTGTTGAGCAACATCAAAAAGCCGTTGAATACACTAAAGCCGATTATCAATTTCCTTTAGCCCTCATCTTTGGTAACGAATCTTTCGGAGTGAAAGAAGAAACTTTGGCTTTGGTGGATCAGATTGTTGAGATTCCAATGCATGGAATTAACAAATCTTTAAATGTGATCGTTGCCGCCGCTATTGTCAGCTATTTTGCCTTTCATAAAGCCCTTTTGCAAACCTCGTAGGTTTACTCAAACCTCATTTATGAGGTTATTTTTTTGACCTCCGATTTTTTTTTGCAGAAAATTTGCATTGTAGACCTGCAGACCTGCGAGGTTGACGCAAACCTCGCAGGTTGACGCAAACCTCGCAGGTTCGCAAAAAATTGGCTCTGGATTATTGGATTAATCTGTTTTAATTATTGTTGATTTAATAAAAACATGCCAGCGCTCATTTTCTAATTGATTTTTAGTTGAGCATAAATAATTAAAAGCATCGATATTAATTCCTAAA
>JBBIRE010000020.1:0-11607 GCA_037441985.1 Candidatus Roizmanbacteria bacterium
ATTTACTTAAAAAAGTGTCAACGAAATAGTTGACATGCACAATCCCCGCGAAGACGGGAATCTTAAAGTTTAGGGTTAGATTTCCTAAAGGGTTCTTTCGAGATTAGAAGTTAGACGTTGGATATTCATTTGTTAAGATATCTCTCAATATTCTTGTTATGCTCTTCTAAGGTTTTGGCATAATGCATTCGTCCTGTTTTATCAGAAAGATAATACCAATTAGGTGTATTCAAATCAGCCTCAACAACGGCAACAATCGAAGCAAAACCAGGATTGCAAATAGGAGTTGGCGGTAATCCTAAATTTTTATAGGTATTATAAGGTGAGTCTATTTCTAAATCGGCCTGAGTTAACTTTTTTTTCCACCAAGTTTTTTCTTTAGTTTGATAACCTAATGCGTATTGAATTGTCGCATCAACCTGAAGTGGCCATTCGTTTCTTAATCTTTTTAATAAAATACTGGCTACTTCTTTTCTGTCTTGATCAAACTTCGCTTCTCTCTCAACTAAAGAAGCAAGAACTAATACCTGTTCTTCACCTAAATTTAATCTTTTTTTCGCTTTCTCTCTTAATGACTGATCAAATTTCCTGTTAAAATTATCTGTCATAATCTTAATTATCAGTTGAGCATCAGCATTTTTTGGAAAAAGATAGGTATCCGGAAAGAGATAACCCTCTTTTGCGTATTTGATAAATTCTATCTCTGGGACATTAAAATTTTTAGTAATAATATTTGCTATTTCTTCTTTTCTTAAACCTTCAATAATTGTTACCCAAATGTCAAGAGTGCCGTGTGTTAAACTTTTAGCAATCTCTTGGGCATTCATAGATGGAGAGAGACGAAAATCGCCTGCTTGAATTTTTTTTTCTATCATCATTTTTTTAACAAGAAGGTAAAAAACAAGTCGACTTCTTATCAAATCTTCTTTGTATAACCGTTTAATAATCGAGTTTAAACTTTCACCTTTTTGAATAACAAATATTTTTGTTGAATTATCTTTTTTATTAACCGGCATCAATCCTTCTTTATAGTAAAACCATCCAAAAATTAAAAGAAAAAGGAAGATTAACAAAAAAATTATTTTTTTTTTCATAAGGAATCTATCTGATAGACAGGAAAACTTTTTAATATCTCTTTTGCCTGCTCTAAACATTTTTGATCTTTCGCATAAAAAATCATTAGTGGTTCGTTTTTATCAACAGTATCGCCTATCTTTTTATAAAGATAAATGCCAGACTTTTTATTTTGTGGTGCACCTAATGCTTTGGCAATTGAACTTAAATAATATAAATTAATCTTTCTCACCGGCCCCTTTTGATGGCTTTTTATTTCTTCTTTAATGTTGCTTAATTTTATTTTATCACTTTCTATCATCGGATTACCTCCTTGAGCGGCAATAATCTCTTTTAATTTTTTTAGGGCTTTCTTTGATTGAAGAATGTTTTTGGCTAAAGAATAACCATCGACGTTTCTACTTATTTTTTTATAACAAAGTGAAATTAGATTTCCAGCCAACTTCAAAGATTTTTCTTCTAATGCTAATGGTCGCTCTTTTTTTTGCTCCAGAACTGATAAAACATCTCTTGCTTCTAAAGCCGGACCGATACCATTTCCTGTCGGTTGATAACTCAAATCAAGATAACCAATAACTTCGATGTTAAATTTTTTACCTAATCTCACAAATTCGCCTAAAACAAAATTGGCCTCGTTTCTTTTTTTGATCTTTAAATTTGGTCCATATGGAATGTCTAAAATTAAACAATTTGATCCAACCGCCACTTTTTTGGCTAAAATCGAGATAATAATCTTGTCAAATGATTCAAACATAATTTCTTTCTCTACCCTAATAATGATATCATCGGCCGGGGCTATTCCCATTTGGCCATTCCAAACCAAACAACCACCTGTTTTTTCAATAACCTCCCTTACCCTATTTAAAGTTAGATCTACCGGCGCTAACACCTCCATCACATCAGCTGTTCCTGCTGGCGTAGTGATCGCCCGAGAGGAAATTTTTGGAATTTTAAATCCAGCCGCCGCCACAATTGACACAACAATCGGACTGGTTCTAGTTCCCGGCACCCCACCGGTTGAGTGCTTATCGGCAACAATGCCTTTAAAATTTAATTGGTTGCCTGTTTCAACCATCGCTTTGATTAAATAAAATGTCTCCTCATCATTAAAACCGCTTCGAAAGAAAGCGGCAGTAAAATAAGCAATCAACACATCACTTAATTGTTTTTTTGAAATCAGATCGATAATGTAAAAAATTTCTTTTCGATTTAATTCCTTCCCTAAAAGTTTTTTTTGAATAATTTTTTGAGCCAAAATAAGATTATTCATAAGTGTTATAAGACTCGACAATTTGTTTCTTCATCTCGTTTAACTTATTAATTAATTTTAACAAAAGATTAATCTGTTTCACGCCAAAAATAAAAGAGAATAAAAGGTACATTCCAAAAAACATCAATCCGGTAATCGCCAAAAGGAAAAACACATTAATTGTTCTGGTGGTATCAAAAATTAATTGATCTAAAATTTTTAAAAAAATAAAAGCGATTACCGCTGAAAACAAATTAATTACTAGAATTTTTGTCAAATCAATAATGATATTAGGGAATGAAAAAATATTAACTTTTTTATTTAAAAAATAAAGCAAAATGAAAACTTGAATAATTATGCTCAATGAAAAAGAAAAAGCTAAACTCCATATTGGCATTTTGAGAGATATCACCAAAAAAATGCTGACTAAAGTATTTTGCAAGATACCTAATATGCTAACTAAAAAGGGAGTTTTGGTATCCAGATAAGCGTAAAAAGAGCGAACAATTAAATAATAACAACTATGAAAAGGAATCGATAAAGCAAAAACAGAAAGCGTTGTTGCCGTCTCTACTGTTGCCTGCCAATCAAATTTTTGCCCGCCAAAAAATAGCCTTACCAAAGGAGTTCTGGCAAAAATAAAAAAAGTAGCGATAGGTAAAGTGAGATAAATAATATTAATCAACGACTGAACAATTAATGTCCTAAATTCTTCGATTTTATTTTGATGATATACCTCAGATAAATACGGTAAAGAAGCTTGACCTAAAGCCACTCCAATTAAAGAAACCGGCAGCAATTGTAAATGTTGGGCAAAATAAAAAATCGTATAACTCCCACCACCTAGTAATGTTGATAGCGACAGATCGACAGTGGCATCAATTTGACTAGCGATAATCGAAAAAACTCGAGGAATCGAAGTCTTAATAAATTCCACTAACCCTTGGCTTTTTTTGATAATTAATTGGTAATCGAATTTGACCGTAAAGATTATCCAAATCTGAGAAAATAAAAATAAAAAACTGCCAATAATGGTTCCTAAAACCGGGGTTAATAAATGATATTGATAGGCGAAAAGCACGGTGAAAATAATAATTACAATGTTGTAAATTATTGGTGCTAAAGTCGTCAGGAGAAAAAATTTATTGGCTTGAGCAATTGAAATAAGAATGTTCCCAACTATCAAAAATGGCAGTTGACCGATTAAAAAAAGACGGGTGAAAAAAATTGTTTCTTTAATCTCACTAGGATTAAATCCTGGAGTGATTATGGAAATAACCAATGGAGCAGAAATAAAACATATTAATAAAAAAAATAATAAAAAAAGTAAAACCAAATTAGTAATTGAGGAAATAATCTCATCTAGTTCCTTTTGATTATTTTTATATTTGAGGTATATTGGGATTAAACTTGAAGTTATCGCCCCAGTAATTAAAAGTTCGAAAATTAAATCCGGAATTCTAAATGAAGCGAAAAAAATATCTAATTCCTGTTTAGAAAAATAACTGGCAAAAATTCGGTATCTTAAAAAACCAAAAACTCTTGAGATAAAAATCATTAAAAAAACAACCAGAGCCGAGGCATAAATATTTTTTTGTTGACTGAAAAGAAATCTATTGGCTTTTGCAATCAGTTTATTCATCCTATTGACAAATTAATTTTTTTGGCATTTAATGGTATTATATGGTGTTTTATGGTGAATTTCTAGTTTCATCATCCGGTCTTAATCGTTTTACCCTGCCAAAAAAAATCCGAGAACAGTTAAAAGGAAACATATTTATTTTAACAAAAAGCTTCGAATTTTGTTTATCGGGCTATGATAAAGAAAGCTGGGAAGAAAAAATTAAACTTTTCTTTAACAATCCCCTGCCAACAAGCGAACAATTAGCAAAACAGAGATTTATTTTCTCATCGATGACTTATGTTGAGATCGACGAGCAAGGAAGATTCGTCATTCCTAAAAATCTATCCCAATTTGCTCAAATTACCAATCAGGCAATGATTATCGGCGCTGGCGATCGCTTTGAAATTTGGGAACCAAAAAAATGGGCCGGTTATCAAAAAAAATATTTTTTTTAAAGAATAATATGCATCGTCCGGTTTTAAAAAATAGAGTCATCGAGTGGCTTAACGTTCAACCAAATAAAAAATATATTGACTCTACTGCTGGCGAAGGAAATTTTATCGAAGAAATCCTTAAGCGAGGCGGTCTGGTTTTAGCCATTGATTGGGACAATTGGCAGATCAAAAAATTGAAAGAAAAGTTTGGAAATGAAAAAAAACTGATCCTTTGCTGGGATAATTTTGTCAATCTTAAAAAAATTGCTCAAAAATTTCACTTTACCAATGTCGACGGCATAGTCTTTGATCTAGGCTTATCTTATGAACATTTAGAAAAAAGTGGTCGAGGTTTTTCATTTAAAAAAATTAACGAAAATCTTGATATGAGAATCAATTCTCAAATAAAAATCACAGCGAGCGATATTTTAATGAATGAAAGCCAAGAGAATCTGATAAAGATCTTGAGCCAATATGGAGAAGAACCTAAAGCTGAAGCCATTGTCGAAAAGATTAACAAGTATCGAAGAGTCAAACCAATCAAAAAAGTTGGTCAATTGATTGAAATAATTTATTCCACGATCAAAAAAAAGAGTGAAAATGTCAACCGCCGCATCTTTCAAGCGTTAAGAATTGCTGTTAATAATGAATTAGAGAATCTCAAAAAAGGTTTATCGCAAGCGATTCAAATTATTAAACCCGACGGGAGGATCGCGGTCATTACTTTTCATTCGTTAGAATCAAGAATCGTTAAAAAATTCATCAAAGACAATCAATTACTTCTATTAACAGATAAAGCGATTAAGGGAGAAAGAGGATCTCAGTTAAGAGTTTTTTCACTAAAAAACACAAAAAATTAACTATGAAAAAAGCCACTTTAATTTATAGTTTTTTAATTGGTGTCTTTATCTTTATCAACTTTTATCTTTATTTTCAACTAATTAAAATCGCCAATGAGATCTATCTTCTTGAAGAAAAAAATAATCAAATAAAAGCCGAGAATCAACTTCTGGAAAAAAGGATTCTAGAAATGGACAATCTGACTACTCTTGCTTCACAAGCAGCTGAACTTGGATTGAAATATGAAGCTAAAACATGGATTATCGAACCAAAAAATTTTGCTTATTCTTATTAGGAAATGAAAAAACTTAACTTCATTTTTTTTATTTTTCTTTTATTTTTTTTTCTGATTATCGTTAAACTATTTGTTCTCCAAGTCTTAAAACCAATTAAAAACTTTCCGGAATATTTAAAAACCTATAAATTAAAACCGCAAAGAGGAAAAATTTATGATCAAAATGGCGACATCCTTGCGACAAATGAATTCACCTATCAATTAATTATCGATCCCAAAAAGATTACCAAAGAAAATCTTAAAGAACAATATTTTGGTTTTTTAGAAAAAAATTTAGGCATTGATCGAGCCTCCCTCGAAGCTAAGTTTAATCCTCAATCGCAATGGTTACCGGTAAAAAAGGTGGGGTGGGAACAAAAAAAATCCCTTGAAAAAAACTCTTTTTTTTACTTTTATTTTGAAGAAAATCAAGAAAGATTTTATCCTGAATCTTCTCTTTCTGCCTATCTTACTGGCTTTGTTGGAAAAAATGATAAGGGTGAATCAGTTGGTTATTTTGGAATCGAAGGTTATTACAATAAAGAATTAACCGGTATTCCAGGTATTATAAAAACAGAAAGAAACATTTCTAATCTTCCTATCATCATCGGCAACCAAGAACTGCTTCCGCCAAAAAATGGCCGTGATATTTATTTAACGATTAATAAAGGAGTCCAAAAAATAATTAAAAAAAAACTGCAAACTAGTCTTGAAAAATATAAAGCCAAGGCTGGTTGTATCATTGTCGCCAATCCCGATGGAATGGAAATTTTAGGGTTAGTCTGTTTACCAGATTATAATCCTAACGAATATTATCAATACAATAATGAAGCCTTTAAAAACCCAGCTGTTTCCCAATTATATGAACCAGGATCAATTTTTAAGCCTTTAATTGTCGCTGCTGCTCTAGAAACTAAAAAAATTAAACCCAATGATACGGTAGACGAAGACAAACCATATCAAATTGGCCAATATCAAATTAAAACTTGGAACAATCAATATGAAGGCAAGATTACAATCACCCGGGTATTAGAAAAATCTTCCAATGTCGGTATGATCAAAATCGGTAATAAATTGGGTGAGAGAAATCTTTATCAATATCTAAAAAAATATGGTTTTGATGAATTAACAGGAATTGATCTTCAGGAAGAAACAAGTGGGTCAATCAAACCAATCAATCAATGGCATCCTATTGATTTTGCCACGGTTACTTTTGGTCAAGGAATTGCAGTGACTCCGATTCAGATGATGACAGCTTTTGCCTCAATTATTAATGGTGGTTATTTGTATCAACCGCGGGTGGTCAAAGAAATCGTTGATGGAAAAAAAAGGCATCTCATTAAAAACCATCTCAAAAGAAAAATTTTAAGTGAGAAAACGAGTGAAATTATTAAAAAAATGCTTTATTCAACTGTGGAAAATGCCGAAGTTGATTGGCAAAAAATTAAACCTCCTGGTTATCAAATTGGAGGAAAAACTGGTACGGCTCAAGTCCCTATTGCCGGTCACTATGATCCAAATAAAACGGTTGCTTCGTTTATTGGTTTTTTCCCAATCTCTCAACCAAAATATTTAATCTTAGTGATTCTTAAAGAACCCTCAACATCCATTTGGGGATCAGAAACAGCCGCACCAACTTTTTTTGAAGTAGTCAAAGAATTAATCGTTTATTATAATATACCACCAGATAAACCTAATTAACTATGTGGCAGAAAATAAAAAATCTTTACCATCTAATTCAAGCGCTTATTGCCAATTTTCTTTACGGCTTTCCTTCAAAAAAAATCAAAGTCATTGGGATAACCGGCACTGACGGAAAGACGACAACGACTCATCTCGTTTATCATATTTTAAATAAAAATCGTCTCAATGCTTCAATGATCTCAACCGTCTTTGCTAAAGTTAGTGAAAAGATCTATCAAACAGGTTTCCATGTTACTACTCCTTCATCTTTTTTTATTCAAAAATGTCTTGATGAAGCCGTCAAAAAAAAAGAAAAATTTTTTATTTTAGAAACCACCTCTCATGCCCTTGATCAAAATCGAGTTTTTGGAGTTAAATATTTTGTTAGTCTTATTACTAATATTACTCATGAACATTTAGATTATCATCAAACTTTTGAAAATTATGTGAAAACAAAAACTACAATTCTTAATCAATCACAATATGGCGTTGTCAATAAACAAAGTCAAGAATACCAAATAATCAAAAAATTTATCAAAAATAAAAATTTAATCATCCTTAATTATGCTCAAAACATAAACTTTCTTAAAAAGCAATTTAATCAATTAACCGAATATAATTTAGAAAATTACGCTGCTGCCTTTACTCTCTGCAAAATTTTAGGTTTAGAAACAAAAGCAATCGTCAAAGCGATGGAATTATTTTCCTTTCCCGAAGGCAGATTTGAAGTTGTTTTTGATCGTAAATTTAAAGTAATCATCGATTTTGCCCATACCCCCAATGCTTTTAAAAAACTTCTCCATGAAATCAAAAAAAAATTTCTTAAGAAAAATGGTCGCCTGATTCATGTTTTTGGCGCCGCCGGCTTAAGAGATCAAACAAAAAGACCGCTTATGGGAGAGATTAGTTCGTTATATAGTGATATTATCATTATTACCGAAGAAGATTATCGAACTGAAGATTTTAATAAAATCGCCAAAAGTATTGCTTATGGCGTTAATAAAAACGGCTTTTCTTTTCAAGATAAGAGCGGATCTAAGACAAAAGATCGTAAATTTTATCTTATTATTAAAGATCGTTATCAAGCAATTAAGCAAGCAATAAATTTAGCTCGTGAAAATGATATTGTTTTACTTACTGGTAAAGGCCATGAAAAAAGTTTAGCTCGTGGGAAAAAAGAATATCCCTGGGATGAAAAAAAAGCGGTTTTGTCCATTTTAAAAGAACTAAACTATCTATGATTCAATATAACGAAATTCAAAAATATTATTTTTCGACATTAATTAACGATAGCCAATATCAAGCAGTCTTTGGCACTAAAGAGTTAGGCGATGGACGAAAGATAGAAAACATTATTAACTTTTTGCGAAAACTGAATATTGACTTTGATAAAGTTGTTGTTTTGGATCAAATTCACTCGGCTAATGTCAGTTTTTTTCAAAAAACTAACGATCAACTGATTGAAAAAATAGAACAAACAGATGCCGTTATTACCAATAGTCCACGTACGGTGCTTACGACGATAACCGCTGATTGTCAACCAATAATCTTTGTCGACAAAGATTCGGGTTTGATTGGAATCTCGCATCAAGGGTGGCGAGGATCGATAAAAAGATTACCACAAAAGGTAATTCAAACGATGGAAAAATACGGCTCGCAGCCAAAAAATATTTTTGTCGCTCTTGGCCCAGCGATCGGTCATTGTTGTTATCATATCGATGAGGAGCGTTATTATCAATTTTTGGAAGAGTTTGATGGGTATTCTGATAAAATTTTTTCTTTTTCTGGTGGTAAAAGATATCTTTCATTAAACTATCTCAATTATTTGTTATTGATTGAAGCAGGCATCAAAAAAGAGAATATTGATTTTTTTCCTTTCTGTACCTTTTGTCAAAAAAAACAATTTTTTTCATTAAGACGGGAAAAGAAAAATCTTCAAGGAGAAATGTTAAATCTAGTAGTCAAATTAGATTAACTATGTTAAATAAAGCAAAAAAAATTTTTATTTGCGGGATAAAAGGAGTGGCGATGGCTAATTTGGCTTTAATTTTAAGTCGGATGGGAAAAGAAATTATTGGTTGGGACGTAGAAGAAGATTTTATCACCAAACCGATTATTGATCAACTAAAAGAGAAACAACTTCTTTTGATCGAAGGTGAGAAAAATATTAATCGTTTAACAAATTTGCTTAAAAATATTGATCTATATCTCTATTCAGCCGCTCATCAATCAGTAAATAATTTTCTCTTTAAAAAAATTTCTCCCTCTGTTCATCGTCTTCATCAGGCAGAAATTATTGGCGAAATTATGAAACCATATCCAATTCCAATCGCCGTCGCCGGTTCTCATGGAAAAACAACCATTAGTTCTCTTCTCTCTTACTCCCTAATCCAATTGAATCAAAAACCAAGTTATCTTGTTGGCACCTCTTCTTTTAATGATTATTTTGGCGGCGATTATCATTCTCCTTCCAAAACTAATTTTTTTATCGCCGAAGCCGATGAATATGGGTTAAATCCACCAATCAATAAAACGCCTAAATTTTTCTTTCTTTCGCCAAAATATATTATTGCCAGCAACATTGACCTTGATCATCCGGATGTTTATCAAAATTTAAAAGATGTAAAAATAGCCTTTAAAAAATTTTTTGATAGAAAATTTATTTTAGCTAATGGCGATAATAAAAATTTATTAACGGTTCTAAAAGAAATCAACCGAAAACAATATCTTCTTTATGGTTTTAATAATGAAAACGATTATCAAATCACTCATTACTTTATCACCGAAAATTGGATTTCATTTAATTTATATTATCAACAAAAAAAAATAGAAACATTCAAGATAAAAATTTTTGGTTTAATGAATATTTTAAATAGCACGGCCGTGATCGGTCTCTTACTTCATTTAGGTTTTTCTGTTAGCGAGATAAAAAAAGCGATTGAAAATTTTACCGGAGCCAAAAGAAGATTTGAAATGATTTACCAAAAAAATAATCTTAAAATTTTTGATGATTACGCTCATCATCCAGTAGAAATTGAAAAAACAATTGAGGCGGCCCGCTTAAGATTCCCAAAAAGAAGAATTATTATTATTTTTCAACCTCATACTTACTCTCGAACTCAAAAACTATTAAAGGAATTTAATCACTCTTTATCAAAAGCCAACATGACTTTTATTTTGCCTATTTTTCCATCAGCCCGAGAAAATCAAACTCATTTTAATATTACCAGTCAATCAATTATTAACGTCAACTATAAAAATAACTTAATCTTTGTTAAGGATAAAAAAGATCTTTTGAATTGCTTAACCAAAAATTTAACTAAAAATGATATAATTTTTACTATGGGTGCTGGTGATATCTATAAATTAAAGGACGATTTAATCGATTTGATAAATCAATATGCTTAAAATTGAAAAAAATAAGAATCTTAAATTTCTCACCACCCTAAAGATTAATGCTGTGGCGCAGTTTTATACAGAAGTTAAAACGAGAAATGAAATTATCGAGGCGGTGAAATATTGTCAAGAAAATAAAATCCGCTTAATCTTTATCGGTGGTGGATCAAATATTGCTTTTTTGAATGATGAAATTAAAGGATTGGTGGTAAAAAATCTTTATCAAGAATTTAAAGTGGTAAATAATACTCCCCAGTCATTAGAAATTAAAGTCTCTTCGGGTTATTTAACTAATCAGTTGGTCAACAAGGTGATCGATCTGGGAGGAGAAGGAGTCGAGTATCATCTAGGCCTGCCAGGGACAATTGGGGGGGCAATTTATATGAATGCCAAATGGACAAAACCTATCACCTTTTTTGGCGATTATCTCATCAAAGCTTACCTCTTAACGCCCAATTTATCAATAAAAACTGTTGGAAAAGATTATTTTCAATTTGCCTATGATTATAGTTCTCTTCAAAATACTAAAGAAATTTTATTAGAGGCGATTTTCCAATTTAAAAAAGACGACCCCGAAGATTTAAAAAAAAGAGCCAATGAGGCTCTTTTTTATCGAAAAAAAACACAACCGCAAGGAGTTTTTACCGCTGGCTGTTTTTTTCAAAATTTAAACAATGTCTCTGCTGGATACCTGATTGATAAAGCCGGTCTCAAAGGAAAAAAAATTGGTGATTTTATAATCTCACCACTTCACGCTAATTTTATCATTAATCTTGGCCAGGGAAAAGCAGAAGATTTAAAAGCTTTGATTCAGCTAATTAAAAAAACGGTGAAAAAAAAATTTGGCTTATCATTAAAAGAAGAGGTGATTGTTTATGAATAATGCTTATCATATTATTGGTGGCAAAAAAATTAAAGGCGAGATTGAGCCATCGGGAGCAAAAAACGCCGCTTTAAAATTAATGATTGCCGGGCTTTTGTTTGATCAACCAGTCGTCCTAAAAAATATTCCCCACATTGGCGATGTTAGAAC
>JBBIRE010000021.1:0-11555 GCA_037441985.1 Candidatus Roizmanbacteria bacterium
CTGATACAGAAGTGTTATCTATGTTTCTCAACTTAGGCAATTTTTTTTGAGCTAGGGGATTTTGCTAATACTTTTATTAATTGATAATTGTTATCATGCAATCTATAAGATTTTAGGTCTCGCCCAATATAATAAGTTATATTCCAAAATTTTATCAATTTAATTTTAAAAATATATGAAACACTCTTTAAAAATTAAATCTGGCGAATATTAAAAAAAATATATAATAATTTTATGAAACTACCATCCTTTTTAATTTCAATCGCTCCCTTTTTTAAATCGTTAATCATTTTTATAATTTTTCCCATAATCAGCTTTATTTTGGGAATGAAATTTCAACTGTGGTTTAATCAATATAATTATCAAATAGACAAAGAAAAAACATTTTTTAAAATCTTAATCAGTCCAAGTATTAATATTAGAAAGAAAGCAATTTTTAATTTACATGGCAATCCTGAGTCAGAATATTCTACATTTCAAATAACATCTCCGATTGATTATTTTGCCACTGATGATGAGATGCTTACCTCTTATGACACACAAGGAGGGAGGGCTCCACCACGCATAATTCTAGTGAAAGGCTATCAAGTATCAGGTAGGGATTATCTTTCAGAAATAAGGCAATCTAGAAATGATTGTATCGTCATTTGGTCAACTAATGGATTCGATTCTGTCGATGATTGGAATCAAAATTTGGGATTTAAAGGGATTTTAAATGAAATTGAACAAATTGCTGTTGGAACTCGCCAAGTTAAATTGTATAAAATGAAAAAAAATGATGGTGAAATTTTCGAAGCTTTTCTGTCAATAGGAAATGAGAAAAAAAGAACCTATTTTTTTCATACATGTAATAAAAACAATCAATTAGATTTTATCGAGGTTATTCAATCTATTAAATTTAGAGACGATCTACCTTATCTTTAGTTTTTAAATCATTCATTTTTAATAATTTCTGGTTTTTATTCCAAACGCCAAATAAAAGATAATTTTACTTATACTATTTTTACCACAAACTTATCAGCGGTTTCCTGGTCTATCTCTCCGGTTTGGGAAAGATTGTATTTTTGTTGAAAATTAGTTACTGCTTGTTTGGTTAATTCTCCATAATAACCACTAACAATTCCTGACGGATAAAGAGATTTATCGGTTGCTAAAACTGCTTGTAATATTTTACTTCCTCTCCTTGAGATCCTAATCTTAAATCAGAGGTAATTAAAGTATTTTTTGATGCTTTTGTTTGTTTAGCAATTTGTTGATTAAATTTTTTATCAGCTATTATGAGTGAAGCAATGATTAAACCTATTCCAAAAACTAAAAAAAATATAAACGAAAAAGCCGACAAAATACTAGCTTTCACTTTTTCGAATTGTTGATGAAATATTTTTTCGAGGTTAATTACAAATACCCCGAAGGAAATGATTCCGAGAATAAATGGTAGCAAGATAACGTTTGACTCAATGTTAGTAATAGATTGAGAATCTTTTTGAGATAAAATTATTATCAAATCAAATAAACCAATTGAAAAAAGCCAAAGAATAAAAGGATGAATAATTTTTTTATTTTTTAAAATATTTTTTATCACTTTTTAAAAAGATAAATAATATAAAAAAAATAACAAAAAACTAAAGTTCCCAAGAAATCAACAAAAAATGCTGAAAAACCTCTTTCTAAAAATCTAGCGGAATATATTAAGGAGGGCTACAATAATATATAACCAAATAGGCAACCAGAAAGAAAACATTCCCCAATTATTCTTCAAAAAATCTAAAAAAGATTTTTGTTTTTCATATTTGATTAACTAACTAATATTATATTTTTTCATTAATT
Organism: Candidatus Roizmanbacteria bacterium; assembly: GCA_037441985.1. Lineage (GTDB taxonomy): Bacteria > Patescibacteriota > Microgenomatia > UBA1406 > GWC2-37-13 > JBBILO01. Next base: position 1,828 of record JBBIRE010000021.1, read on the forward strand.
TTTTTAATTTTTTTGATTTTGGTGGAAAATTACATCTTATTCTGTAATTTATATGATTAATCATCACTCTTACCCACTCAACACTTCTATACCCCATTATTTTAGCAATTTCTCTTAGTTTTTTCCCTTTTTGACGCAATTCCCATGCTTGATAATATTCTATTTTTTCAATTTTTTGTTATTAATTAAAACCTTTAAAACAATTTTTAAAATTCCTAAATTAATCTTTTGTTTCTAAAAGCAAATCCAGAAGAAGATTTTAAATATTTTTCAAAATTAAGAGCTTTATTTTTATCTAAAAAAGCAGCATAAAAAATTAATTTTATTGGTCTTAAGTTTTTTGTTGAGGGAACTAATCCTTGTTGATGTTGTTTTATTCTTTGTCTTAAATTAGAAGAGTACCCAACATAATATTTTTTATTTTTTAATAGAAGAATATAAACGTAATGCATCTTTAAAATATTTTAAAAAAATATAAACATATATCCCTCTGCTTTGATTTTGTAACTTGTGGTATATACCCCCACCGTAGCTTTCAAATAAGAATTTAGCTTTATTTCTTATTCTAAATTAGTCTTCAAAATCAAAGCTTCGTTAGGTATATACTATTGCAATTTGAAAGAAAAGGAGCATAAAAGTGGCACTTCGTCTTTAAAAACTTCGCGCCACACACTTCAAGTTTAACATATATATTTTTAGTTAAAAATTAAAGATGGCTTGCCACGCGAAGCCACCATAGAGGGCGAAGTGTGGAGATGGCGGGAGTTGAACCCGCGTCCGAAAAGGTTTTTTTAAAAATGTTTAGCCTAAGATAGTTTGTTTTTTCCTTTCGCTTAAAAAGGAAAACAAACAAACCTTTCTAAGCCGCCGGTTAAAATTGAGATTAACCACCTAACCGGAAAAAGTGATTAATCTTTACCTGATTGGTTTTCCCTTTTTGGGTAAAATCAGGCAAAACCCAAAAAGAGGCTTACGCTTTCTTTATTAGGCATAAACATAGGCATATTGCCTAGCTTGCCTGGCATAGAAAGCTTGGGCTGCCTCAAGTTCTTCTTTGGCAGTTGTCTTTTTCCAATTTCACGGATTGGTCCGCTTAGGCCATTTTTAAAAAATCACTTTTCGTCGAAACCCTTCATCCCCATTAGAAACTCTTAACGAATCCGTATTTATGATAAGTCTAGAGTTTCTTATGTCGGTCAAAACTCGCTCTTTGAGCCGCATCTCGATAAATCGGGATAAGGCGAAAAGTAAGAGTTGAGCGGGCATTAATCTACTCTCTATTTTTTAAGGTACTCTTTTAATTTTCTTTCTTCCTCTCTTTTTAGATCTCTTTCTTTTTCTTTTTTTCTTTTTTCGATATCCTTTCTTCCTCTGACTAAAGCGATTTCTAGCTTGATGATATCACCTTTATTATAACACGAAACAGGAATAATCGTCAACCCCTCTCCCTTCGTTTTTGTTTTTAAACGAAGAATTTCTTTTTTATGAAGTAAAAGTTTTCTTGTTCTTCTTACTTGAGAAGGGTTGATTGAACTTTTTAAATAAGGTGATATCTCAGCATTAATTAGGTAAGCTTCAGAACCAATAATCTTAACGTAAGCATCATCTAATTTTATTCTCCCCTGTTTAATCGATTTAACTTCATCTCCATAGAGAACGATGCCTGCTTCTATAGACTCAATTTTTTGATAATGGCGAGAGAATTTTCGATTAAAAATTTTCATTACTCAAGAAATTCTCGCAACTTGCGGGCGCGACTGGGATGACGGAGTTTTCTAATTGCTTTGGCTTCAATTTGACGAATTCTCTCTCGAGTAACTTTAAACTCCCTTCCTACTTCTTCCAAAGTTTTTACCTTACCATCTTTTAGACCAAACCTCATCTCTAAGACTTTTTGCTCTCTTGGCGACAATGACGACAAAACCTCAGTTAGGGCTTCTTTCAAAAGCTCTCGAGAAACCGTATCGTATAAACTTGGTTTACTGACATCGCTGATAAAATGTTCTAAAGAAGTCTCTTTATCATCGCCGATTGGTGTCGATAAAGAAGTTGGATACTGAGAAATCCGCATTAAATTTTCAATTTCCTCAACACTCATCTTCATTTCTTTGGCAATTTCTTTATTATTTGGTTCTCTTCCTAATTTCTGGGCTAATTTTCGCTGAGTTTTGTAATAACGATTAATTCGATCAACCATATGAACTGGGACTCTAATCGTTCGTGATTGATCGGCAATTGCCCGAGTAATGGCTTGCCTTATCCACCAAGTAGCATAAGTAGAAAATTTATATCCCCGTCTCCAGTCATATTTCTCAACTCCACGAATCAATCCTTTGTTTCCCTCTTGAATTAAATCTAAAAAAGAAAGATGACGCCCTAAATATTTTTTTGCCACAGAAACAACTAATCTTAAATTAGCTTTAATTAATTTCTCTTTCGCTTTTAGATCGCCTTTTTCGTAAGCTTTCGCTAATTTTATCTCCTCTTCAAAAGTCAACAGCGGGGTTTGCCCAATCTCTTTTAAATATTTTTTAATTGGATCGATCGACTCGCCATGACTTAAGCCAACCAATTGTTCAAGTTCTTTTTCTAATTCATCAGCATTTTTTTTTGCCTCCTCTTCTTCTCTTGTTGAAATGCTTTCAAAAATATCAATTCCGTCTTTAAGAACCTTGTCAAAAAAACAATCAATTTCTTCAATATGTTTCTCTGGTTCTTGGTAAACTAAAAGGATATCGTCTTGAACAATAAATCCGTCTTCTTTCCCTTGTTTCAACAAATCATTTAAACTTTTTGGTAAAGCAGCGGAGGTTTTTTTCATATCGATAATTTTATCATTTTTTTTTCGATTTCACTTAACAATCGATTTAACTCTTTTATTTTTTTTTCATCTTCTTCGCTTTTTTCTTCCTTTAACAACTCTTTAATCTCCCTTTTTAAAGCATTTTTTTTTATCTCGTAAACCACTCTTTCCAAATCTAAACTATCTTCAGTCTTATAACTAGCGTAAAGATAAAGTTCATCAAAAACAGGAATTAAAGCTGGATTCAATTGAGAGATAAAATCTTTGATATTGAACTTTTTTTTATTGTCTTTGATTTCTTTTTGATACTCGACATAGAGAGTGAAAATTTGACCATGGGCAGGAATAACAAAGTCTTTCTCTTTAAGAAGAGAAACTATTTCTGGCAATATTTTTGAAGAAAAATCTTCTTGGAAAAATTGGCTTAAGAGATACTTTTCCAAAATTACCTCTCTTTTTTCTCCTTCTTTTCTTCTTAAAGAAATGCTGGAAAATTTTTTTTGCTTTTCTGCCAATCTTTTTTGACGAAAGTATTGATTAATCGTTTTTTCCGAAAGACCGATTAAATTCGACAGTTTCTTGATATAAAATTCGCGAACAATTGGATTGGTAATATTGTCAATAATATGGGCTACTTCTTCAACAATAGCTTTTTTGGCAAAAGCAGTCTCTTCTGGATTATTTTTAATCGCTAGATCAATAAAAAAATCGTAAATCGGTTGTGATCTTTTAATAATTTTTTTAAATCGAAGAAAGTCTTTTCTCACCGCTTCATCTGGATCTTTGGCAAAATCTAAAATTATTACTTTTAACTCAACGCCCAATCCTTCACTTTCTTGAATCGTTTTTTTCATTGCTTCAACACCAGCTAAATCCGCGTCTAATGAGAGATTAATTCGATTGGTTAATCGTTTCAAAAGCATTAATTGCTCTTTAGTCACAGCTGTTCCTTTAGTGGCAACAAAATTCTCTAATCCCATCATAAAAGGAGTAATCATATCAAACTCGCCCTCAGCTAAATAAACCTCGTTTTTTTTCCTAATTGACTCTTTGGCTAAATGAATCCCATATAAAGTTTCTCTTTTTCGATAAAGAAGTGTTTCCGGCGTGTTAATATACTTGGCTTCATTTTTTGTCTCTTTTAAGATTCTTCCAGAAAAACCAATAATTTGATTCTTCATATCATAAATGGGGAACATCAGGCGACCTCGAAACCGATCGTAAATTCTTCCTCCCTCAGAAATCACTAATCCAGAATCACGTATCTCATTAGAGGTAAAACCTTTTTTAAGAAGATATTGAAAAAGAGAACGCCAAGATAAAGGGGCATATCCTAAGGTAAATTTTTCAGTAATTTCCAGATTAATCCCTCTTTTTTTTAAATAACCTCTTGCATGTTCACCAATATCGGATTTTAGTAAAAGATAGTGAAAAAAATCAGCGGCTTTTTGATTTAAAGAAAACAAACGTTCTTTTTTTCTCCAAATTTGGTCTTCTAAAGTAATTCTTGAAAGAGTAACGCCAGTCTTTTTTGCCAGCTCTCTTAACGCCTCAACAAAAGTAATGTTTTCCCATTTCATCAAAAACTTAATCGCATCACCACCTTCATTACAAGCACCGAAGCAGTGCCAAATCTGTCTTTCGGGAGAGACAATAAAAGATGGTGTTCTCTCTTGATGAAAAGGACAAATTGCCTTAAAATTACGGCCGGTTTTCTTTAAGGGAACAAAAGAGTTAATAAAATCAACGAGATCAATCCTTTTTTTGATTTCATCTATTGGGTTGTCAATCATCCTTTCTTATTCTACCATTTTTTCACTTGAAATCAGCGCCGATGATGATAATGACATCGCTATTCTCTTTTTCATCTAAAAAGACTTCTTTAAAAGAAGAGGTGTAATCGGTTAAAATTTTTTTAATCTCAGTCTTTAGATACACCTTTGATTTTTTGACATGAATTTCAGTAATTTTAAAGTTAAATTCATCCGCATTACCGGTTAAGATTTGACTATAACCAGCTTTTTCTAAAATTTTTTTTACCTCCCCAGCTTTTCCGGCTACACCTGATCCATTAAGAACTTTTATTTTTACTTCTTCCTTTTTAATAACCACTGTCGGTGTTGGGGTTGAGGTAGGCGTCGGTGTTGCCGTTGCTGTTGGTTTTAATGAAAAAAGACTCACTGATAACGATTGTTTTTTTTCTTTAAATAAAAAGCTAAAGATTAAAAAAGCGAGTAAAAACGAACCTAAAAAGATTAATACTTCTTTTTTTGGAAAATTAAAGGAGGCAATCTTTTTTTTAGATTGGAAATCAATTTTTTTTCTTAAGAAATTGTAATCTTTATTGTTAAAGGAAAAAATAAAGGCGCCCAAAAGAAGATCATAATTTAATACCGGAAAAGTCTGATTATTGTCAAAGGGTAGCATTTTTAGGTAATCTTGATAAAAATTGGCAATAATTTTTCTTAGTGGGTTAGTCCAAACGCCAACTGATTTAGTAAAAATATCCTGACGGACCTCATCGGCTTTTGGCCCTGATAAAATTAATCGATGAAATTTAATGTTTTTTGATTCGTATTCTAAAATTTTTCCCCGAATCGGTTTTTCCTGTTCCTCAATCACTGGCAAATACCAATCTGGTTCTCCTAAATAACCAAAAGAATCAAATAAAAATGCTTGAAAATAAGAAGGATAAAACTTTAAATAAATAAAATTTTCTTTTTTTGTTGCAGAGAGTGTTTTTTCAAATAGTGAAAAATAGCTGATTGTCTCAGGAAGAAGGTTGATCAATTTCAAATTGATAAGATTAAAAATTGAGTAAAGTTTCTCTAATTCCGAAAAAGGATAAGCGTATAAAATAAGCACTGTCTCATCATTAATACTTTTTGAAAAATAAACATATTGGAAATCATCTAAACTTAAACGAAAAGTTGCTTGGAATTTATCTTTTAAAAAGGCCTCTATCGCCGATGAAGCGATGTCGGGGGGAATTACAGTTCGCAAAGTTAAAAATGATTCTTGGGGGAGAATTAAAAAAATTTCTTTTTCCATCATCTTTTTCTCTTCTAATCCTAAAAGCGTCTCTTTAATCGCTGAGGCAACCACGTCAACATTAACTACTTTTCCTTTTTCTAATAAATTAGTTTCAAATTCTTTACTATGGACCGCCGACTGAAATTGATTAAGAAGAGTTTTTTTTACTCCTAAAATATGAACTGCATTTTTAGAAAGACTTAAATATATCATTAATAAAAATATAACTTAAAAAAAGTTCAATATCAAGTAAAAAATGAATAAATAATAAATAAATGAATAATTAGAAATTCGATTGAAAGACATTGTTAAATTCAACTCTCCGACTCGGAGGGTAAAATCCTGAAGGAGCTACTAAATCCTGAAGGGACTACTTTGGTGTCAAAATGCCGAAAGAATCACGTTGGGATAAGAGGAATATGATATATAAAAAATAGCTTCAATTTTGATACATTTTAACCACGACCGTGATTAAAATGTTGCAAATCAAGCAAATCAAAAAAAACCAAAATATTTTTTTATAGAAGAAGTTTAGTATAATTTAAGCTGGAAATTATGACCAAGTACAAAGACGTAAAAGAAAAATATCATCACGCAATCTCATGGAGCGAAACCGATACAAGGGTTAAACTTATCGATCCCCAATTAAGAAATTCGGGGTGGAAAGAAGAAGATATAAAAAGAGAGTTTTATCTCCAACAAGGAAAAATCATTATTGAAGGCAATGAAACTAAAAGAGGCGATAAGAAATTTGCCGATTATCTTTTGTTTTACCGTCGATCTTTTCCAATCGCTATCGTTGAAGCAAAACGCTACTTCAAAAATTACGCCGATGGTATTTCTGACGCAAAAGAAAAGGCAAGGATTTTAAATCTCTATTTTGCTTATTCAACCAATGGAGCAAAGTTTGAGGAATTTGACTTTTCAACCAATCAGCAAAAGACTTTAGATAAATTCCCAACCCCGGAAGAACTTTACGCCAGATGGCAAAAAATCAGCCAAGAAAAAATCTTAGATCTATCGACAATTTCATCAGACAAAAATCCATTTTTAATACCTTTGTATTATGATCCTCAAAAAGAACCAAGATACTATCAACTACTCGCCATCAATAAAGTTATTGAAGCAATCTTAAAAGGTCAAAAAAGAATTCTTTTAACTTTGGCAACAGGAACAGGAAAAACGTACATTGCATCTCAAATTGTCTGGAAATTATGGAAAGCCTATTTAATCAAAAAAGTGCTTTATTTAACCGATAGGGCTGAAGTGTTGCGAGATCAGGCTTACCAAGAATTTAAAGTCTTTAGCGATGCTAGAGAAAAAATTATCGAGGGAAAAACTCCAAAAGTGCGCGATATTTATTTTGCCACTTATCAAACTTTATTTAGCGGTGATGAAAATCAACGGCTTTATCAAAAATATTCAAAAGACTTCTTCGATATGGTAATTATTGATGAATGTCATCGATCTGGCTGGGGTAGGTGGAACGAAATTTTAAAACATTTTGACAAAGCAATTCATTTTGGAATGACGGCAACGCCCAAACGTGATGACAATATAGACACTTACGCTTACTTTGGGAAACCTGTTTATAAATACGAAATCAATCAAGGTATCGAAGATGGCTATTTGGCTAATTATTTAGTTCAGCGTGTTTATACCAATATCGATAAAGCCGGCGGTCTTTCTCTAAAAGAAGCCGCATTACAAGGAGCAGAAATTTATTATCCTGAAGAAACTTTAGAAGAGGAAATCAGAGAATATTATTCAGCGGCAAGTTTTGAAAAAGAAATCTCACTACCAGATAGAACAAAAAAAATTTGCGAAAACCTGGCGAAATTTTTAGAAACCTATGGGTCAAGAGATAAAACCATTATCTATTGCGTCAATACCGACCATGCGGAAGCGGTAAAAAAAGAGCTTCAAAATCATTTTGCCCATTTTGGTCAGGATTACGCGGTAAGAATTGTTGCCGAAGATCTGATCGATAAAAAACAACTAGAAAATTTTAGAGACTCAGAAAAAACGATGCCGGTGGTTGCTACCACGGTTGACCTTTTAACCACCGGAGTTGATATTCCTAGTGTCAAAAATATTGTTTTTTTAAGAACTGTCTCATCTGTCGCTCTTTTTAATCAAATTATTGGTCGAGGAACACGAATCGATGAGGCGAGTAATAAATATTTTTTTAGAATCATTGACTACACCGGAGCAACAAAACTTTTCGAAAAGCTTTTGGAGGAAAAAGAAACTACTTCTGGTAAAGACAAAGAACCGCGAGATTATTTTTTAAAAGGTAAAGTTTTTGATATCAAAGATAACTTACCAATTGCTAAAGCAAGAGTTACTGTGATTCCTAAAGCAAATGAACAAATTTCATCATTAACCGATGATCAAGGTTTGTTCTTTTTTGAAGATTTGCCCCGACGACCGATAAAGGTTATTGTCTCGGCAAAAGGATATGCCCGAAAAGAGATTAAATTAGAAACTTCTTATAACCGAAACAAAATTATTGAAATTAGCCTCAAACCAGAATCTGACGCAAAAAAACCGATTGTTATTAACAAGATTCCTGTTCACATTGAAACAGAAGAGGAAATCTTAATCAAAGCAGGAGACAAATGGCTTGAAAAAGCGAAGTATATTAAATACTCAAAAGAAGGAATTAAGGAAAAAGTGGTCAGTCTTGAAGATTTCAAAAAAATTTGGCTTGATGACGATGTGAGAAAAGAGTTCCTTGATGAGTTGTCAAAAAAAGGGATTTCACCACAGGTGATTGCCTCAGTCATTCTCAAGCGAAGTGATATTGATGCCTTTGATATTCTTGCCAATATTGCCTTTGACGTCCCAATTATCAGCCGCGATGATCGAGCAAGAGCCTTACTGGAAATCAAACAAAAATTTCTCAGTTCATTTCCAAAAAAGGCTCAAGAAATCATTTTGGATCTCATCGATCAATATCGCATTGGCGGTATAGACGAATTAGAACCAGAAGTCTTAACTTTACCTAGATTTTCTCATAAATATGGCGGATTAAAAGAAATCTTGAAAAGATTTCATACCAACAATTTAAAACCAATCTTTAAACAATTGAAGGAAAATATTTATTATTAATTAATTATTAAAACTATGGATCGTCAAACCTTGTCTAGTAAAATTAAAAAAGCCTGTGATGTGATGAGGCAAAAAGGAAAACTGATTCCCCTTCAGTATATTGAACAACTCAGCTGGCTTCTTTTTTTAAAACTCTTTGATAATTTAGAACAGCAAAAAAAACTTCTACAAAATGACTATCAATCGGTGATAGACCAAAAATATCAATGGCGAAATTGGGCTAATAAATTGACCGGAGAAAAACTCTTAACCTTTGTCGAAAATGAGTTGATTCCTTATTTAGCCAGTCTTTCGGGAACTCCGCAAAAAGCAAAAATCTCATCGATCTTTTCTGAAATTAGAAATCATATTAAATCAGGCTATGCTTTGGCTGAATTGATCGAGTTAATTGATGAAATTGATTTTAGCAGTCCAGAAGATACCAATATTCTTTCAATTGTTTACGAAGACTTGTTGATGGTTACCGCTGGACAAAAAGGCGGGGGTGCTGGTGAATTTTACACTCCAAGACCGGTCATTAGATTTATGATAAATATTGTTCAACCAAAAATCGGTGAAAAAATTCTTGATCCTTTCTGTGGTTCGGCTGGATTTTTAGTTGAATCATATAAATTTTTAAGAGACAAAATCCAAACCTTAAAAGAGCAGAAGATTTTGAAAGAAAATACATTTTATGGCCAAGAAGTGAAGGTTTTTCCCTATCTTATTGGGACAATGAATGCTATGCTTCATGGTATCGAATCGCCAAATATTCTTCTTCTTCCTGAGGGAAGTTTTG
>JBBIRE010000022.1:0-11179 GCA_037441985.1 Candidatus Roizmanbacteria bacterium
TCATTACGATAATCGTATTCAATAAGCATTTGGGGAAAATTTTTTTTGATTTTTTCCTTTATTTGATTAATACTTTCTTCGTTAAGCAAAATGTTTTTATCTTTTGGATAGACAACAAAATAGTCATTACGATAATCGTATTCAATTAAAAAATTATCAATTAGATAAGGCGATTTTTTTTTAAGCTCAAACTCTTGATTAGTTTGATTAATAATTTCTCTAGGTATTTCTACTTCTTGAACACCGGTAAAATTTACCCCAATGGTTGGAATAACGATTGTTGGAGTGGGTGAATTTTTTTCAATAAATTTGGTTTTAACAGAGGAACTTGATTGATTAATAGTAATCGTTGGAAAGGAATTCGTTACCCTTTCTTTATTTGAAAATGGTTTTTTAGTCAACCAATTAATAAAAATTAAAAGAAAGATTAAGACAAAAATTAAAAAAAACAAAATATAGTTGACAATCTTTTTATTGTTTTCCATAATGAAAATATGAGTGGCTTTTTTCATTTTATAAAAAAAAATCAGTCGGTGTCAAACGATAATAATGTTTCAATAACATCCCAATCAATCAACAATCAACCAACTGTTTCTTCAAATAGTTATTCTGGCATTGGTTCAACACCAAGTGGTGTACAGCCATATTCCGGAGTTGGCCAACCACCAAATGGACAAGCTTATTCAGGAATTGGTCAACCACCACAAAAAACAATTATTGATCAAAATCAACCAACGATTATTAATGAAGATAAAAAACCTGATTCCTCTATCAATTTAAAACAATCAATTCCGCCTTCTTCTCCTGATAAATCTAATATCCCCAATGAAACAAACGAATTGAAACAAAATCAGCCACAAAGCACCCCATCCTCAGTTGATCAAAAAAAAGATCTGGATCTCTTAACCCATCTTACTCAGCGATCTAATCGAGTTTTTTTTGTCGCTCAAAATAAAGCTAAAGAATTAAAGGTTCAATACATTGATAGCGAACATCTTCTTTTTGGTTTGATTAGCGACAACGAAATTTATAATCTTTTGGTTGAGTTAAAGATTCAGCCACAGTTGATTCAAGATGAATTAAACAAACTCTATCAAAGAGGAAATTATAATCTTCCCCCACAGTTATCACCAAGACTAAAAAGGATTTTGGATAATTCTTTGATCACAGCGAGAAAGTTAGGCTTTGAATTTATTGCGCCAGAACATTTATTAATTGCTTTATACGAAGAAGGCGAGGGTGTTGGAGCAAGAGTTTTAGCCAAACTTGGCTTAAAAAAAGAAGATTTAAATAAAAAAACTACTGGAAAAAAAGAAGGTTTAACCGAAGAACAAAAAAAGGCTCAAGAGAAAAAGAAAGTTTTAGAGCAATTTACCATCGACTTAACCGCTAAAGCCGCTCAAGGGCAATTAGATCCAGTAGTTGAACGATCTGATGTGATTGAAAGAGTGATTCACATTCTTTCCCGTCGGACAAAGAATAATCCGGCTTTAATTGGCGAAGCTGGCGTTGGTAAAACGGCGATTGTTGAAGGTTTGGCGCAACGAATTGTTGCCAAACAAGTACCAGAAACTCTTTTAGAGAAAAAAATTTTACAGTTAGATTTGATGAGTATTTTAGCTGGAGCTTCTCATCGAGGAGAATTTGAAGAAAGAATGAAAAACTTGATTGAGGAAGTGCAAAATCAACAAGGAAAGGTGATTATTTTTATCGATGAAATTCACAATATTGTTGGCGCTGGTTCTTCAGGTGAAGGATCACTCGACGCCTCCAATTTTCTTAAACCGGCCTTAGCTCGAGGAGAGTTACAGTTAATTGGAGCGACAACAACGACTGAATATCGAAGATATATTGAAAAAGATCCTGCTTTAGAAAGGCGATTCCAACCAGTGTTAGTTTCCGAACCGACCGAGGAGCAAGCGATTAAGATGCTTAAAGCCGTTCGTGACAAATATGAAGCTTTTCATCGAGTAAAAATTCCAGATGAAGCAATTGAAGCAGCAGTGAAATTTTCTAAAAGATATGTTGGCGATCGGTTTTTACCTGATAAGGCGGTTGATTTGATTGATGAGGCGGCCTCTGCTGTTCGCTTACCCTTGATTTCTTTACCCGAGGAAATTAAATCATTAGAAGAAAGAATTGCGCAACTAACTCAGGAAAAAGCCGAAGCTGAAAAAAAAGGAGATAAAGTAAAGACGCGAATTTTAAATTCAAAAATTGAAGAGATTAATAGTCAGTTAAAAGAGAAAAAAGATGAATACAATTTGAAAAAAGGCCAAACAACAACAGCAGTTAGTATAGAAATAATTAAAGACATCATTGCTCGTTGGACAGGGATTCCAATCACTAAAATTACCGCGACAGAAACCGAAAGACTAGCCAACTTAGAAGAAATAATGCACCAGCGATTAATTGACCAAGAAGAAGCTGTAAGAGTAGTCGCTGAAGCCGTTCGAAGAGGAAGAGCCGGTTTAAAATCACATAGTCGACCGGTGGGCAGTTTTATTTTTCTTGGGCCAACTGGTGTTGGAAAAACCGAGTTGGCAAAAACTTTAGCCGATATTCTCTTTGGACAAGAGGAGGCAATGATTCGTTTTGATATGACTGAATATATGGAAAAACACGAGGTGGCTAAACTTTTAGGAGCGCCACCGGGGTATGTCGGTTATGAAGAGGGAGGAAAGTTAACCGAAGCAGTTCGAAGAAGACCCTACTCAGTGGTTTTATTTGATGAGGTGGAAAAAGCCCATCCGGATATTTTTAATATTCTTCTTCAGATTCTTGACGATGGTCGTTTAACTGATAACAAAGGAAGAACTATTTCTTTTAAAAATACCGTTATCATCTGTACTTCAAATTTAGGTTCGAAATTAATTCAGGAAGAGTTATTAAAATCTCAAGGCGATCAGATTCAAGAACCGCCGTCTATTTCCACTTACACCATTTCTCCAACCGGAAGAGAGATTTTAACAATAGGCAACAAATATTTTGAGAAAGGAAAAGGGAAAAATAAGTGGGAAGAAGGAATATTGTTGGATTATTTTGCTGGTCAAAAAATTGATAAATCAGAAAAATCAGAATTTCCAGTACATAATTTTGAGACTCACGCCATTGCTTATAACGGTGAAGAGATAATTACTATTAATGATGATTTATATTATCGATCTTCAACAACAAGTAAAATCTGGCAAAAAATAAAATTAGTTGACGTTTTCAAAGATCAAGTAGTAGTAAATGCTTTGCCCGATGCTCCAGACGAACAGTTACCAACCGCAAAACTTAACACTCACTCTTTTTCACCGTTAGGATGGGAGATGATTACTTATAAAAACCGTCTATGGCGAAGAAAAGAAGGTGATAATAGATGGGAAACAATGTTGATATTAGATTATTTTTCCGAATTAACAACCGAAGAAAAGAAAAAAATGCCGGTTAATTATTGGGATATTCATACTTTTTCTCCTGAAAAAAAAGAGATCATCATTGTAGGAGAAAAAGCCTATTGGCGACAATTAGATCAAAATCAATGGCAGATATCTTCTTTAAAAGAATTTTTTGGAGACGGTTTTCCTTTGGAAAAAGAGATTGAGGAAAAAGAAAAGATTGACCAAGAAGTAAAAACAAAAAAATTCAGCATTTTAAAAAATAAATTAATGGAAGAAATTCTTAAATTTTTTAGACCAGAGTTGGTTAATCGATTTGATGAGGTGGTAATTTTTGAACCACTCCAATATCCTCATATGATAAAAATTGTTAAGTTACAGCTTAGGAATTTAGCTAAACTTCTTGAAGAACAAGAGATTGGTTTTTCTGCAACCGATGAGGCGATTAAAGAAATCGTCAGAGTAGGATTTGATCCAATTTTCGGTGCCCGTCCTTTAAAAAGAGCGATTCAAAAATTAATTGAAAATCCTTTATCGACAAAGATAATTAAAAACGAAATAAAACCAGGAGATCAAATATTAATCGACTTTGATGGCGAAAGTTTTATTTTTAATGTTGAGCGAGTCCAATTAATTGAGAAAGATCAACTAGATAAACAAAAAATCAAAAAATTTTTTTGCGAAAAATGTGGCAATGAATTTGAAACAGAAACAGTGAGTAATTCGACACCGATTTGTTCTCGTTGTGCTTCAACAAAAGTTCAAATAACAATCAATAATAAAGAAAAAAAAGAAGAGTTAGTTAAAAAAGAGGAAGAAAGGAATTCAAAAACGGCATTACCGAATAATAATAACAATCAAGAACAACAAACAATGACGGCAGGCGTTATCAATTGATATAAATTTTATAAAATGGAAATTAATTATACTCCTTTAGATCTGAAAAAATTTGAGAAAAACAATCAAACAACGACTTTTCTTTTAGTTTTAGCAATCATAAGTTTAACGATTTTAGCAGTTGTTTTATTTCTTTTTATTCAAAAAAAGATTGAAGAACAAAGATCTTTAGAAAATAATTTTAATAAAGCGCCTATTGTTTCTCCAACCTCAATTCCTTCACCAACAGAAGAAATAATTCCTTCAGAAACACCGACTCCTGCCACAGAAGAATCATCAGTTGAGATGACCCCTCTATTGGAGTCAACAATCACTCCGGAAACTACTCCCTCATCATCAACCAATGAGGCTTCTTCAGTTGAAGGCCAATAAAAATGAAGGAAATCAGTTTATTTATTTTAAATTTAATTCTTATCTATTTTATCTCCCGCGTAAGTTTAAACGAGATTTTTTATTTTTTAAGAAAATTAATTAAAAATGAAAAATTAGTTTATTATTTGTTAGCTCTAATTTTTTTCCCAGGAACAATTATTCACGAATTTTCCCATTTTTTTGCCGCGACAATTCTTTTTTTACCGGTTAAGGATATAAGAATTTTTCCTCAAATTGAAAATCATTCAATTAAATTGGGAACGGTTTATTACATAAAAAAAGATTTTCTACGCGGTTTATTGGTTGGAATTGCTCCTTTGTTTGGAGCGATATTATTTTTCTGGGCAATTTCTCATTTAACCTTGAATTTATTTTTTTATTACTTGATTTTTACTGTTTCAACAACAATGTTTTCTTCAAAAAAAGATTTAGAAGATTTACTTTATATAATTCCATTTTTTTTGTTTATTTACTTTATCGTTTACATTTTTAATTTAAAAATTGATTTTATTGTTAATTTTGCTTTAAACAATAAAAATTTACTTAATTTTTTTCAGCAAATTAATTCTTTCTTAATTTTGTCAATTATTATTAATTTTGTTATTTTTGCTATACTGAAATTATTAAACTATGTTAGCTCAAAGCATTAATGTTGGCGGTCAATCGATTGAAGGACCCTTAAAGGGAATTAACACTGTTGGTGATTTAGTTAATACATTAATGAATTTTTTAGTGCCCTTGGCTGGAATTATTTTTCTTTTAGTGTTAATCTGGGGCGGTTATGATTTTATGATGTCAGGTGGCAATCCAGAAAAACTAAAAAGCGCTCAGGCAAAAATAACTACAGGAGTTATTGGTTTTATTCTTCTTGTTTTAGCCTATCTTATTGTGAGAATAATTTCTTTTATTTTTGGATTGGAAACAGGAATCATCTAACTTTAAACGCCTAACGTCTGACATTTTAATTAGAACTTGGAGGGTGGAACGTGGAACTTGGAATGTAGAACTCTGAAGAGATTCTGTTGGGAGAGTATAAATTTTTATTAACCTAATTGAACTAAACTCTACCCTCCGAATCGAGAATCCCTTTGGGATTTCTAATTATTCATTTTGTCATTTCGATCTTCTCCACTTGGAGGAGAAGAAATCTAGAGTTAGCGTTATTATTATTTATTATTTATTTACACTCTCTTCGCTCGCTAGATTTCTCACCTCAAATCCTCCGATTCGGAAAGCTTGAAATGACAAAAACAATATTCCCCGACTAAACCGATTCTAACCGATTTAACCCATTCAATCGATTTAACTGATTTCAACTGATTCAACTAACTACCGATTTAACCGATTTAACTTTTACACCTTTATACTATATTTACACTAAATTTAATTCCACTTTCTCATCTTTTATCTTTCTAACTTTTTAACTTTTAACTAATTTTAAATTTTTAATTGTAATTTTGACTTTTGACTTTTGAATTTTGACTTTTTATTATCAAGTATTGATTAAAAATTTATTATTGGTTATTAAATATTATTTTTTAAAAATTCTTCTTGACAAGTGAACGATTGTTTACTATGATATTTTATATGGAAGAAAAACTAAAAAAAATAAAAACTTTTTTTAAAAAACATCGGCGATTGCCTTCTTATAAAGAAATGGCAAAAATCTTTGATTTTTCGTCAAAAAATTCAGTTTTTAAAGTTGTTAATAAACTAATTGAGACTGGTTTTTTAAAAAAAGAGGGAAAGAAAATTATCCCCTCCAGTCGTTTTTTTGCCCTGCCTCTTTTAGGAAATATCAAGGCAGGTTTTCCTATTTTAGCCGAAGAAAACCATCAATATCTATCTTTGGAAGAATATCTTATCGACGACCCTAATTCAACCTTTCTTCTTCGAGTTAGCGGTGATTCTTTAATTGGTGTTGGGATTTTTGATGGTGATCTAGTATTAATTGAAAGAAAATATCAGGCAAAAACGGGTAGCGTTGTTTTAGCTCAAATCGATAATCAATGGACTCTTAAAATTTTAAAAAAAATTGGTAATCGATATTATTTAGATTCTGCTAATAAAAAATATCCTCCCTTCTTTCCTAAAGGAGAACTAAATATTTTTGGAGTAGTCAAAGCAGTGATTAGAAAATTAGTCAATTAAAATGTTTTTAGTCTCTTCTTGGCCTCAGGCGATTCTTCATCTTGATGCCGATGCTTTTTTTGCCTCAGTGATTCAGGCGGTTAATCCTTCATTAAAAGGAAAACCGGTCGTTGTTGGTAAAGAAAGAGGGATAGTCACCGCTTGTTCTTATCAGGCAAAAAAAATAGGCGTTGAGAGAGGAATGAGAATTATTGAGGTAAAGAAACGCTTTCCTTCGGTGACAATTGTTAATTCTGATTATGAACTTTATCAAATTTTTTCATGGCGGATGTTTGATCTTATTTGCCAATTTAGTCCTTTTGTTGAAGAATACTCAATTGATGAAGCTTTTGTTGATTTAAAAGGGTTAAGGCGCCCTTTAAATATGAGTTATGAAAAAATTGCCTTAATGATTAAAAAAACTATTGAAAGTAAGCTGGGAATTACGGTTTCTGTTGGTCTTTCAGTCTCCAAATCTTTAGCTAAATTAGCCTCTTCTTTTTCAAAAACCATCTGGTTTGACTATCGTTGATGGTTTGTCAATTGAAAAATTTTTAGAGAAAATCGAGATTGAGAAAGTTTGGGGAATTGGCGAAAATACCGCTTCTTATTTAAAAAAATTAGGGATTAATACTGCTTTTGACTTTGTTCAAAAAGACGAGTTTTTTATTAAAAAATATTTAACAAAACCATTTTTTGAAATCTGGGAGGAATTAAGAGGAACTCAAATTTATCAAATCAATCCTTATTCTAAAGAGAATTTTCGATCAATTACAAGAAGCAAAACTTTTTACCCCCCAACTAATTCTTTTGAAAAAATTTTTGCTAAATTAATTTCTCATTGCGAAGAAGCTTTTTATTGGGCAAGAAAGTTTGGGTATCGAGTTGGTGAAATGACGATTTTTTTAAAAACGAATCAATTTTTGATCAAAAATTATCAATGGTTGATAAGACCACCTCTTTCTTATCCTTTTTTAATTCATCAGGAAATTAAAGAAAATTTAAAGAAGATTTTTAATAAAAACGAAACTTATCGAACAGTTGGTTGCACCATTTCTCGATTAGAAAAAATGAACGATTATCAAGACTCGCTATTTTCTTTGTTTGAAAAAGAGGAAAGAGTAAAAAAAGTTTATCCATTAATAGAACAAAAAAAAGTTGATTTTGGGACAATCCTTTATGATGTCTCGGTCACTAAAGAAAGAAAAAAGAAAAAGTTTTTTTTACCGATGATTGAGATTTAAGTTTTAAAAAAGCGGAGGTGAGAGGATTCGAACCTCTGGACCCCCGAATGTTCGGGGGACACCGGTTTTCGAGACCGGCCCGTTCAACCACTCCGGCACACCTCCAACAATATTTTATCCTAAAATAATCAATAAGGAGAGGGAAAAAATCAAATAAATAAAAATTCATAAGATTCCCGTCTGCACAGGAATGACAAAAAAGCGTAGTAATAATTCTTTCTACCATTGTCATTTCCGATCCAATCGGGAACCTCAATAAAAAATTTTAAATTTTAAATTTTAATTCCCTCATTAAATCTCTTTATTCCAACAATCTAATTTTTTTGACCCTTTAATAAAAATGAGACGATCGTCTCAAATTTTTTAATAAGTAATTTTATTTAGAGGATTATGATAATGAATATTGATTTTAAATTATAAATTATAAATTGTATTTCGTCTTCCACTACTCACCAACTTCAACAATTTTAACCAATTTCAACGGATTCCAGACCAATTCCAGAACTAAAAAACCATTTTACCTTTATACTCCTTCATACTCCTTTATAACCCTTTTACCCTCTTTTATACCTTTACACTTTTATACTATGTTTACCCTAAATTTAATTCCATTTTTTAACTAAATTTAAATTTTGAATTTAAATTATTTCAACGTAATTATCGAGTGGGGGAAATTAATAAAATCAAGAATGATTGGTTCGGTGGTTGTCATTACTGTTTGATATTTTTTAATAAGGTTTAAAACTAATTTTTTATTACTCAAGTCTAGCTCAGAAAAAATGTCATCTAAAAGAAGAAGCGGTTTTTTCTTAAGAATCATTTCAAGATATTTTATTTCATTTATTTTTAGCCAAAGAAGAGCTAATCGTTGTTCGCTTCGCGAAGCAAAATAATGAGTTTCTTTTCCGTCGATAAAAATTTTAATATCGTCTTTTTGAGGACCGGTTAATGTGTGTCCCAAAACAATTTCTTTTTCAAAATACCTACCAGAATAAAAAGGAAGAAATTGATTTTTAAGATAATCTATTTTTAATTGATAATGATTTATTTGACAATTTTTGTTTAAAAAGTCAATATATTCCCCTCTTTTTTCGATAATAAATTTGGAGTATTTTTCTAAATAACTATCCCAAAATTTAATCTCTTCTTTCAATTGATAAATTTTTTTTCCTTTATCGACTAACAGCTTATTTCTTCTTTTAAGAGCGTTTTGATAGTTGTTCAAGTAATTTTTATACTCCAAATTAACTTTAGAAAGAAATTGATTTAAATAATGTCGTCTCAGTTCTGGTCCGCCGGTAATCAGTTCAATATCATTTGGGGTAAAGAGAACAGGAGTAATATTTTCTTTTTGATAAAAGACCAGGCTTTTTTCAATATTATTAACAAAAAAATATTTATTTGTTTGGTTATTAATTAAATTTAGGTTAATTCTTAAGACAATATCATCTTGATCATTTTTTAATTTTATTTCAACTTCAGCTATTTTTTCACCGAAAGAGATCAATTGACTCTCTTTTTTTTCTCGAAAACCGCGACCAGTTGATACAAAAAAGATTGCTTCTAAAAGGTTAGTTTTTCCAACAGAATTTTCTCCAATAATGATCGTTAAAAATGGATTAAAAAAAAACTGATTTTTTTTAAAATTACGGAAATTTTTTAATTTGATTAAATTAAGAAGCATTATTTTTTTTCTAATAAAAATATTGTCTCGAAAAAACTTGGTAGTCTGAAAATTGATTTTCTTAATATTTTAACATTCGGGTACGAATTAAAAATATTTTGCCAGATTCTTTTTTCAAAAAGTGAGGAAATAGAAAGATCTAAACGGTGAGTTAAGCTAATCCATAAGTTTTCTATAGTATAAATTTTATGAAGAATATATTTTTTTGAGACGCGAATCGTTTCTTTCACGGCTTTTTCAATTTTTTCTCTTTCTAATCGTTCTAGAACATCAAAAGAGACGACTAAATCAAAATTATTATCTGAATAAGGAATATTGACAATATCACCCAATTTTAAATATGGTTTTACATCGTCGTTGGACAAACTGATCGCGTCTTTGGAAATTTCAAGTCCATAGGCATCAATGCTTAATTTTCTTAAGATTCTTACTAACTCACCGGTACCACAACCGACATCAAGAACTGTTTTTGGATTAAGATAAAATTTTATAATTAATGCTCGATACCAATAGGTTATTTTTTTGATTAGTTTATCGATAATTCCTTGCTTAATAACAAATTTAAGACCAGTTTTTTTGAGATAATATTCTCGATTATAATAACTAGAATCAATCTTGAAAGGTGTAACCACGGTCCCTTTAAATTTTTTTCCCTCGAAAATATTTTGTAGATTATTGAAATCTCTTCCATTGGTAATAATCACTGTTAAATTTAGTTTTTTTGCCAATTGAGTGGCAATTGGATCAAAAGGGACATTCAATCCGGGAGTCCATTTATCACCAACAATATTTTCTAATTCCTCCCAAGTAATCTTTTTGATTGGTTTTGCATCCTTAAATTTCTTCGGATCTTTGTCATAAACATAGTAAATATTAGAAAGGTTAATAATCGTTGTTGCCCCATAATCTCTTGCTAAAATTACGGCATCGTAATCAGTTGACCAACCAGGTTTCCAACCAGCACCGATAACAACGGGTTCTTTCCACTTTTTTAATTTCTTGTGATAATTTTCAATAATTCGTGGATGGGCGATATCTTGAAAAATTGTTCTTAGAAGATGACCATTAACGCGTGTAAGATGAATTGCTAGCCAATCCAAATCCTCATTGCTGACCTCACCAATTACTTTTTTAGCCGCATCACGGTAAACGCGAGCGATTTTACCTCCGCCGGCAACTAAAAAAAAACGGAAATCTTTTTGAATGTAGTTTCGAATAAAATAATTGAGTTTTGTCAAAAAATTGGTATCAATTCCACCATTGGGAACGATTAAACTACCACCAACGGAAATAACAATCGGCGGTTTTCTTATTTTGAAAAGCATATTCAAAAATAAATTATAACAAAAATTTTTATATAATTTTTACTATTTCATAATTTTTTTAAAATACTTATGCCTAAGTTAAGAAACATAGATAACACTTCTGTATCACAATATATCAATAAATATGAGCTCAGGAAAATTAAG
>JBBIRE010000023.1:0-11079 GCA_037441985.1 Candidatus Roizmanbacteria bacterium
ATTAGAGAAACTGGCGTTTTCATATAAAAAACCAATAGAAAAAGCGGCCATCATCATTGGAGGGGTATTGGGAAATTTTATTCTCGCCTGGGTGATTTATTCATATTTATTTACTCAAGGAGTACCAGTGCCCGCTAATAAAATTATCGTTGAAAATGTTATTAAAAACTCTCCCGCTGATAAAGTGGGTATTAGAAAAAATGATGTTATTAAATCTTTTGTCGTCGATAATAAAATTATTGATTTAAAAAAATCAGAAGATTTAATCAATCTTACTAAAAAATACGCTGGAAAAAAAATTAACTTGATTGTAATTCGAGAGAGTAAAGAAATAGAGGTAACAATTATTCCCAGAAAAAATCCACCAACCAATCAAGGACCGTTAGGCGTGGTCATCACTCATTTTATTGAAAAAAAATATTCTTGGTGGCAAGCCCCAATATATGGTCTTATCGATAGTTTTAAAATATTAATGAATATTGTTTTTGAATTTTTCAAGTTGATATATTTTTCTATTATTAATAAATCCCAAACGATTGAGGTTGCTGGTCCTATCGGGATTGCCCGATATACCTCAGAAGTCATAAAATTTGGGAAAAATGCTTATTTAGAATTTTTAGCTCTTCTTTCATTAAATTTAGCCGTGATCAATATCTTACCTTTTCCAGCACTTGATGGCGGTCGCTTGGTATTTGTTTTATATGAAGGAGTAACGAAAAAAAAGATTAACAAAAAAATCGAATACTATTTAAACTTATTCGGTTTTTTAATTCTCATATTTTTGGCGATTACTATCTCAGTCAATGATATAATGAAAATTATTAATAATAAATAAATAATAAATAAATGAAATAATTATGTTGAAATATAAAAATATTACTATTTCCGGAGGAGTGGCCACCGGAAAAAATACCTTATTAAATAATTTGAAACCTTTTTTAGAACCACTTGGATGGTATTTTACCTCAAGTGGGCAGATACTCCGCGATTATCTTAAAGAGTATGTTAATCCCAAAGCTGGGTTAGCATCAAAGGAAATTCACCATCAAATAGATCAAAGGACGATAAATTTATTAAATAAAGGAAAGTTAGTCATTGAATCATGGCTTGCTGGATTCATGGCTCGAGATCGCCAAGATACCTTAAGAGTTTTACTTATTTGTTCAAATCAAGCCCTTAAAATTGATCGGGTAGTTAATCGTGATAAAGTCACAGTCGAGGTTGCCAAAAAAATTATAAAGGAAAGAGAGGAAGATAATTTTAGAACGTGGAAAAAAATTTATGGCGATTATAACTTTTTTGATGAAAAATACTATCACTTAGTCATTGATACATATTCATCTGGACCACTAGAAACGGTGGGTAAGGTTCTTGATAAATTAGAATTTACTAATAAAAAATAATAATGTTATACTCAAAATTATTTGGAAAAACATTAAATATACCAATTAAAAGATATGAATCAATTAATCACCAATTATTAATAAAAGCTGGATATATTGATCAAGTGGCTTCGGGTATCTATACTTTACTCCCTCTTGGAAAAAGGGTAACTGATAATATTAATGAGATTATTCGTCAAGAATTAAATAAAATTGATGCTTTGGAAATACTTATGCCTTCTCTTCATCCCAAAAATTATTGGGAGGTAACTGGTCGCTGGGAAAGTGTTGATGTTTTATTTAAAACAAAAAGTCAGTATGGTCAATCTTATGCTCTTGGGCCAACTCATGAAGAAATTGTTACCCCTCTTGCTAAAAAATTTATTCATTCATATAGAGACTTACCTCTAGCTTTATTTCATATTTCAACCAAATTTCGGGACGAACCACGTCCAAAGTCAGGTATTTTAAGAGGGCGAGAGTTTATTATGAAAGATTTATATTCCTTTCATTTGACTGAAAGCGATCTAAAAGATTATTACCAAAAGGTTCTTCAAACATATTTAAAAATATTTGAACGAATAGGTTTTTTTGAGATTAAAATTACCGAAGCGTCTGGTGGGACTTTTACTAATAAATTTTCTCACGAATTTAATGTCTTAACCCATTCCGGTGAGGTTAATCTTTTCTATTGCTCTCACTGTTCATTTGCTCAAAACCAAGAAATTTCAAAATTAAAAGAAGGAGCAACCTGTCCAAAATGTCAAGAAGGAAAAATAAGATTTGGTAAAGCAATCGAAGTCGGTAATATTTTTGATTTAGGGACACGTTTTTCCCAAGCCTTTGATTTATATGTTGAAGGTAAAGACAGAAAAAAAGTATTCCTTTATATGGGCTGTTATGGGATAGGAGTGACAAGAATTCTTGGGGCTTTGGTGGAAGTCTTTCACGATGAAAAAGGAATTATTTGGCCAAAATCAGTCGCTCCATTTAAAACTCATCTCGTTGGTCTTAACTTAGATGACAAAGGCACTTATTCACTTGCTCAAAAAATCTATCAACTTTTAACAAATAGTTCAATTTCTACCCTTTTTGACGACCGAATAACAATTTCTCCAGGTAAAAAATTAATTGACGCTGATTTGATTGGTATACCAATTCAAATTATTATTTCTAAAAAAAATAAAGATAAAATAGAACTAAAAACGAGAAAAGGCTCACATTCAGTATTTATTAAAAAGCACGAACTAATAGATAAAATTAACGAATTTTATAAAAAAGAATGAAAATTATCGTTACCCATTTGTCTCCCGATTTGGATGCTATTACCTCAACTTGGTTAATTAAAAGATTCTTGAAAGGTTGGGAAGAAGCAATTATTAAATTTGTTCCAGCTGGATCGACTTTAAACAATCAACCACCGGATATTGAAAAAAACATCATTCATGTCGATACTGGTTTGGGGAAATTTGATCATCATCAAAGTAATGAAAACACTTGTGCGTCTAAAAAGGTATTTCAATTTTTGAAGCAAAAAAAATTTATAAAAAAAAAAGAAATATTGCCTTTGGAGAGGTTGGTTGAACTAGTCAATGTAATCGATCACTTCGGCGAAGTTTTATTTCCTGATCCGGCTAACGATCGTTATGAATTAATGATCCATCAAATAATCGAAAATTCAAAAACTATTGTTAATGACGATGAAGAATTGATAAAAATTCACCTTCAAAATTTAGATTTTGTTTTTCAAGGGTTTAAAAATAAAATTAAGGCTGAAGAAGAGTTAAAAAAAGGATTAATTTTTCAATCGAAATTTGGTTTAGCGATTGCTCTTTTTAGCTCAAATGAAGAATCCCTGAAATTAGCTTTAAAAAATAAATTTATGTTAGCCATCCGTAAGGATCCAAAGAGGAAATATCTTAAAATTAAATCAAAACCTAGTCAGCAAATTGATTTAACATTAGTTTATGAAAAGCTTAAATCGTTAGATCCAAATGCCTATTGGTATCTTCATCCTTCAAAAAATATTATCATTAATGGATCGGCAAAAAGTCCAATGAAAAAACCAACCCTTCTTACTCTCAATCAAGTAATTGAAATTATCAAAAGAATTTAATAAAATTCTTTAAGGAGGTGATTTAATGATTGTTATTGTTAAAAAAAAAGGTGAAAGTAATGACTCGCTTTTTAGAAAATTTTCAAAAAATTTTATTGAGGAAAATATTTTAGAAGAATTAAGGAATAAACTTTTTTATAAAAAACCATCGTTGGTGAGGAAGGAAAAGAAAAAATTAAAAAAGTAAATTTTTTTATATGGTTAACGTCATTAGCCCCAGTCGTTATAAAATTAATAAAAAGTTAATTAAAGAATCGTTAAAAAATCAAAATCATGATTTAAACATTATTTTTGTTGGCAAGATAAAAATTAAAAATATTTCAAAAAAATATTTAAATGATGAGATCGTTCATCCAGTGTTAAGTTTTTTCTATCCGGAAAATAATTTAGTCGAAATTTTTATTTGCTATCCTCAATTGGTCTTATTAGCGGCGCAGAAAAACAAAAAAATTGATCAGATGGCCATCCAATTAATTCATCACGGTATTAAAAGTTCATTATCTTAATGTTTTACTTAAAATATCGTCCAAGACGGGTTGAAGAGATTGATAATAGAGAGATTAAAAGAAAGATTCAAAAATTATTAGAAACTAAAAATATCCCTCATGCTATTTTATTAACAGGACCAAAAGGCATTGGTAAAACTTCGGTTGCCAGAATTATTGCTAAATCATTAAATTGCCTAAAAAACGCTTTTGCTCAGAAATCAGACTCGATTGATGCTTGTAATCGATGCAGCAACTGTCAAGCAATTGACAATTCCCAATCAATCGATGTCATTGAGATTGATGCCGCCTCTAACCGCGGTATTGATGAGATAAGACAAATCATAAAAAATACTTCTTTTTTACCGATGCTCGCTAGAAATCGAATTTTTATTATTGATGAAGTTCATATGATCACTCAGGAAGGATTCAATGCCTTTTTAAAAACTTTAGAGGAACCGCCACCAAACGTTTATTTTATATTAGCCACGACCAATCCCGAAAAAGTGCCAACAACAATTCGCTCCAGAACATTTATTGTTAATTTTGCCAAAGCCGATAAAAATGATGTCATCTCGATGCTTAAAAGAATTGCCACCGGCGAAAATATTAAAACAAATGACAATATTTATGAATTAATCGCTCAATATAGCGATAATTCATTTCGAGATGCCGCTAAATTATTTGAAGAATTAGTGATTCAAAATATCCATAATGACGTTGAATTAGTTAAAAATTATTTAGGTCTTAGAAAAGATAATTTATTATCTTTGATAGAAAAAAAAGATTTAAAAGCAACATTAGAATGGTTGAATAATTTTTATCAAAATAATGGGAATTATAAGGTTCTTATTGAAGATACACTCCAACAATTAAGAGAACAACTAATTAATATCACTCTGACAAATGGAAATATAAAATATCATTTCACAAAAAAACAAATAGCAATTTTGATGAAAAAGTTATTAGAAGCATATAATTTATTAAAAATCAGTCCTATAGAATCAATTCCTCTTGAGATTGCGATTATTGAATATTATAATGAAATTAATTAAAAATTATTTAATTTATGATTAATCCTTTTGGCGATTTAGCGAAATTACAACAACAAGCACAACAGATGCAGCAAAGCCTGAAAAACGAGCGAGTCGTTGTTGAGAAAAATGGGGTAAGAATTACGATTCGTGGCGATCAAGTGATTGAGGAAATTGTTATTGATGGTATTTCTGAACCAAGACTGGTTGACGCCATTAACGAATCGGTAAAAAAAACTCAAGAATTAGCAGCAAGAAAATTGATTGAAATTTCCACTCAACAAAAATAAAATGAAGTTATTTAGTGGCAGTAGTAGTAGAAATTTAGTCCTAGAAATCTCTCAATTATTAAAGCTCGCTTTATCTAATGCCGAAATTACTAGATTTGCTAATAGTGAGGTAAAAGTGACAATAAAGGAAGATGTTAAAAATGAAGTATGCGTCGTTATTCAATCAACGGCAAACCCCACTGATACTAACTTAATGGAGTTATTTCTTTTCGCAGACGCATTAAAAAGAAATGAAGCCAAGAAAGTAATCGGTATTATTCCATACTTTGGATATGCCAGGCAAAATATTCAGCATCGTCCTGGAGAATGTGTTTCCGCCAATGTTATTGTTCGTTTTCTTGAATCAATCGGATTTTCAAAAATTTTCACCATTGATCTTCACGATGAAGCGACCGAAGGTGTGTTTAGTATCCCTTTCAAAAACTTATCCGCGTTATCGTTATTAGCCGAAACAGTTAAAAAAAATTTTAGCAATAAACTTAATTCAATCAGAATTGTCTCTCCTGATCAAGGGGGAATTGAACGAGCAAGAAAATTTTCTTCCTATCTTTTTGGCAAGGAAACATCAATTGCCGTTATTGAAAAATTGCGCGATCTCAATCGTCCTCATATCAGTCATTCAGTTGCCTTATATGGTGAGATTAAAAATAAAATTGTTTTTTTAGTTGATGATATTCTTACTTCAGGAAGAACTCTAGTCAATGCGGCTGAGTTATGTGCAAAAAACGGGGCAAAAGAAATTTATGCCGCTATTGTTCATCACGATTTTTCACCTAATGCTCATCAATTTTTACAAAGCTCGATTATTAAAAAAATTTATACCACTAACACGATTGAGTTGAAAAAAGCTGATCAATTCTCTAAATTGCAAGAAATATCAGTCGCTCCGATTATTGCTCAGGAATTAAGACAAATTGAATAAATAGAATAAAAAATCTTCATCTTAATTGGTTATTGTTTAGCAACGACACGTTATGGATAGTAAAATATTAGGTATGTTACAAAAATTACATAAAAACGCAAAGACTAATTATCATATAAGAGAATATATTAAAACAAGCAATAAATCAATAAGTGAATTGGCAAGATAACTTAATCTTAACATTAAAACTGTTCGTAAGTGGAGAAATCGAAATTTTCTATCAGATAAATCATCTAAACCTCATCATTTGCAAACAAATTTAACGCAAGATCAAGAAGATTTAATTGTTTATGAAAGAAAAGCTTATAAGAAAACACTTTTTGAAATCTGGGATGCATTAAATAATGTTATTCCAAATCTGTATCCGATGAAAATCTATCGTGTTTTTAATCGTTGGAATTTATCTGTATTACCAAAGGAATTAAAAAAAACTGACCGATTAATTAAAAAAATCAGAAAATATACCATATGATATTTGCATATGGATTTAATATATACTCCTAAATTTCTATTGCCTGATGGAACAAAAAAACGCTGGTATGTATTTACTTGTATTGATAGGGTATCAAAAATCGCCTATGTTTTTTTATCTGAAAGAAAAACTAAACATATGGGAAAAACATTCCTTGAAAAAGCAATTGAATTTTATCCTTACAAGATAAACTACATATTAACAGATAACGGTCTTGAGTTTACTTACAAAGCTAAGGCAAAAAAACAAGATTAGTTCATCCATTTGATAAAGTGTGTCAAAAAAACAAAATTAAACACAGATTAATAAAATTTGCTCATCCTTGGTTAAATGGAATGGTTGAACGCTTTAATCAAAGAATTAAACAAAACGTTATTCGCCGTTATCTGTTTGATGATATCAAAGAACTAAAAACAAAATTAATTTCATATGTTAATTGCTGTTAATTTTGAGTTAAAATTACAACAGTTAAATAGAAAATCACCTGTTTAAATATTTAAGGGAACACTTTAGTCAACAGTTAATAAAATGTTTACAACGTATCGTTAGTTGACATATAAGCACTAAATTCTAAATAAATTTTTAAATCGTAAATTCTTAAAACCAACTTTTAAACCTTTACACCTTTATACTTTTACACTTTCTAACCTTTACACTTTTTTATACCCCCAACGGGGTCCCTTCAGGACTTACTAGAATTAGTATTTAGTATTTATAAAAAAACTGCTAACCAGCAAAAATAGCAACCAGTTAACTGATTCAACCGATTCCAACCGATTCCAACCGATTTCAACCGATTTCAACTGATTTCAACCGATTTTAACTGATTCAACCTTTACACATTTACACTAATTTAAACCGACTACAGATTTAAATGATTTATTATAATTACTTTATGTTTGTCATGCCTTCGATTCTTGAGGAAAGACCAGAAGATTATTATCTTAAAGTGAAAAGACTTTCTCGATATTTCTCTTCTTTTCAGATTGATATTACTGACGGTCAATATGTTTCCTCTAAAACTGCCTCGGTTAAAGAAATTTTAAATACCTTTTTAAAAGATAAAGATTTGATAAAAAAAAATACCCTTGATTTTCACTTAATGGTTAAAGATTTTCAATTAGAAATTAAAAAAATTATTAATTTTAAAAGCAAAATTAAGTTAGGAAATATTTTTATTCATTTTAATCTTAAACCGAAATACGAAGAATTAATTAACTTATATTATAAAAATATAGGATTAGTATTAAATCCTGAAGATGGAGTTAGAGATTTAGCTAATTATTACAATCTAAATAAAATTAATTTTTTGCAAATTATGTCGGTTTATCCAGGAAGGCAAGGGCAATCTTTTATGAAAGAAACGCTTAATAAAATTACTCAACTGCGTCTAATTGGTTATAGGTCTAAAATTTATTTAGATGGGGGAGTAAATGAAAAAACACTGCCAATAATTTTGGGAAAAAAATTTATCCCGGATGTCGTCTGTCCGGGAAGTTATTT
The DNA here is from genome assembly GCA_037441985.1 of Candidatus Roizmanbacteria bacterium. Lineage (GTDB taxonomy): Bacteria > Patescibacteriota > Microgenomatia > UBA1406 > GWC2-37-13 > JBBILO01. The sequence goes on from JBBIRE010000023.1 coordinate 8,205, forward strand.
GACGAAAACAAATGATGGTGAATTGGCTAAAAAGATTGACTATTTGATCAAATTAAAAATTAATCCTTTATAATATTTTTATGAAAATTAAAAAAATCTTCGCTTGGGAAATCCTTGATAGTCGGGGAACACCGACGATTGAGACGACCACAGTTCTCGAAGATGGGTCAATAGGAAGAGCGGCAGTGCCTTCGGGCGCTTCAACAGGAAAATATGAAGCGGTTGAATTGCGAGATGACGATAAAAATCGGTATTTTGGTAAAGGAGTATTAAAAGCAGTTGAAAATGTTAATCAAATTCTTGCTAAAGCTTTAGTAGGTTTTGAAGCCTCAAAACAAAAAGAGATCGACCAAAAATTAATTGAATTAGATGGGACAGAAAACAAAAGTCGTTTAGGAGCCAATGCAATTTTATCGGTCTCTTTAAGTGTTGTCCGGGCCCAGGCTCAATCAGAAAGAATCCCCCTTTATCAATACTTAACTCGTTTTAATCCAGAATTTAATGGGCCTTATCTGATGCCGATTCCAGAAATGAATGTTATCAACGGTGGTCAACATGCGAACTGGTCAACCGATATTCAAGAATTTATGCTTTTTCCAATTGGTGTTGATTCTATTAGCGAAGCGATTCGAGTTAACGCAGAAATTTATTATCAATTGAAATTAATTTTAAAAAGTAAAAAATACTCAATTACTGTTGGCGATGAAGGAGGTTTTGCACCAACCAATTTAACTAATAACGAGGAACCTTTTCAATTATTAATTGAGGCTTGTCAAAAGGCTGGTTATCAACCAGGAAAAAATATTTTTTTTGGTATTGATGCCGCCGCCTCTGAATTTTACAAAGACGGTCAATATCATCTGAAAAAAGAAAATAAAATTTTAACCGGTGATGAACTTTTAAATTTTTATCAAAATTTAGTTGAAAAATATCCAATTATTTCTATTGAAGATGGTTTTGCCGAAGATGATTGGGAAGGATTTAAAAAACTAACTCAGGTTTTAGGCGATAGGGTCCAAATCGTTGGCGATGATCTTTATGTTACCAATCCGAAGAGATTAAGAAAGGGAATCGAGGAAAAAGCAACAAATGCCATTTTGATTAAATTAAATCAAATTGGGACATTAACTGAAACCATTGAAACAATTTTCCTCGCTAAAAAGAATGGTTTTAAAGCAATCGTTTCTCATCGTTCAGGTGAGACAGAAGACGCTTTTATCGCTGATTTAGCCGTAGCTATGGATGCTGGACAGATTAAATCTGGCGCCCCAGCTCGCTCTGAAAGAACAGCGAAATATAATCAATTATTAAGAATTGAAAGAGAGGTTGAGAGAAAGAAATATTATCAATTAATAATGAATAAAGAATAATGAATAATGCAAAAATACAATATAAATACAGTTGAAATACGGTTGAAATTAGATGGAAATCTTTATTAAAGTTAAAAGTCAAAATCAAAAATCAAAATTAAATATAAATATTAATTATTGAATAAAAAATTATTAATTATTGGTTATTGTTATTTGGTTATTGGAATTTGTTTAGAGTTTAGAAATTAGAATTTTAATTTATTATTTAACGTTTAACGTTTAAAGTTTAATGTTTAAGGTCTTATGTCATATCTTGTACTCGTTCGCCACGGTTTAACTGAATGGACAAAAAAATTTACTGGCTGGACTGATATTGATTTGGCGCCGGTAGGGATTGAGATGACGAAAAAATACGCTCAGAGATTAAAAGAAAAAGGAATGAAATTTGATTACGGATTTACATCAGTTTTAAAAAGAGGATATAAAACACTAGAGATTGTTTTAGAGGAGATCGGTCAAAAAGAGATTCCGGTGATTAAGGATTGGCATCTGAATGAAAGACATTATGGGGCTTTACAAGGAGAGGAGAAACCGGCAATGGTGAAAAAATATGGCGAAGAACAAGTGATTCTTTGGCGAAGAAGTTATGAAGTTGTTCCTCCTCCTTTGGATTGGAATGATCCTCGCCATCCACGATTTGATGAGAAATACAAAGAAATACCGATTGATATTTTACCTGCCTCTGAATCTTTAAAAGACACTTATCAACGGGTGATCCCTTTTTTCCAAGAAAAAATTGAACCATTATTAAGACAAGGAAAAAATGTGATTATCTCCGGTCATTCTAATTCTTTGCGGGCGTTAGTGAAATATTTAGATCATTTATCTGATAAAGAGATTGTTAGTGTTAATATACCTTATTGTATTCCGTTAGTCTATGAGCTTGATTCTTCATTAAGAGTTTTAAAAAAATATTACTTAGCAAGTGATGAAGAGGTGAGGGAAGTTATTGAAAGCATTAAAAATCAAACAAAAGGTTAATCTTAAGAAAGGCAATTTCTCTAAAAATAAAATTATAATTAAATATCAACTTAAAACGATTACAATTATTGGCACCTATCAATGACGATCGTTTCGTATAAGTACCCAAATTGAATTTGAGTTGATTAAAAAGGAGTAATTGTCGGTTTAGTTATCAAAATATTTAGAGATAAAACGATTTCTTCTGCGCAAGTTAAGAAACATAGATAACACTTCTGTATCAGAATATATCAATAAATATGAGCTCAGGAAAATTAAGTAATGTAAGAACATATTCCATAACATATAATCTCCCATATTGGTTTATTAAGTTTGTCAAAAAACATTCTATGATAGATATCTCATCAACCGCTCAAACAAGACTAGCGATGATTGAGTTTTATTATCAAATTAAAAGTGTTTCTGTTGTTTGTAAATCATTTAAGATATCAAGAAAAACATTCTATAAATGGAAAAGCAGATTTGAATTACAAGGTAAAAAACTATCTTTTCTTGAGGATAAACCAAAAACACCAAAAACAAAA
>JBBIRE010000024.1:0-10637 GCA_037441985.1 Candidatus Roizmanbacteria bacterium
GAACAAAGAATTAAGAATTTGATGAAATATGAAAGGTTGACGCGTGATGAAGCGATTAATTTAATTGAAAAGTCTGATAAAGAACGCGCTGATTTTATTCAGAGTCTTTATCATCACGATATTAAAAAAGCCCATCACTATGATCTTGTTATTCGAACTAGCCGAGATCTTTCAATTGAAGACGCGGCCCACATTATTGTTTTGGCGGCAAAAAGAAAATTTGGGTTAAAATAAAAGTTCTAAACTCTAAACTCTAAATAAATTAAAAATTTTAATCACCAAATAACAAGTAATGACCAATTGGCAATGAAACAAATCTAATTTTAAATTTTAAATTACAAATTTTAAAACAATTTTGAATTTTTAATTTATTAATTTTTTAAGTTCTACATTCTAAGTTCTATGTCCATTTCTTATTGTATGTTGTTCACTGTTTAATGTTAGACGTTAGAAGTTAGACGTTGGGTGTTAGAAGTTGGTAGTTATTTTATCGTCGAAAGATCAATCTCAATCGAAGGCGTCATTGTTGCTTTAAGAAATGCATTCTTAATATGATTGATGCCGACAGATTTTATGAAAGCGGTTACATTCTCTTCGATTTCTTGATTAGAAAAAGAAAGTTTGGCCACCATTTGATGAATTAAAGGAAATTTTGCTTCAGTCTTCCAATGCACAATCCCTTTAGCAAATTTTTTAGCCAATTCTTCTGGTTTTTCAGAAATGGTTCCAGTCTTTGGATTAGGCATTAATCCTTTTGGACCAAGAATTTTAGCGAAACGAGCTAATTTTGGCATATAAGAAGGGTGGGTAATTAAAACATCAAAATCTAACTTGCCCTTTTCAATATTCGCCAAAATCTGATCATCGACGATGGCCACTTTTACGGTTTTTCCGATCGAATAAGGAAGTTCAACCTCGCCTTTTAATCCTTTTTTATCAACGTTTAAATGAAGCTCTATCGATTGTTTTAAATGATAAACATCCATTTTCTTTAAAAGTTCAACCGCCTCTTTCAATAAATATTTTTTCTTTTTATCAATTAATTTCTTTAATTCAAGATATTTTTTACCGCGGATTTTTCGTTTAACAATTATCTTTTTTTCTTTCTTTTCTTTTTTTACTTCTTTACTTTCCTCTAAAATCTTTTTTGCCTTCTCTAATTTAGCTAACTCTTCTTCTTTCACTTCAACAGCGACCATCCGCTCCCCTCCTTTTAAACCAGGAGCGCGAATTTTCTTTTTTTCTTTAGCTCGTTCTTTTTGTTCTTTTTTTTGTTTTTCTTCGACCTCTTCAAGGCCTAAAATTCTCGTCCGTATTTTACCCATATTAGATTAAATTCGAAATTCGAATATCGAAACTCTAAACAATAAACTTTTCACTTTTCACTTTTAACTCTCAATTTCAACTCCCATACTTCTTGCTGTTCCTTCAACAATTTTCATTGCCGCCTCTAAATTAGTCGTGTTTAAATCTGCCATTTTTTCTTTAGCAATCTCTTCAACCTGTTTTTTAGTCAACCTCCCTACTTTTTCTGTATTGGGTTTCCCTGATCCTTTTTGAATCCCTAATTTTTTCAAAATCATTGCCGCCACTGGAGGTAGTTTGGTAACAAAAGTAAAACTTCGATCTTCATATACGGTAATGACTGCCGGTATAACTTGACCCTTCATTTTTGCCGTTCGAGCATTATATTCTTTAATAAACTCCATAATCGGCACTCCATGTTGACCTAAAGCTGGTCCAACCGGTGGCGCCGGGGTTGCTTCTCCAGCCGGTAGATTTAATTTGATGATCGTTTTTATTTTTTTAGACATAATAGATAAAAATTCTAAATCCGAAATCCGAAATTCGAAAAAAATCTAAATTCGAAATCCTAAATCCTAAACAAACGGAACGCAAAATCAAAACTTAAGTCTCAAAACTAAAAACTAAAACTTAAAACCTTAAAACTTTTTCACTTTCTAACTTTTCAATCTTTACACCTTTACACTAACCAATTAACTGTTTTTAAATCTTAGCAATCTGAAAAAAGTCAAGTTCAACCGGTGTTTCTCGATCAAAAATTGAAACCAAAACCCTTACTTTCCCTCTTTCTTCATCAATTTTATCAATGGTTCCCAAAAAGTCGGCAAAAGGGCCTTCGGTGATCTTAACCGCTTCACCAACAGAAAAACTTGTTTTAAACTTTGGCTGTTCTTGTTTAACAAATTGCATTATTGCTTGAATTTCTTTTTCAGAAACCGGTGTTGGTTTTAAACCCGTACCAACAAAACCAGTTACTCCCTCCGTCGTTCGAACCACCAACCATGATTGATCGTCTAAAATCATTCTAATTAAAAGATAACCGGGGAAAACATTTTCTACCTTCTTAATCTTTTTTCCTCTTCTAACAACTACTATCTCTCTGGTGGGAATGACAATTTCAAAAATTTTATCAGCGACTCCTAAAGTCTTAATTCTTTGCTCAAGAGCTTTTTTGGTTCTTACTTCATAATTCGTATGAGTGTGAATGACATACCATTTCCCTTTTTCATTTATCGATTTAACTTCTTCTTTCAACTCTGATTCGCTATTTTTCTTTTCTTCTAATTGATTTGAATTTTTGTTATCTGTCACCTAATTCGGGTAATAAATTCTAAAAATTTGGTTAAAAGAATATCTATTATACCGATATACAAACCAATAGTCAAGGAAATAACGACGACAACTGCAGTCAAATAAATCGTCTGTTTTTTAGTTGGCCAGCTAACCCTTTTTAATTCCTCAACTACTTCTTTACCAAAAGTCGGCGAACTAATTTTTTTCTTATCCATAAAAATATTTTATCATAAACAAAAATAATGTATATTAAATTTATGAAACATCAATTAAGCACTAAAGAAGTTATTCATTCTCTTTTTCTTATCTTTGCCGCTTTTCTCACTTTTTTATGGCCAAAAACCTCTTTTGTTAATTATGATATTGAAATCGGTGCCTTGCTTTTTCTTATCCTCTACTTTGGCAAAAAAATCATTCCTCAAAAAACCAATTTTTTGGAATCGATTATTTTTACTCTCATTGTTCTTATTGTCATCAACTCAACCGGTGGCGTCAATTCACCCTTTTTCTTTCTTATTTATTTTCTCCTTTTTTCTCTTTCGCTCCTTTTGGAACCAACTGTTTCTCTTACTCTTTCTCTTTCCTTAATTATTTTTTTTCTTCTTTTTTCGCCATCAACAGAAGATTTTAAACATTTATTACCAATTTTTTCTTTAGCTTTTCTCACCCCTTTTGCTCTTTATCTTGGTAAAGAATATCTTCTTGTTCAAAAAACAAAAGAGAGATTGATTCAAAATAAAGAAGAGACCTTCCTTTTTCTTTCTTTAATTATTAAAAACCACCTTAAAAATATTAAAAACGCGATCGAAAATTTTTCTGGCGATCATCAATTAGAAAAGATAAAAAAACATACGTTGCAAATGGAAAACTTGATAGAAAAATTTGAAAAAACTCAATGAAAAAAAATAATTTTTTTGTTCTCTTTTTATATATTTTTATCATATTAAGAGAGATTTTTTCTTGGGAATTAATTAGGGCCGCTTATGCGATTGATATGGAGTCTTCTTTATATAAAATTAAATTTGGCACAATTGATATCGCTGGCGGAAAAAAACAATCAAATAATTACTCACTTTCTGACAGTATTGGCCAAATCGCGGCTAATCAGTTTAATTCTTCGGGTTACATTATTAAAGCCGGCTTTCAATATCTTTACTCAATCTATCCCTTTTCCTTTTCAATCTCCCAAACGAGAATTAATTTTGGAACGATTGTCCCTAATAATCCTCAAACCGAACAAACCGTATTAACTGTTTCCAATCCATCAACTCACGGTTATCAAGTAACCGCGATCGAAGAAGGACCGATGCGAACCCTTAATGGCGGTAGTAGTATTCCTGATACCAGTTGCGATGGCGGCGGCGATACCTGCAATGAAACCTTGGCTAAACCATGGACGCTCACCTCTGCCTATGGTTTTGGTTATAACATGAGTGGTTCTGACATTCCAAGTGATTTCATTAATTCAAATTATTATCGTCCGTTTCCTGATCATCTCAATAGTGAAAGTCCCGCCGTCGTTATGACATCAAACAATGTTGGAAAAAATCGACAGGCAACAGTAACCTTTAAAATTAATATTTCACCAGTTCAGCCGGCCGGTAGTTATCAAACGATTATCAATTTTGTCGCTACACCGACATATTAAATTCTAAATTCAAAAATGCAAAATTCAAAATTGAACATCATTAAATACTTTTTAATCTTATTAACTTTTAACTTTTCATTTTTAACTTTTAACTTAAAATCTGTTAACGCTCAAGAAGTCTCACTTTCTCTTTCCCCCCCTCTGGTTGAATTAATTATTAAACCCGGCAAATCAGTTCTGGTTGCTTATCAAGTAGAAAATTTAGGCGATCCTGTCTATCTGTTAGCCGACGTTGTTTCTTTTGAAGCGAAAGACAATCTAGGCAATGTTAAATTAAAAGAAAAAGCCGAAGGTCCTTTTCGTTTTTCTCTTGACAATAGTCAATTGGCATTCAATCAGCCATTTTTTCTTAAAACTCGCCAAAAAGAACAGTTGCTTTTAAGAATAAGGGCCATTGAAGGGGCTCCAGAAGGAGATTATTATTATACATTGATTGTCTCAACCCAACCTAGAATGGTCAAGGAAGGTGAATCGATTGGTAGCGCAAAAGCGACAATTGGAGCTAATATTATTACGACGATTACTGAGTCTGGAAAGATTGATATCAAAGGAAAGATTGCTCTTTTTGATGTTCTTCCCCGCTTTCGTTTACCTTTGGGAAAAAACTACCTCAAATTTTTTGATAGCAATGATAAAATCCCCATCGTATTGATTTTACAAAATCAAGGAAAAAACTTTATCAAACCGGAGGGAGAAATTATCTTAAAAGGAAATTTCGGCGAAACCGCTCATTATCAACTGCTTCCCCAAAATATTTTAGCTGAATCACAACGATTAATTGAAGCGACTCCATCGGCAACCGTTGAGTTTAAAAAACCAGTTAGTCTGATTCTTTCCGGTTTTTTTCTTGGTCGATATCGTCTTTCAACCAATATTAACTTTGGCCAAGGAACGCCCAACGTTTTTGCCTCAACCTCTTTTATCGCTTTACCCTTTAAATTTATTTTAGGGCTCTTTGGAGCCTTAATAATTATCTTTATTCTTATAAAAAGAGATCGCAGTAATTGAAAACGCTTAATAACTTGAAAAGAAAAATATAAAAATCGGAGCCAGAATAAATTTTAAATCCTAAACCCCGAAGGTTTCCCTTTGGATTTTAATGTTTAAAGTTTAATGTTTAATGTTAGTTGTTAGACGTTAAACGTTTAAGATAACTTTTTCGATGAACATAACTTATTCCATTTTTCTTTATTGCCTCCCGATGCTCTTTAGTCCCATAACCTTTATTATTATCCCAGCGATATGCGGGATAACGGTGGTTTAATTTTTTCATTAATTGATCTCGATAAACCTTGGCGATAATCGAAGAGGCGGCAATTGAAAAACATACAGAATCTCCCTTGATTATTCCTTTCTGATTAACTAATCGATTTTCAATTTTTAAATTAATATTTCTTTTTGGTAAATAACCATCAACTAAAACAACAAACTTCTCTCTTTTTGTTTTTTTGATAATTTTTTTCAATACTTCTTTTATCCCTTTTTGGAAAGCAAAACTTATTCCGTGTTGATCAATTGTTTGGTGAGAAACTTTGACAATAGAATAAAATAAACAGTTCTTTTTAATCCAAATCGCTAGTTTTTCTCTTTTCAAAGGAGTAATTTTTTTTGAATCATTAATTAAAAAACGCTCTCTAGACCTTGTTTTAATAATTTTCGGGGGGAAACAAACGCCAGCGACTACCAAGGGTCCAGCCAACGCCCCTCTCCCGACTTCATCAATACCAATAACCAGGAGTTTTTTTTGCCAGTATTCTTTCTCTATTTGCAAATTTAATCCTTTCATAACAATCTAAAAACAAATTTTGTTGTTTTTATCAGACTGAAATTTAAAAAACTTTGTGATAATTTTTTATTCAATGTTATCAGAAAAAAACCTTCGGTGGTTAAGAAAAAAAATCAAAAAGCTTTGGTTTGAACTAATTGTTTTCTTTGTCTCTCTTATTATTACCGTTTTTACTCTTAATTCTATTTTAAAAAATAATAAAAATACTACTTCGGAAGATATCGTTATAGAGCCTCAAAAAAATATTATGGCGGTTGAAAAAAATAGTCTTTTTGTCGATATCTCTGGAGCGGTCAACAAACCAGGAGTCTATGAGGTTGCGCCCGGAGCCCGATTAAAAGATGTTTTAAAATTAAGCGGTGGCTTATCAGATGACGCTGATAAAATGTTTTTTGCCCGTAATTTTAATCTTGCCCGGTTTGTCTCTGATCAAGAAAAAATCTACATTCCTTCGATAACAGAAATTAATGCCGGTATATTTACCGAAACGACTAGAAACGTTGATTATATCAGTCCTAATGAAAATTCAAATCAAATAAATACAGTAACTAAGACTAATAATAAAGTTAATATTAATCAGGCAACCGCTGAAGAATTAGATCAACTGCCAGGTGTTGGACAAACAACGGTTAAAAAAATCATCGATAGTCGTCCCTTTTCTTCTATTAATGAGTTGCTTGACAAAAAGATTGTCAATAAATCAACTTTTGAAAAAATCAAAGATTTAATTGAGCTTTAATGATTGGGAATAACATTTTTACAAACGTTGTTAATTCTTATTTTTACGAACCTCATGCTTCCCTCCTTAACGGAATTCTTTTTGGTAAAACGATTAAGACGTCTAAAATTTTCTACCAACAACTTAAAATAACTGGCTTATTGCATATTGTTGTTGCCTCAGGAACTAATTTAACGATTTTTTCCGGAATTATTGCTAATTTTACCCAATTTTTTAGCAAACAAATTGCTATTTTGATAAATATTATTCTTATCATTTTTTATATTTATTTAGTAGGTATTCAAGCCCCAATTATTAGAGCTGGTTTTATGACTTTTTTAACGCTCGTTGCTTTATTAATTGGAAGAAAAACTTATATCTTATATTTACTTTTAATCTCACTTTTACCCGTATTAATTCTCCATCTTTTTTATCCTAAGCAGATAACTGTTCTCTCAACACTTCTTTCTTATGGTGCCACCTTAGGATTAATTCTTTTTGGACGAACGAAAAATTTCCAACCAAGAAATTATTGGGAAAAAATAAAATTTAATTTACTAAAAGAAATCCAACCAACATTAGCCACTCAAATTTTTACTACACCAATTATCTTTTTTTATTTCAAACAAATTTCTTTAATTTCTCCTTTAACTAATTTGTTAATTACCCCATTTATTCCTCCGTTAATGATCGCCGGTTTTTTGACAGCATTTTTTGGCAAAATTCACTATTTTTTAGGTCTGCCCTTCTCCTTCGTTTGCCAAACGATTCTTGATTATATGCTTTTTATTATCAATTTTTTTAGCCAAATACCTTATGGCTTTATTCAATTTTAAAAATATAAATATAAAAAAGAATAAAAAATACAAAATTATTACAAAATTAAATAAAGAGCTTCTTAGAAATCTAAACTTTATAAGTTTTGATTCAAAATCTCAACATTTTATGCCACGATCGTGGAACTAAATGTTGAGATTTAATTAAATAAAAATATGAAAAAAAGATTGTCTTTAACCGATGTCCTCCTTCTTTCTGTTAGTGGAATTTTTGATTTGCTTGATGAAATTAAAGACCCCGGAGGTTTAATTAAAAATTATTATGAAAACTTTTATGGTTATATTCCTCAACGCTTCCAAAAAACTTCTATTTATACAACTATTAATAAAAATTATAGAAAAAAGCGACTAGTAAAAAGAAATAAAAAACTTATTCTCACCCGTGAAGGAAAAAAATATCTTCAAGATAACTTTCCTCGTTTTTTTTATCGATCTAATAATTGGGATGGATATTTTTATTTTGTTATCTTTGATCTTATAGAATTAAGAAGAAATCAACGAGATCATTTGAGGAGATTATTAAAAAGATTAAAATTCGCCTACCTCCAAAAATCAGTCTGGATTACTTATAATCGCTCTTTTTTAAAACCAATTTTTGAATTTAAAAAATTCTATCGATTGGAAAAAGACATTTTAATTATTAAGGCAAAGTTTGAGGAAAATAAAAATTTATCAAAACTAGTCCAAAAAATTTGGTTATTAAATGAGATTAATGATGGATATAAAAAAATTCTTATTGAATATCAAAAAAGCTTGTTAGATTATCAAAAAAATAATGATGTACAAATATTAATTAAAAAATATGAAAAAATTACCAAAAAGTTCCTTCAAATCTACCAAGGAGATCCTTTGACTCCCTCAGTTTTTCTTCCTCATCCTTGGTATTTTTTAGAAGGATTAAAAATCAAAAAAGAGATTGCTAAGATAATTAAAAATAAAAATAAACTAGTTAAAAATCTCAACATTTTATGCCACGATCGTGAATCTAAGTGTTGAGATTTTATAGGTAATAAAAAATGTTTTTATGTTGTTAAATAGAGTAAAATCAGTTATTTTAATTCTTTTATTTTGTTTATTAATTTTCTCTTTTAAATATCTTCCCTATTTTTTTGATCACCGAACGAAGATTGTTTTTTGTGATGTTGGACAAGGCGATGCGTCGTATATTCGGATTAAAAATAAAATTGATCTGCTTATCGATGCTGGCCCGGATAGAAAAATCCTTTCTTGTTTAGGAAAATATATGCCTTTTTGGGATAAAAAAATTGAGTTAGCTTTTATCACCCATCCGCAAAAGGATCATTTTGGCGGTTATCTTTATTTGCTCGAACGTTACCAAATTGAAAAATTAGCAACAATCCCTATTAATAATCCTAACTCTTCTTTTCAAAAATTAAAAGAAAAAATTATTCAAAAAAATATTCCTCTACTTTTTCCAGTCGCCGGTCAACAAATTAAAATTTTGGATGATATAATTCTTTTTTATTGGCCAAAAAAAGATTTTTTACAATCAAAAGCTATATTTCAAAATTATTCTAATTTTGGGTATCCGGTGATTGACACGAATAACTTTTCTTTATTTTTTCTTTTTCAAGAAAATCAATTCCGAGTACTGTATACCGGCGATGCTTCACCTTTCATACTAAACAGCCTTTTAAATCAATCTAAAGTTAATTTATCGCTTCTTAAAAATCTCGATGTACTAAAAGTTCCCCATCATGGCTCAAAGAATGGACTAACAAAAAAATTTTTAGAGTTAGCAAACCCTGAGGTAAGTGTGATAAGTGTTGGGAAAAATAATTCTTATCGCCATCCCTCAAAAGAAGTATTAGATATGCTCAAAGCCCAAAGAGGAAAAATTAAACGGACGGATAAAGAGGGAGATATAGAAATAAAATTAAATAAATAATAGTGAATAAAGAATAATGAGAAATTTTTAATAATTTTTAAAATTTTGAATTTTAAACTGTAATTTTTAACCTTTAATTTTTAACTTTTAACTTAAAAGTATACTTCTAATTTCCTTATAAATACTCCATCCTTCAAAACCAATCCAAGCTTGACCAATCAGCTCTTTTGGTAGACCAGGATCGATTTTTAATAATTCAATATAAGCTTCGATTATTTTTCTAAATTTTATTAATTTTTCATCACCAGAAGATAAAATTTGATGCCAATCTTTAAAAAGCTGACGATATTTTTTGTCTAGAACTGATTTTTCCCAAACTTTCTCAATCAAAATTTCACGATCACCAAAAACATGATTAGATTCAAATGCTTGAATATATTTCTCCTCTTCTTTCCCTACGACTAACTGACGTAAATTTTCAATTACAGGATGAGGAGTGAGCCAAAAAGAACGATGCCAAGGACCTAATCCCCAACCCTGCATCTCTCTCCTTAAACGATCGCGAATTTCTCTTTTCGCTTCTGGAATCTCATATGAGATAATCCTCCATTTACCATCCCATGAATCTTTAAGAAAACGGAAAAAAGGAAAATTAAGACAAAGATTTTCAAATCCTTTTTCGGTTAAGCGATATTGTTTTTGAGATTGTTTATTGGTGTTTAAGGTTTGGTTATTAAAATCATGAAGAGGCTCTGTTGGGGTTTGAGCCCCGTTTGGGTTTGGAATTTGAAATTTTTCTATCAATCCCACTTTTACTAAAGTGGAAAGCGTTCCTCGTGTTTTTTGATTCAAAGGTAAATCAAAAATTTTTTCAATCTTTTCATCAAAATTTACAAAAGTGAAATTAACGTCAGAAATTAAAAATATTACTAAAAGAATTTTCGTCCGCCTATCTTTTATCATCATTTTATATTTCAGTTTAACAAACGGAAAAAATTTGTCAAGAGGATGTCAAAGCCGGGTACATAGGTAGCAGTTTCTTCTTTTTAATTTGTAACTGATAATACTCAAAAGGAGTCAGATAATCAAGTGATTGATGAGGACGGGTGAAGTTGTAAAATATTAACCATTCAGTTAATCTTTCATTAGCTTTAATTAGATTTGATTCTGTTAAGTATGGCTCAAAGTATTCATCCACCTCC
>JBBIRE010000025.1:0-10447 GCA_037441985.1 Candidatus Roizmanbacteria bacterium
TTAGCTATTTTGCTGGTTAATAATCCCGAAGGCTCTAAAATTGTTTTTAAATTAAAAATTTAAAATTTCGAATTTAAAATTAGTAATTGCTTTTGACGATTAGCCTAGGTAATGTTTTTTTCTTTATATTATCCTTGCAATTGAATGTTCATTTTAATGATCTACTTGTTTTCCAATCCCAATTTATGTTAAATTAAATTTATGGGTAAAATTTTCGATAAAAATCTTTTATGGTTTGATGAAATTGATAAACACGATGTTTCTCTTGTTGGTGGTAAAGGCGCTAATTTGGGTGAGATGATTAATGCTGGTTTTCCCGTGCCATATGGTTTTGTTGTCACCGCTAACGCCTATAAGCTTTTTTTAGACAATCACTCCTTAAGACCAAAGATAGCCGCTTTGTTAAACAATTTAGATTATGAAAATCCAAATCAACTTCATCAAGTCTCAAAAGCAATAAAAGATATGATTTTTAACGCCCCATTTCCCGAGTCACTCCTTCATTCAATTGCCAAATATTATGAATTATTACCTGAAAGAGAGGCTAGAATTATACATCGACAAAAGGATTTATTATCCCTATTTAAAAGAAGAGTGAAACATCTTTTTCGATCACCTCTTGTTGCTGTTCGTTCATCAGCGACAGCTGAAGATTTACCTAATGCTTCATTTGCGGGACAACAAGAAACCTTTCTTAATGTTCAAGGCGAAATAGAGCTTGTTTTGACAATCAAAAAATGCTGGGCGTCGCTTTTTAATGAAAGAGCTATTTATTATCGTTTTCAGCAAAAATTCGATCATAATAAAGTCAATATTGCCGTTGTTGTTCAAAGAATGGTGCAATCTGACAAATCAGGAATTGCCTTCACTGTCGATCCCCTAACAGGGAATAAAAGATTGTTGATTATCGAAGGAATTTTTGGTCTTGGTGAATATATTGTTTCTGGAAAAGTGACTCCTGATCATTATGAGGTGGACAAGAAAAGTTTCTTGATTTTAAAAAAACAAACTGCCTATCAAAAAGTGAAACTAGTAAAAAAAGGTAAAAAAAATCAAGAAGTCAAGTTAACCCAAGAACAAGGAAAGAGACAAAAATTGTCTGATGAGGAGATTTTAAAAATAGCGATTACCATCAATGAAATTGAAAAACATTACTACTTTCCTCAAGATATTGAATGGGCGATCGAAGGAGACAATCTCTACATTGTACAATCGCGACCGATTACTACATTAAATAAAATTGATAGTCAGATTAAATATCTTAAAAATCAAACCCATCAATTAATTCTTACGGGTTCTCCAGCTTCCCCAGGGCTGGCTTTTGGGCCGGTGGTTATTCTTCATCATCCGTCAGAAATCAATCGAATAAGAACCGGTGATGTTCTTGTGGCAACTCAAACCAATCCTGATTATGTTCCAGCGATGAAAAAGGCTGTGGCGATTATTACTGATAAAGGAGGTAGGACTTCTCATGCAGCAATTGTTTCTCGAGAATTAGGTATCCCAGCAGTGGTGGGGACAGAAAAAGGGACAAAAATTTTAAAAGAAGGCCAAATTGTTACCGTTAATGGAACAACAGGGGAAATCTATCAAGGAAAAGTTATTTTAAAGACCAAAGAGAAGGAGGATGGAAAAAGTCAGGTTAAAACCATAACAAAAATTTATGTTAATTTAGCTCAAGTGAATGAAGCGACTTCCATTGCTAAAGAAAATGTTGACGGTGTCGGCCTGTTAAGAGCGGAATTTATGATTGCTGATATCGGTGTCCATCCAAAAACATTTATCAAAGAAAACAAAGAATATATTTTTATTAATAAAATGGCCAAAAATTTATTAACCTTTGCTCAGGCATTTAGCCCCAGACCAGTAATTTACCGAGCCACTGATTTTAAAACTAATGAATATCGACATTTAAAAAACGGTTATTATTATGAGCCGAAAGAAGAGAATCCTATGCTTGGTTTTCGTGGAGCTATCAGATATATTCATCAACCAGAAGTTTTTATGATGGAGTTAGCCGCGATAAGGAAAGTTTGGCAGAAAGGATTGAATAATTTATTTTTAATGATTCCATTTATTCGCGCCCCATGGGAGCTAGTGAAAATTAAAGCAATTGTTAAAAAATCAGGTCTTTACGACTTCCCTAACTTTAAGCTTTTTATGATGGTTGAGGTTCCATCAACGGCTTTAACAATTGAAGATTATTTAAAAATTGGCATTGATGGTTTGTCAATTGGCAGTAATGATTTAACAATGATGATGCTGGGAGTTGATCGTGATAATGAAGAGATCGCTAATTTTTTTGATGAGCGATCAAGAATTGTTATTGAGACAATCAAATATGTTATTAATGAAGCTAAAAAATACTCGGTTCCTGTTTCTATTTGTGGGCAGGCACCTTCAGATTATCCGGAAATGGTTGAGCAATTGGTTCAATCTGGGATTTCTAGTCTATCAGTTAATCCTGATGTTATCAATCAAACACGACAAATAGTTTTTGAAGTTGAAAAAAAATTTTTTAACAAAAAATGAGTGTGATAAAAAAAATTAATGCCTGGCAAATTTTTGATAGTAATGGTTTTCCTACGTTAGCCGGAAATCTTGAATTATCTAATGGCCTTAGTGTTTCAGCATCGATACCATCAACTTTTTCCGACGGGCAAAAAGGTGCTTTAGATCTCAGAGATAAAAACAACCAATTTTTTGGCGGTTATAGCGTTAACAAATCAGTTTATTATATTAATAATTTAATTAGCCCAAAACTATTGAATGTCGATCCAAGAAAACAAAAGGAAATTGATTATTGGTTGATTAGCGCCGATAAAACAGAAAATAAATCAACCTTGGGTGGAAATACGATGCTGCTTATTTCTACTTTAGTGGCAAAAGCCGGTGCCGCTGCTAATCAGCTACCTCTTTATCAGTATCTTAATCAGCTTTATGGAATCATCAATAAAACAAAAATTGATATCAGCATTCTCCCTCGACCAATTTTTAATCTTTTTGACGGTGGAAAACACGCGCATACAGTCGAGTTTCAGGAATATTATCTTTATTTCCCACCAAGCGACAATTATCTTCAATTATTTCAACAATTTTTTCTTATTCGAGAAAGAGTTAAAGAAAATTTAATTAATCTCGATATTGATATTAGTGTTGGGACGATGGGTGGGTTCGCGCCAAATTTTAAATCTAATATTGATATCTTTGAAATCTTGATACAAACCATTAATCAATTGAATTTTGCCAATAGTGTTGATGTTTTTTTGGGCGTTGATTTTTTAGCCGATAATTTTTTTAAAGATGAAGGCTATCAATTAAGAGAATTTTCTGATCATCTCTCAAAAGAAAAATATTATCAATATTTAACAAAAGTACTAGCTGATTATAAAATTATTTTTGTCGAAGATCCGTTTTCTGAATTCGATAAAGATTCTTGGAAAAAGCTTTATCAAAAAATGAATGACCAATTATATATTGTTGCTGATAAGATTCTCTTTGGCAATAAAAATCTTCTTAAAAAGTATTTTAAAAATATTTATTTCAATACGATAGTGGTTAAACCTTCTTATTTAGGAACAATTACCGAAACGATGGAATTGATTAATATTGTTAAGAAAAATAAGTTAACTTTGGTTGTTGGTACTAACAGTGGTGAGGTAAACGATGATTTTATTGTTGATTTTTCTATCGGCGTTCAAGCAGATTTCATTAAATTCGGCGCTTTAGCTCGCGGTGAGAGAGTCGCGAAATACAATCGTCTTTTAAAACTCGAAGATGAAGTGGTAAAATCTAAGTAGTCTATGAGTATCATTATTGTTGAATCACCAACCAAAGCGCGGACTTTTAGCTATCTTTTTAAAGATAGAAATTATCAAATCTTTTCTACCTTAGGCCATATTCGTGATTTGCCTAAAAATAAAATTAGCATTGATTATCATCACCACTTTTATCCTCAATACGAACTAATAAATAGTAAAAAAACAGTTATCTCTAAAATTAAAGAGGCGTTAAAAAAAGATAAAGAAATTATCTTAGCCACTGATCCTGATAGGGAAGGTGAATCGATTAGTTACCATCTTCTTTATCTTCTTGGATACATAGAACAGGAGTGGCCGGAAATTGTTTTAAAAAAGAATAATTTTAAAAGAGTGGTTTTTCATGAAATAACGAAATCGGCAATTATTGATGCTTTATCTCATCCGACTGAGATAAGAATAGATTTGGTAAAAGCCCAAATGACACGAAGAATATTAGATCGAATTGTTGGTTATGAACTATCTCCAGTTTTATGGAAAAAAACAGGAAAAAATTGGTTATCCGCTGGCCGTGTCCAAACCGCCGCTTTAAGGTTGATCGTTGAAAGAGAAAAAGAAGTAAAGCAATTTGTGAGCGAAAAATATTGGATGATTGAAGCGCTATTTGAAAATAATCTTCAAGGAAGGTTGATTAAGATAAACAATGAATTAGTTGAAATTAAGAATGAGTTGAAACTTTTTGATGGAAAATATACTTTTACCAAAACCAATATCGATAACAATAAGAAAGAAAAAATCGTCAAAGATTTATCAGACGACTCGTTTATCATTGACAAAATTGAAAAAAGAGAGAATCTTAAATTTCCACCACCACCGTTTACCACATCTCTTCTCCAACAGCAAGCTTTCTACCGACTAAATTTCTCTTCAAAGCTAACAATGAAATTAGCTCAGGATTTATATGAAAATGGCTTAATCACTTATCATCGAACTGATTCATTCAATCTTAGCCCTAAATTTTTATTTGGCGCTAAAGATTATATTAAAAAGAAGTATGGAGAAAATTACGCCCTTGAAAAACCCAGAAACTACAAAACAAAATCAAAACTGGCTCAGGAAGCCCATGAGGCAATCAGGCCAACAACATTTGATGAATCACCTTCCAAATTAAAAAGTTTAACAAAAAACCACCTCCGGCTTTACCAATTAATCTTTAAGCGAGCATTGGCGACACAAATGAAAGAAGCAAAAATCGAAGAAATTTTTATTGATATTTTAAGCCAAAAAGGATATCTTTTTAATACTCAGAAAGAGCGAGTGTTATTTGACGGATTTTTAATTTTAGAAAAAGAAAACAAAAAAAAAGAACAAAATAATTCTAAAAGTTTATCGTTAGCAGAAAAGGAGCCGATTTTATTAAAAGAAGTCGTTCCATTAGAAAAAAATACTCAACCGCCACCTCGCTACACCGAAGCGTCATTAATTAAATCTCTCGAAGAAAAAGGGATTGGACGACCATCGACTTACGCGATGATTATTTCTCTTATTAATCAGAGAAATTATATCGAAAAGAAAGGTCGTTATTTTATTCCAACAGTTGTCGGCGAATCAATTTGCCAATTTTTAGTGGATCAATTTCCTCAAATTTTTGATCTTCGGTTCACCGCGCAAATGGAAGATGCGCTTGATGAAATTGCTAATCATAGAAAAGACCAAATTGCCGTTCTTGAAGATTTTTACCAAACTTTAATTAATCAAAAGAATAAAATCAATTATCAGGAAATACTGAAAATTAATGAAGCGAGCAATGAAAAATGTCCTCTTTGCCAACACCCTTTAGTGATTAAGTATTCAAAATACGGCAAGTTTCTTGCTTGTTCAAATTATCCTCAATGTCGTTTTACAAAAAAAATTAATTATTATTTAGAAGAGACGGTTTGTCCAAAATGTGGTGGTAAAATTATAATTAAGTTCAGTAAAAAAGGAAAAAGGTTTTATGGATGTGAAAACTATCCAAAATGTGATTTTTCTTCTTGGACAAAACCAAAAAAAATATGATTGGTCAAATTGAAGGTATTTTAATAAAAATTATTGAAAAACAAGGACTAATTGCCACAAAAAGCGGTCTTTCATTTTGGGTTCAGTTGCCAACATCGGTAATTGCCAATCATCAGATAAATAATCCAATTAAGTTATTTACCTATTTAAAAATAAGCGAGAATGAAATTACTCTTTATGGATTTTCTAATCTTGAGGAGTATCAATTATTTAGACTATTGCTTTTGGTTGATACTGTGGGCCCCAAGACGGCTCATAATATTATTAGTTTTTCCTCACCAGAAAAAATTTACCAAGCTGTGGAAAGCAATGATTTGACTTTTTTTCAAAATATTCCTGGAGTTGGTAAAAAAACCTCAGCAAAAATTATTCTTGAGCTTAACAGTCGGTTAAAAAAAGATGTTAAAATTGATTTAATCAATATATCTGAAGAAAACAAACTACTTTTTGATACTTTAAAACAACTGGGTTTTCAAGGCAAAGAAATTGCTCAAATCTTAACGAAGATTCCGCCCCAAAAACCTTTTGAGGAAAAATTAAAATTTGCTTTACAGTTATTGGGCAATGAAAGAAAATAACCAATTTTCAAATCAATTAAGACCAAGTTCATTTACTGAATTTATTGGTCATGATAATATTAGAGAAAATCTTAAAATTTTTACCCTAGCGATAAAAAAAAGAGGTTATCCCAATGATCACCTTCTTTTCTATGGGCCTCCAGGAACAGGAAAAACAACACTCGCATTAATAATGGCCAAGGAGTTAGGTGTTGGGATTAAAATTACATCGGGTGCCGCATTAACGAAAGCAGGTGATTTGGCTGCTATATTAACGAATTTATCTCCAAATAGTATTTTTTTTATTGATGAAATTCATCGACTGCCAAAAAACGTCGAGGAGATGCTTTATCCGGTTCTAGAAAATTACCAACTTGATATTGTTATTGGTAAAGGTCCATCCGCAAGAATTGTTAATCTCTCTTTACCAAAAATTATTGTTATTGGTTCAACTACAAAACTTGCATTAATCAGTTCACCTCTTCGCGATCGATTTGGTTTAATTTTAAGATTAAATTATTATCACGAAAACGAACTTAAAGAAATTATTCTTAATGCCGCCAAAAAACTTTCTTTATCTATCAATCAAGAGGCGGCTTTGGAAATGGCAAAAAGATCTCGTAGAACGCCCAGGATTGCCTTAAGTCTTTTAAAAAGAGCGAAAGACTTTATGGACGTTAAAAAGGCAAAAATTATCGATTTAGATTTTATTAAAGAATTGTTTGGTGTTCTTAGAATGGATGCTTTAGGACTAAATCCTATTGACATCGATTATTTAGAGCTTCTTTATCATAAGTTTAACAATCAACCGGTAGGTTTATCAACGATTTCCGCTTCCTTATCTGAGGAAGAAAGAACAATTGAAGAATTGATTGAGCCCTATTTACTTCGTCTAGGTTTAATTAAAAAAACGGCAAAAGGAAGAGTGTTAACAGCCAAAGGGTTAAATTATTTGGGGCAGCTGGAAATAAAGGAGATAAATGATTACTAAACCAATAATTAAATTAACAATAACCAATAACCAATTTTGAATTTTAAATTTTTAATTTAAAAACAATTTTAGAGCCTTCGGGATTATTAACCAGCAAAATAGCTAAACCGTAAATCGCTAACCGATTTAATATAGATTTCTTGACCTTCCAAATCGTAGCGCTTAAAATGAAAAAAACAATATCACCGATTCAACTGACCACCGATTTCAACTGATTGCAACTGACTTCAACTAATTTCAACCTTTACACTCTTTTTCACTCTTTTATCCTAATTTTACCTTTTGTCCTCCAAATCTGAGGTTAACTTTAACAAGGTATTTAATCTTTATTTTAATTTTCTTTCAAGGTGTTTGTAGTTTAAGATTAGACGCTAGAAGTGAAGTGGCGTGGTGCCCTCGAGGGGATTCGAACCCCTGATTTACTGGCTGAAAACCAGTCGTCCTAGGCCGCTAGACGACGAGGGCAATAAAAAAATTATATCAGAAAATTTACGAATGGTTAATTTTTTGTT
This sequence comes from Candidatus Roizmanbacteria bacterium, assembly GCA_037441985.1. Taxonomy (GTDB): domain Bacteria; phylum Patescibacteriota; class Microgenomatia; order UBA1406; family GWC2-37-13; genus JBBILO01. The sequence continues at coordinate 7,877 of JBBIRE010000025.1, forward strand.
TTAAATAAGTTAAGATTTCTTGAGCAATTTCTTTTCCTCCCAAACCAAAGGCCAAGCCACCAGCAAGGGCAAACATAAAGACGATGCCGGCAAAAAGAATGGCAATTAGTTCTTTGGCAACACCAATCTGGTTAAGAATAACCAGAAAAGTAAAGAGAGCGATAATAATTTGAATAATAAGGATGATAGTATTTTTTTCTTTGGTTCGAGGCGTTGACTGAAGAATTATCTTGGTAAGGAAATTACTTGAGATAACGCCTAAAAAGGCAACGAGGATAACAATAATAATATTAGGGAAAAAAGAGATTATTTGATTAATGAAATTAACAGCTCTTGATAATCCCCAGACTTCCATCGAGGTCATTAGAAAAGTCAAAAAAATTAACCATTTAATTAACTCAATTAAAATATTTTTCCAAATAATAATTTGTTTTTTTTCAATTAAGCGAAGTTTAATAAAAATTTCATCAACTTTAAAAAAATTAAAAAAAAGATTGATAAATTTATGGACTAATTTAACCAAAGTATAGCCAATTAATAAAATTAGCAATCCTAAAAAGAATTGTGGTAAAAAATTTATGAAACTAATCCAAAGTTTGAGAAAGATTTCATTAATAACTGCTACCATATAAATTGTCGGAAACTTCATTAAAATTATAAAGCTTGATTACATTCTTTGTCAAATCACGGGATAGAATGATTGAGATGATTGATAGAGAAAACTTTTTATTTTTTATATTCTTTAATTTTATGTAATACGCGACCGCTCTTTTTAAGGCTTTTATTTTATAAAAATTAACCGCTTCATAAGGCATGCCAAAAGTTAATGTTTGACGGCTTTTTACTTCAATAAAGTAAAGAGTGTCATTTTTTTCGGCAATAATATCAATCTCTCCCCATTGGGTCCAATAATTCTTTTCTTTAATTTTAAAACCATTATTTCTCAAGTAGTCAGTGGCTAAATTTTCTCCTTTTTTACCGATGGTATTAGTCATTTTTTACCACTTTTTTTATAAAGTTTAAGGCGAAGATTTTTTTCGGATAGGTTTCTGATAAAATATGCTTTGGCTTTATTATATTGAGAGTGTTTTATTAATTTAATTTCGGTAATAAATGGAGAGTGTAAAGGAAAAATTCTTTCGACACCAATGCCTCTTTTTGTAACTTTCCTGACAGTAATCATTTGATTATCAGGAGAGCTACCTTTTATTTTAATCAGAATTCCCTTAAAAGGTTGAAGACGTTCCTTTTCGCCTTCTTTAATTTTGTATTTGATTTCGATTTGGTCTCCAACACAATATTCTTTGTTATTTAATTTTATTGATCTCATTGCATTATTATAATTGAGTTTGAAATAAAAATCAATTATCTTTTATCTTTTTGATGGCCAGTGGATTGTTAGACAGATTGTTTTGTTATAAAACTTGTTAATATGATGACCTGAAGAAGCACCATAAGCAAGAAAGTCACCTAGTTTCTTTAATAAAAATTTTTTATTCTTTGTCGGGAAAGATATCTCCATCTTCCCTTTAATTAAGATAACCAGCGTTTTAGTCAAGTGATCTAACTTACTCTTATTTTTAACTTCATTTTTTTTATGAACGCCAAATTTAACCTCGAAGTTATCATTATTAAAAAATTCATCTTTAATAAAATAACCAATAAACCATCCTCTTTCTCCAAATTCAATATTTTTTTTAGTAATTAGATTCCCTTTTCTAAACATATATTTACTATCTTATATAAACTAAATTATAGCAGTTATCTGTTAAATGTGCGTTAATCCTCAATGTGGTAATTAAAATCGTAAGTAAAAATATTAATATTTTTCTACCATTTCAACCAAAGCTCTAGACTTTTTTGGTGAGAAAACGTTAGATGTTTAAGATTCATCGTTTTGCTTCGGTTTACTCGAAATAAAAAATAGATTTTTTAGAATATTCGGCGGGCAGTCTCCAAAGACAGGGTAATAAATAGGAGAAAAATATAAGTTCGATAGGCGTATAAACCTTTTAAAAACCTTACCACAACTTTTAGAAGACATCTTCGCTCTGTTGGCAATTTAAGAGACCATTTTCTTGTCACACTCTATAACAGGGCCAATTACACCTGCGCAAGTTAAGAAACATAGATAACACTTCTGTATCAGAATATATCAATAAATATGAGCTCAGGAAAATTAAGTAATGCAAGAACATATTCCATAACATATAATCTCCCATATTGGTTTATTAAGTTTGTCAAAAAACATTCTATGATAGATATCTCATCAACCGCTCAAACAAGACTAGCGATGATTGAGTTTTATTATCAAATTAAAAGTGTTTCTGTTGGTTGTAAATCATTTAAGATATCAAGAAAAACATTCTATAAATGGAAAAGCAGATTTGAATTACAAGGTAAAAAACTATCTTTTCTAAAAACACCAAAAACAAAAAGAAAGACAACGCTTGATTGTAATACACAGATAAAGATCAAACATCTAAGAGAAAAATACATAAGATTAGGTAAGGTTAAACTCCAAAAGCTATTTAAAAAAGAATACAACCAATATATTTCTCAACACCATAT
>JBBIRE010000026.1:0-9851 GCA_037441985.1 Candidatus Roizmanbacteria bacterium
TATTCGCCGTTATCTGTTTGATGATATCAAAGAACTAAAAACAAAATTAATTTCATACGTTAATTGCTGTTAATTTTGAGTTAAAATTACAACAGTTAAATAGAAAATCACCTGTTTAAATATTTAAGGGAACACTTTAGTCAACAGTTAACAAAATGTTCACAACGTATCGTTAGTTAACAGTTAATCAGTAAAAAAAATTTGAATAGAATAAATTTTAAAAAAGTCGGGGAGACAGGAATTGAACCTGCTACCTTCCGGTCCCGAACCGGACGTTCTACCGATGAACTACTCCCCGATTGAGTTAATTTTTGCTGCCGGCTGGTTTGAATTCGGCATGCTTTTGTTGAGCCGCTTTTTTTGGGCTAAATATACTTCGTCTAATTTTTCCTCTTGGAATAAGCTCTTGAGTTTGTTGTTCTTCCATTTTTTTTCTTCGTTCTTTTTCTGCCTTCTCTCTTTCTTCTTCTTGTTTTTTATTCATTTCTTCTTGTTTTTTTCTTTCAATTTCTTTTTCTTCACCTTGTCTAACTAAATGAAAAAGGCGATTTCTTAAAGCAATTTCCTTTTGTTTATCCTGTTGATTGTATTTCTCCTTTAACCTTTCAAAATCTAAAGGCGTATGAGAATTCTTGTCTGTTTTCTTTTCCCTCTCTTGATGATTATCTTGAGCATTATTTAATCCTGCAGCTTTTTCTAACAGTGTTAATGGACTAAAAGTTTGAGCCACTGATTTTCCAGTCTTTTTTGCGGTGCTTAACCCCAATTCAACTAATTTTTCAAAGGTATCCTCAAAAAATCCTGTTTTAGTCATTTTTATATTAAATTAATCTCATCATAATCCAAGCATTGCCCTTGCTGAAGCTGACATATCATCTATCGACCACGGTCGATCGAAATTTAATTCTATCTTTACTTGATTTTCATTTAAACCAATTTTTTGTAATTGTTTTTTTATCTCACCTTCAATGACTGAGATTAATGGACAACCAATGGTTGTCAGCGTCATAACAATTTTTACCTCGCTTTTTTTAATATAAACTCTTCTTATTAACCCAAGATCAACGATGTTAATATTCAATTCTGGGTCATAAACATTTTTTAAAGCATCAAAAACTAATTTTTTTGTCAATTCCTTCATAAGAATATTATATAATCTCAATATGGATAATTGGCGATTAAAATTGATTCCTTTGGGGGGGGTTAGCGACGTGACAAAAAATATGTATCTTTATGAGCTTTACCAGCACCAAGAGTTGGTTGATATCCTGATTGTTGATTGTGGCGTTGGTTTTCCAAGAGAAAAATCGCTTGGTGTTGATTTAATAATCCCCGATATCGGTTATTTGATAGAAGAAGATGCTATTGAAGAAAATAAAGTTAATAAGATCCGGGCTATCCTTTTCACTCATGGACATGAAGATCATATCAGTGGCACCCCTTATCTTTACGACCAATTAGGACAACCAAATTTATACGCCAGTCGTTTAACCGCTCTTTTTTTAAATAATAAATTAGAAGAGTTTGGCTATCGAAAAAAAGTGAATGAAATTCGTTATTTAATTGATTATCAATTTGGTAATTTTAAAGTCAGATTTATTAACGTGACTCACTCAATTCCTGACACCACTCATATCTTTATTCAAACTCCAGCGGGCAATATTTACCACGGAGCCGATTTTAAATTTGATCTTACCCCCCCTTATGGACCGCCACCCAATTTTTATGAAATAACAAAAGTAGGCAAAATTGGTGTTAATCTTTTGCTTTCAGATTCGTTGGGCGCAGAAAGAGAAGGGTTAACTCTGTCAGAAAGTGTTGTTGGTGAAAGTTTTGAGCGAGAAATGCGAACAACCAAGGGGAAATTTATTATGACAACCTTCTCAAGTAATATTTCCCGTATTAGGCAATGTGTGGAAGTGGCTCAAAAATTGAATCGCAAGGTGGCTTTTCTTGGACGATCGATGAGAGAAAATACTCAAGCGGCGAGGGAACTCGGATATTTACCGAGAATGGATGCTTGTTTGATCAAAGAAGAACAAATTAATCGCTTTCCACCAAATAAAATTTGCATGATTGTCGCTGGTTCACAAGGACAATTTGATTCGGCTTTGGCAAAAATATCAAGAGGGGATAATCCAAACGTTAGAATCACCAAAGGTGACAAGATTGTTTTTTCTTCTGATCCAATCCCCGGCAATGAAATTGAGGTCTACGATTTGGTCGAGGAATTAATAAAAAAAGGCGCTGAGGTAATCTATCCAAGTGTTAGCGACCAACTTCATGCCTCTGGCCATGGTAATATTGATGACTTAAAGTTTCTTATTCGATTCATTAACCCAAAATACTTTGTTCCTATCGGAGGAACCCTACGCCATCAAAGACAGTATCAGCGTATCATTAAAGAATTAGGATATCCGGAAAACTCGGTCTTTTTGTTGGAAGATGGCGATTCGTTATGGATTGAAAGAAGTCGATCTTATCTTGGAAAAAAGATTGAAATAAAGACTATTTATGTTGATGCTTATGGAGTTGGAGATGTGGGCAATATCGTCCTTCGAGATAGAAAAAATTTAGCCAGCGAAGGCATCGTTGTTGTTATCTTAACAGTTGATAATAATTTTCGATTGTTAAGTCAACCAAGAATTGTCACTCGAGGATTTATATATGAAAAGAACGAGGAAGACCTGTTGAATCAATCAAAAAAAATAGTCGCTCAAATTTTAAAACCAAAAAAAGAAAAAATCTTCAAAATAATCAATATTAAACGAGAAATTATCAATAAATTAGAAGAATTTTATTTTCAGATAAAGGGAAGAAAACCGTTGGTGATAGTTGAAATCATTAATCTTTAAAGATGTTTGATTTACCGAAAAATCTAAAAAAAATATCCTTATTTTTAGAACAATTACCAGGAATTGGCGAAAAAACCGCTAATAGATTGGCTTTGTATATGTTGCGTCTACCAGAGACTGTTTTATTGGAATTTTCTCAGGCGATCGCCAATTTAAAATCAAAGACTAAACTTTGTAAAAGATGTTTTAATTTAACCGAAAACGACTATTGTCAAATATGTTCTGATTCATCTCGCGATCAAACAACGATTATCGTTGTTGAACAAGTCTACGATATTTTATCCTTTGAAAGGGGAAGGATTTATCATGGACTATATCATGTCCTTCATGGAAGAATCGACCCTTTAAATCATATTGGTCCAGAAGATATAAAAATTGGTGAACTTTTAAATAGAATGAAAAAAGAAGCCCAAGTTAAAGAAATAATTTTAGCCACTAATCCTAATTTAGAGGGAGAGGCGACAGCAATGTTTATTAAAGAAAAAATTGAAAAAAATTATCCGTCCATTAAAATATCAAGGATAGGATACGGACTGCCTATTGGTGCCAGTATCGAATATGCCGATTATATGACTCTTAAAAAATCCCTTGAGGGAAGAATGAAGTATTAACTAAGAATTAATAATTTTAATTTGTCCTCATAATCTAAAATAAATCTATTTATTTAGTATACTTTTAAATATGATTTATTATCCAAACAATATTAAAAAAACTTATCAAGCAGTGAATTTTTATTCAAAGTTACTTATTTTTTTAGGAATTGGTATTCTTTTATTTTTCTTTTTTTCTTTAATCACCTTTGCTTGGTTTGCTAAAGATTTACCCTCTCCTGGCAAACTTTCTCAAAGCGAGAAATCAACAGTTTTTTATGATAAAAACAATAAAATCCTTTTTGAACTATATAAAGATAAAAATCGAGTACCTGTTAAATTGGATGAAGTATCAAAATATTTGATCCAAGCAACGATTGCCATTGAAGATAAAAAATTTTATCAACATAAAGGAATCTCTCAAACAGGTTTAATTCGTGCTTTTATTTATTCATTTATTTTTCGGAAGCAGTTGCAGGGAGGGTCAACAATTACTCAACAATTGATTAAAAATGTCTTACTTGACTCTAAAAGAACACCTTCGAGAAAAATTAAAGAGATTATTCTTGCCTTTGAAGTCGAACGAAGATATACAAAAGACCAAATTTTAGAAATGTATCTCAATGAAGCCCCTTATGGGGGAACTTTTTGGGGTGTTGGATCAGCGGCTCGTGGATATTTTGGCAAAGAGCCAAAAAATTTATCATTAATTGAATCGGCCTTCTTAGCTGGCTTGCCTCAATCGCCAAGCATTTATTCTCCTTTTATTGGAAAAAAAGATACTTGGAAAAGACGAACTCAAGATGTTCTTCGTCGGATGAGAGAAGATGGTTATATTGATAGTAAGCAAGAGAAAAAAGCACTTGAAGAGATGAATAAACTCAGTTTTTCTCAGCCCAAGCTAAGCATTAACGCCCCTCACTTTGTCTTTTATGTCAAAGATTTAATTGAAAAAGAATTTGGTGGCAATATTCTTAGTCAAGGTTTAAAAATAAAAACAACTCTTGATTTAGAACTTCAAAACAAGCTGGAAAAGATAGTTAAAGATGAAATAAATAAAATAAAGAATCTTAACGTCACTAATGGAGCTTTAGTCGTTATTGAGAACAAAACTGGCAACATTGTCGCAATGGTCGGTTCGTATGATTATAATGATAAAAAATATGGTAACTTTAATGCCGCATTGGGTTTAAGACAACCTGGCTCTACCTTAAAACCAATTACCTATGCTCTTGCTTTTGAAAAGGGATACACACCAGCTTCAGTTTTAATGGATGTAAAAACTACTTTTCCTCAACAAGGAGGAGCTGATTACATTCCCCAAAACTATGATGGGAAATTTCGTGGACCGATGCAAATTCGCTTTGCTTTAGGCAATTCAGAAAACATACCAGCAGTAAAAATGCTCGCTATTGTAGGGGTAAAAAACTTTCTCCAAAAGGCTTATCAAATGGGTATTACTACCTTTGAACCTAATGAAAAAAATTTATCACGTTTTGGTTTATCAATTACTCTTGGCGGTGGCGAAACCACTCTTTTGGATTTAACCAAAGCAATGAGTACTTTCGCTCGTGGTGGTGTCGTGAAAGATATCAACGCTCTTATTGAAATTAAAGATTTTAACAATAAATTAATTTATCAATCAAAAAAAACTTCTGAAAATAAAATTTTTTCACCAGAAGTCTCTTTTTTAATCTCCCATATTTTATCAGACAACAATGCCCGAACCGAAGTTTTTGGCCCTAATTCATATTTAAGAATCCCGGGAAAAACCGTCGCCGTCAAGACAGGTACATCCGATGATAAAAGGGATAATTGGGCTGTTGGATACACAAAAGATATCACTGTTGGTGTTTGGGTTGGCAATAACGATAATTCAAAAATGAATCCGAGAATCGCCTCAGGTGTTACTGGAGCTTCACCGATTTTTTATCGAGCGATGATTGAACTACTTAAAAAATATCAAGATGGAATTATTGAAAAAACCAATAAGATAAAAGCCTTAGAAATCGATGCATACTTAGGCGGATTACCGAAAGAGGGATATCCAAAACGGTCAGAATATTTTATTGAAGGCACCGAACCTAAATCTATCTCTCCCTTTTACAAAAAATTGAAGATTTCAAAATCAACTGGAAAGCTAGCCAACGAGATTGAAGTAAAAACAGGTAATTATGAAGAAAAAGAATTTATCATTTTTACCGAAGACGATCCTGTGTCAACTGATGGAAAGAATCGATGGCAAGAAGGAATCGATGAATGGGTAAAAAGTTTATCCGATCAAAAGTTTCACCCTCCCACAGAAATCTCTGACGCTTCGAGTGAAGATGTTATTATTTCAATCAAAGAACCGACAAATCAATCAACAATTAATGATAATAAAATTACTATTAAAGCAAAAATTACGAGTTTATCTCCAGTGAAAAAAATTGAAATCTTCCTTAACGACCAAAAACTTAAAGAGTGGCCGGAAAATAAAACAGATATTGATGAAGAATTTCAACTAACTGATGGTGTTTATAAATTAAAAATAAGAGCGGAAAACGAGAAAGGGAAGATAGGAGAAAGTGAGATTCGCTTTGGTGTCAATAAACCGTGGGATTTTCAGGAGCCAACAACTCCTCCAACAACAACGCCAACACCAACAGAATTTCCAACGATTACACCTTCGCCGACATAAATTTAGGTTTACACCTCCGAGGTGTTGTAAATTCTAAATAAACTATAAGCCGAAAGAGTTGCTCCATCAAAAATTTTATTCGCTTTTATCAATTGATTAACTTTATCAGCCTTTACTTTTATTACTTCGATAAATTCATAAGGTTCTAATTCTTGCTTGCCGAATGATAAATTGGTCGCTAAATATATATGGCATCTTTGAACAATACAGCCTGGGACAGGATAAATTGACGCAATTTTTTTCCATTCTTTAGCCGATATCCCAGTCTCTTGTTTTAACTCTAATTGAGCCACTTTTAAAGGCGACATTACTTCCTGAATTGATCCCATAGGAAATTCTATTGAAAGTCTTCTTGCAGCGGCTCGATATTGTTTTACCATATAGAAGAACCCATTTTCAAAGGGGATAATTAAAGAAAAATCATAATTTCGTCTAACATATGTAAAAACGACTTCCTTCTTGTCTGGCGCTATCAAATAATAGTCGACGACATCAAATTTTTGATGAGTGAAAATTTTTTTCTCTTTTTTAAATTGCCAATTGTCAATTTTTGTCATAAACTTCTTATTCTACCATAAAATAATTAATAAAATTCTATTGTATAATATCATTTATGGATCTTAAACAATTAAAAAACGAGTTTTTAGGAACACTGAAAAAAATTAATAATCTTAATCAATTAGCAGAAATTCGCTTGAAATATCTTAGCCGCAATGGTTTGATAAATAAATTTTTTTCAAAGATTAAAGATTTACCGCTTAATGAAAGAAAAACGTTCGGTCAGCAAATTAATGAATTTAAAAAAGAAATTGAAAATCAGATTAAAGAAAAAGAAGAAATTATTAAAAACATACAGCAAGATCATTTTTTTGATCCTACACTACCTGGAAAACAATATCCTAAAGGAGGCCTTCATCCTTTAACCTATACCATTGAAGAAATTGTGAACATTTTTCAAAAACTGGGTTTTGTCCGCATTTCATATCCCGAAGTCGAATGGGAATATTTTGCCTTTGAAGCGTTAAACATGCCCAAAGGTCATCCAGCAAGAGATGATTTTGAAACTTTTTTTGTCGATTTTCCCGAAAATAAAAAATTTGGAAAAATGGTTCTCTCTCCTCATACTTCTTCTGGTCAAAATCGAGAAATGCGCCGGGTTAAGCCACCAATTAGGATGATTAACATCGCCAAAACATATCGACCCAATTGGGATACGACTCACACGCCGATGTTTCATCAATTTGAAGGTTTATGCATTGATAAAAACATAAATATTACTCACCTCAAAGGGACAATTGATTTTTTTGTTAAGAATTTTTTTGGAAAAGAGAGAACAATCAGATTAAGGCCGGCTCACTTCCAATTTACTGAGCCCTCGTTTGAAATTGATGTCTCCTGTGGTCTATGTCAGGGAAGAGGAGAGATTGGTAGCCAAAAGTGTAAAGTTTGTAAATCCGGTTGGTTAGAATTAGCCGGTGCTGGCTTAGTCCATCCCAATGTTTTGAAAGCCGGTGGGATTGACCCAAATGAATATTCGGGCTGGGCTTTTGGATTTGGACCTGAACGGTGTATGATGATGAAAGAAGGAATGGAAATTAATGACATTAGAATTTTATATAGCGGTGATATCCGCTTTTTAGAGCAATTCTGATATGAATATAAAAATTACTCATCAGTGGTTATTAGATTATCTCAATACCGATGCTACTCCTGATGAAATTCAAAAATATCTCTCCTTATCTGGTCCCTCGATTGAAAGAATCAAACCATTTGGCGATGATCTGATTTATGATATTGAAATAATTAGTAATCGGATAGATACCGCCTCGGTTATTGGAATTGCCCAAGAGGCAGTGGCTATTTTGCCTCGATTTAACAAAAAAGCCCAATTAAAAATAAATCCTTTTGAAAAATATCGGTTTTCAAATATAAACACTCAACCAAAGGAAAATCTTGATGTAATGATTAATCAACCTAATTTATGTTCTCGTTTTACCGCCATTATTTTAGATTATGTTGAAATTACCTCTTCACCTGAATTTATTAAACATCGACTCCAAGCGGCTGGGATTAAAATAATCAACAATGTTGTTGATATTTCAAATTACTTGATGATTACCTTAGGCCAACCGGTCCATATTTTTGATTTTGATCAAATAAAAGGAAGAAAAATGATTATGAGAGAAGCAAAAAAAGGCGAAAAAATTATTACTCTAGATGGCAACGAAGTGATTTTAAATGGTGGCGATATTGTTATTGAGGATGGGGAAGGAAGATTAATCGATCTTTGCGGAATAATGGGCGGATTAAATTCCTCAGTCACCAATAAAACAAAACGGATTCTTCTTTTTGTTCAAACATATAACAAGGAAAAAATTAGAAGAACGGTGATGACTACTGCTGTTAGAACTGTTGCGGCCACTTATTTTGAAAAAGGATTAGACGAAGAAAGAGTGGAACCAACATTAGTTTATGGCGTTGAACTGCTTGAGAAATATGCCAAAGCGAGACCAATTTCTCAAGTTTTTGATATTTATCCCAATCCTTATATTCCAAAAAAAATCGAAACGACTTTTGATTTTATCAATCAAAAAATTGGCTTAGATATTAACAAGAAAACGATTATTTCAATTCTTTCAGATTTAAATTTTAAACCCAAAGTAAAGGAAAACAAAATTATGGTTGAAGTCCCATTTTATCGAAAATATGATCTTTCAATCCCCGAAGATATGGTTGAGGAGATCGCTCGGATTTATGGATACAACAATTTACCCAACCGTTTATCTCCACCAGCGCTTGTTTTGCAACCAGAAGAATATGATCAGTTATTTAATCTTTCATTAAAAATTAAATATTTCTTAAAACATCTCGGACTAAATGAAGTGATCAATTACTCAATGATTTCAAAAGAAATGATAGAGGAGTGGGGGTTAGAAATAAAAAATCATTTAAGGATAAAGAATATGATTTCTAAAGAAATTGAATATTTAAGAATCTCACTTTTGCCCTCACTTTATAAAAATATTAAAGATAATCAAGGAAGAAGAGAAGTATTAAAATTTTTTGAAGTCGCTAAGGTTTATCTGCCCAAAAAAGACGACTTACCCGAGGAGATTTATCGATTAGGAATTGCCGTTAACACTGATTATTTTGATCTTAAAGGTATCGTTGAAGCATTGATCAGTGAAATGCATATCGACAATCTTAATTTTCAAATAATTGAAAGAAATAGTATTTATTTAGTTGAGATTGACCTAGGTCAGTTTATAAAAAAATATCGTGTTTTACCCAAATATACTCCAATCAATCCATATGCGTTAATTAAATTAGACAAAACCTTTAATCTGTCAAAAGAACTAACTTTTGAAAAAATTATTAACAAAGCCAGGCAATCGCCATTATTTCAAAAATTAGAAGCTATTGATTTATATAAAAATCGATTAACCGTAAGATTCTATTTTTCCTCAACTCAAAGAAATATTACCGAAGAAGAGGTAAAAAAAGAGTTAGAAAAAATTTAATTTATGAAACTATATAACACGCTGACAAGAAAAATAGAAGAATTTAAATCTCCTTCTGATAAACGAGTACTCTTTTATCAATGTGGACCAACCGTCTATTGGGTCCAACATATTGGCAATCTTCGTGCCATGGTTTGGGCTGATTTAATCAGACGAACCTTTGAATACCTCGGCTATCAAGTTATTTTTGCAAGAAACTACACCG
>JBBIRE010000027.1:0-9848 GCA_037441985.1 Candidatus Roizmanbacteria bacterium
AAGAATAAAAAAAATTCAGCTTGATAAAACCAACAAAAAGCTATCGTTTAAGGTAAGATTCAATTAATGAACTAAGATTACCATCGAGAACACCATCAACATCGTTTGTTTCAAAATCAGTCCGCAGATCTTTTACTAATTTATAAGGGTGAAGAACATAGGAGCGAATCTGACGACCCCAACTGGCGATTTTTTCTTTTTTAAAAGTCTCTAATTGTTTCTCTCTTTTTTCTTCCTCTATTTGCCACAATTTCGCTCTTAAAATTTTTAAAGCATTCTCTCGATTTTGAATCTGAGACCGTTCAGTTTGGCAGGAAACAACTATTCCTGTTGGTCGATGAGTTAACCTAACGGCAGTAGCTACTTTATTAACATTTTGTCCCCCTTTTCCGCCTGAGCGAAAAAACTCCCATTCAAGATCTTCTTCATTAATAATTATTTGACCTTCTTCAATCTGTGGCAGGACCTCAACTAAAGCAAAAGAAGTTTGTCTTAATTTATCGGCATTAAAGGGCGATTGACGAACCAATCGATGAACACCAGCTTCCCCTTTTAAATAACCATAAACATATTCTCCAGAAACTGTAAGAGTAATGCTTTTAATGCCTGCCTCTTCTCCATCAACTTGATCAACCACTTGAGCCATCCATCCTTTTTTTTCAAAATATCGCCAGTACATCCGAAAAAGCATTCCCACCCAATCCATCGCCTCTGTCCCTCCTTGGCCGGCATGGATCGAAAAAATAACATCGTTTTTATCATAAGGGTTGGAGAAAAAAAGAAGCGTTTCGTATTGATTGATTAGATCTTCTGCTTCTTTTAACTGATTTTCCTCTAAATATAACGCAATTATTTCTATCTCATCGATTGTTTTTTTCTTTTGACTAATCTTTTTCAACACTTCGGATGCTTTTTTATGATCCTGCCAAAAAGTTGCCTCATAAGTTTGTTTTTCTAATTCTTTTAATTCTACTTTTAATTCCTCAAGATTAATTTTTTTTAAAAGAATTTGATATCTTTCTTCCAAAGATCTTTTTTCCATATTAAATAAATTAAATGGTAAAAATCACTTCATTATCTTTACTTTTCTTTCTTGCCAAAAGATAGAAAAAATCTGATAATCGATTGAGATAAATAATTATCTGTTTTTTTTCATGATTGAGGTTTTTTTTCATTAAAGAAACAACTCTCCTTTCGGCTCGGCGACAAATTGTTCTTAAAACATGATACCAAGAAGAAACAATTGTTCCTCGAGGGGCAATAAAATTTTTAATCGGTGCTAATTCTTTTTCCAGAAAAACAATTTTTTTTTCTAACAATGAAGTCTCTTTTTTTAAAAAATCAATCTCGATTTTTTTCCCAGCACAAATTCCCATTATTTGGTAAAGAATTTTTTGTATTGATTCAAGAGAAAAAATTAATTCTTTCTTCTTTTCAATAGCGGCAACTAAGCCAATAAAAGAAGATAACTCATCTAAATTCCCTATCGCCTCAATAATCTGACTATCTTTGGAGACTTTTTTTCCATTAAAAAGATAGGTGGTTCCGCAATCGCCTTTTTTGGTGACAATTGACATATTAAAAAACAAATCAATCAGCCTTTTATTATAGCATTTTTTTTAAAAAAGTATCTAACACTCTGAGTAGCCGCAACTATAACATTTTTTACAACCCTCCTCATGAACTAAACTTGCTTCTCCACAGGAAGGACAAATATCAAAAACGTCATTCTCTTTTGTTGCTACTGATAAGGACGGTTGAGTCACAGTAGAAACTAACTCAGGATGAGCGTTAATCTGTAATTCATCTTTTTTCTTTTCTTGACTGCTACCATTAATCTGATAATGCATCGCCAATACTTTGGCGACTGCATCAGGAAGACTGCGAATCCTTTCCTTGCCAAAGCCTAATGTTTTTGAACCGCCTATTCCTTGAAGTTGTGCCACAATCTCTTTAATCCGCTCAAGCGGAGTTAAATGAGAAGAAAATCTTAAAGCCAAAGAAATCATCCTTCCCAATCCCTCAGCCAGAGCATAAACATCGGTGCCAGCTTTACCAACGTTGATAAAGACCTCCAATGGCTCGGGAGGATTGCCTCCATTGGTGTTAATCGTAATAAAAGCGACACCCACTGGGGTATTAATTCTATAAGTTGATCCGTGAACAACCAAAGGTCTAGGTTTAACTTTGTATTCTGCTTTCTTTTTTTCTTTTGCTTCCTCTTCTTTTTTTCTTTCCAAAACTCCGGGGCGAGAACCTTCTCTCATATAGGTAATTCCTTTACAACCTAATTTATAGGCTAAGGTGTAAAGTTTTTTTACATCTTCAACTGTGTGATTATTTGGTGCGTTAACGGTTTTTGAGATTGAAGCATCAACATATTTTTGAATTGCTGCTTGAACTCGGACATGGTCTTCCGGAGTTAATTCGTTGGCAGAAACAAACCAATCAGGTTTTTTTGGCATTTGACCATCTTTTTTGTTTTTGTTGAGCCATTTTTCATAAAGATAATGACGTATAACATGAGTGCCCAACCGATCTTTTCTGACAAATTCAAACTCAAAAACTGGCTCAATCCCTGAAGTGGTTCCAGCCATTAATGAGGTGGAGCCTGTTGGCGCTTGCATGAGAAGTAAAGAATTTCTAATTCCATATTTTTTAATTTTTTCTTTTACTTCTTGAGGTAACTGTTTAACAAATTCTCCTTGAAGATATAACTTAGCATTAAATTTTGGAAAAAAACCTTTTTCCTTGGCGATTTCTGCTGAAGCGGCATACGCTTCTTCACAAATTAAGCGATAAACTTTATCGATAAACTTTAAAGATTCTTTTGAACCATATCGCAGATGAAGTTTGATTAAAGCATCACCCAACCCCATTGTCCCTAAACCAATTCTTCTTTCTCCTTCTAACTGAGTCTTTCTAATTCCTTCAAAAACATAAGGATCCATATCAACCACATTATCTTGAAAACGAACGGCAATTCTCACTAATTTTTTTAAGGTTTTAAAATCAAATCGGGCTTTTTTTTCTATCCCATCTCCTTTAACCAAAGCATTGAGATTGATTGAACCTAAATTGCAAACCCCCCACGGTGGTAATCCCTCCTCTCCACAGTTGTGAACCAAAATTCCATTAGCACTGAATTGATGAATCTTCTCAACAGTAATATCAAAAACCTCCTCTTCACCAAGAGGAATCAATTCTTCAAATTCAGCGAGCCATTTTTCTTGATATAAATTTCGTTTGTAAGAAACAAGAAGTTTCTCTAATCTTTCTTGTTTATATTTCTGAAGAAAACCAATCTCCTTTTTAAACCTTAATAGACTTTCTCTTGAAATTACTAACTCGTGATAAGCTTGGCAATGATAAAGTTTTTGACCTCCTTTGCCATCGGGAAAACTCCTTTTTCCCTCTTTTCTTCTATTTTTATAAATCTTACTAAAAATACCAAAATTCAAAAGAAGGAGTTGTACTTTCTGAAGGAGAGATAAACTAACTGAGGTTAATCTGACGCTAACTCCTTTTTTTAAAGAACCTATCACCATGCCGTCTGCAGAAAATAAAGCCTTTAAAAAACCTTTTTGCAGCTCTTTTGACCCTTTAAAAATACTTTCTGGAACGTCTAATTTATTCTCAGAAGTTAAACCATATCTTTGAGCTATCCGCCACAATCTTACCGATTCAATAATTGCCTTGTTTTCTTTTTCAATAAAAAGAGGAGAAATCGGATAAGAGCGAGCAACGATTTGTTCGCCCTCGACTGTTTTTTTGACCATTAGAGCAAAAGAGTGAGAAAGTTCTTGTTTTTCATTTTGGTAAAAATAAAGTGTCGCTCGATCTTTTTTTAAAGTTCCATCACCAACAAGCCAACCTAATATCAATCCCAACTCATAGGTTCCTTCATCGCCAAAATATCCCCCTCTTGAAACAAGAATTTTATCTCCTTTAGTTAAATCCTTTGCTTCTTTTTCTCCATTTACTGTCGCCACTCGATGGTCAGCAGTTAATTTTAACTCAAAACCTTCCTTTGTTTTTAAAAGATAAACTTTTTTTATTCCGGTAAATTTAACCGGCGATGACAGATATTCTTTTCCTTGGACAACGGCAAAAAAAGGTAATTTCTCTTGATAAAGTTCTCTCATTGTTCTTAATCCTTTTGTCGTATTAACTAAAGTGTCTCCGGTAACACAAGGATTAACGCAGTTAATCCGATTCCAATACCAATTGTTATATAACTTGTTATATCGCTCCATAAAAACAACCCCCGGTTCGGCTGATCGCCATGCAGCCTTAGCAATCAAATCCCAAATATGTCTTGCCTTAACCACTTTATAAACCTTTACCTTTTTTCCCATCTTTTTCCATTCAACCAAATCGCCATTCCATTTTTCATCATAATCCGGATCATCTAAATCAGGAAAAACTAAAGGCCAATTTTCATCTTTTTCAACAGCTTTCATAAACTCATCAGAAACATTTACCGAGAGATTGGCGCCATTAATTCTATTTAGATCCTGTTTCACTGTAATAAATTCTTCAATATCTGGATGCCAATCCCAAAGCATCAACATCAAGGCTCCCCGACGCGTTCCTCCTTGTTGAATAATATCCTTTGTAGCAACAGAAAAAAGTTCCGCCCAGTTAATTGGACCTGAAGAAAAACCATTGACTTTTTTTACCCTTGCTCCTCTTGGGCGAAGAGAGGAAAGATTAATCCCCACACCGCCTCCCCGAGCCATTATTTCTACCATCTGCTTTAAGGTCTCTAAAATTCCATCTCTTGAGTCTTTAGGAGAGGGAATAACAAAACAATTATAGAAAGTAACCGCAAAACCAGTCCCCGCACCAGCAAGAATTCTACCACCAGGAATATATTTAAAATCTTTCATCGCCCAATAAAAATCTTTTTCCCACTTTTTTTGATTTTTTTTATTTTCGACTTCGGCAACGGCTTTAGCCAATCTTTCCCACATTTCCTCCGGTGTCTTTTCTATTGGTCGACCGGCATTATCTTTTAATGAGTAACGATCTAAAAATACTTTTTCAGAGATTCCTGTTAATCTCATATTTTTTAATAATGACTTATAACAATTTTTTTAATTCTGTTTCAAAATCCTCTAAATCGACAAATCGACGAAACACTGAGGCGAAGCGAATATAGGCAATTTTATCAATTTTCTTTAATCTTTTGGCCACTAAATTGCCAATAAGTCTGCTTGGAACTTCGGTTTCTTCTCTTTGTTTAATCTCTGTTTCAACCTCATCAACGATTTTTTCAATCTCCTCTAAAGAGATTTTGGTTTTTTCACTGGCTTTAATAATACCATTTCTTATTTTTTCTTGGTTAAAACGCTCTCTTCTCCCATCATTTTTAATGACTAAAATTGGTGCCTCTTTCACTCTTTCATAAGTGGTGAATCTTTTATCACATTTTGGGCATTTTCTTCGTCTTCGAACTGATTTTCCCTCGTCAACTAATCTTGTTTCAATGACTTCGGTATCCTGATTTTGGCAAAAAAGACAATGCATAAATTTTAAAACTACTACTAGTGGCGTTAAATTAAAATTTAAAACACTAATAGTATAAATTCAATTAGACTAAATATATCAAAATATCTCATG
Organism: Candidatus Roizmanbacteria bacterium; assembly: GCA_037441985.1. Lineage (GTDB taxonomy): Bacteria > Patescibacteriota > Microgenomatia > UBA1406 > GWC2-37-13 > JBBILO01. The sequence goes on from JBBIRE010000027.1 coordinate 5,626, forward strand.
CCTCTTTTTGATATATTTTTTAATAGGGGAAGAAAGATTTCCGAAAATTTATTTGAACAAAAAAATAATTTTAGATTAATTTAATATGATAATTAATCTATTAAAAGAGCTGGCTTTCCCCAAATTTTGTCTTGGTTGTCATCTTCCAGGAGTTTATTTTTGTTCTTCATGTTCCCAACAATTAGCGCTTATCAAAAAAGATCTTTGTTTTTATTGTCTAAAACCTTCATATAATGGTCTAACTCATGAAAAATGTTTAAAAAAATGGGGCGTTGATGGAATCATTTCTTTTTTTTACTACAATAACTTTTTAAAACAAATGATCAAGGAAGTTAAATATCGAGGCGTGATTGATGTTTGGGAAGAGTTTATTAAAGCTATCCCAACGCCGTATTTTAAAAAACTCTCATTTTTTAAATCTTTGCCTGAGGCTTTATATCTTCAACCAATACCCCTTCATAAAAATAAACTAAGGAAACGGGGCTTTAATCAAGCAAAAATTATTGCTAATTTTTTTAATCAGTTTTTAAATTTTCCAACAATCAACTCTCTTTTAAGAGCAAAAGATACTCAAAACCAAGCTCAAATTAAAGAAAAGAAAAAAAGATATATTAATCTCCGTAACGCTTTTACCGTTGTTAATAAAGATAATATTTTAAATAAAAACATTATTCTTGTTGATGATGTCGTTACTACAGGTTATACGATTGCCGAAGCCACCAAGATATTAAAAAAAGCCGGCGCTTTAAAAGTTTATTGTTTAAGCCTTGCCCGGGGTTAACAATAGTCTTGTATTACAGTAAAAATCTACTAAAATAAAGATAATGGAAAAAAAATATCTGGTTGAAATTACCCCGAAAACGATTGTCTTTACTGTTTTTTTTCTTTTGTTGTTGAAATTTCTTTGGTTAATTAAATCAATTGTTTTCTCTTTGATTATCGCTTTTATTATTTCAAGCGCCTTTAAACCGATCATTAGATTTTTAGTGAAGTTCAAAATTCACCGCTTATTAGCAACAATCATGATCTACATTTTATTTATTTTTTTCTCAATCTCCCTTTTTTATTTTATTATTCCCCCCATCATCATTGAGTTTTCTAATTTTATTAAAAGTTTTCCTCTCTATTTAAACACAATTTTTCCTGAAAAAAATATTTTTGATATTAACTTATTTCTCCAACAAGCAAGTCAAATTACCTCTGGTTTTTTCAATCTAGTTAAATCAGTCTTTTCTAATTTTATTTCTCTTGTTTCCACGCTCTTTTTTAGCTTTTATTTTAGTTTAGAAGAAAATATTATAAGAAAATTTGTGAATACTTTTCTGCCGGAAAATAAAAGTCTTTTTATCAATAAAATTATTGATAAAATCGAGCAAAGACTAAATAATTGGTTCTGGGCGGAGGTAATTTTAATGACCATTGTTGGAACACTTACTTATTTTGGCTTATCTATAATTGGCTTACCATACGCTTTTTCTTTAGCGGTTTTAGCCGGCTTATTAGAAGCAATTCCAAATTTAGGCCCAATAGTATCAGCGATTCCGGCAGCCATTATTGGTTTAGCTCAATCACCTTTTTATTTTTTTGTGACCATTGGTCTTTATTTTTTAATTCAACAAACAGAAAATAATCTTATTGTTCCTTTAGTGATGAAAAAAACTGTTAATCTCAATCCTCTTATTACTTTATTAACCCTTCTAATTGGTGGTCAAATTGCCGGAATCGCAGGTGTTCTTTTATCAGTCCCTTTCGCTTTAATTTTAGAAACTATTTTTTTGGAGGTAAATAAAAGGCCTTAAATTACTTTTAAAAGACGGAAAAAAATGAAAGAAAAAAAATAAAAAAGCACTACCTGAAAAATAGGCAAGTATAAAGTCAAAAAAATACTAACAATCGCTAAGATAAAAAAGGCTTCATTGTGAATCGATGGTAACAACCCTTTGGTAATAAGTATTAAAATCACCAAAGTCAAGAGTGATCTTTTATCAAACCACCAAAGCGGCCAGCCAAAATACCACGCCAGTAATAAAATGATTGCTGCAAGAATTAAAAAAATCTCCTTGGTGTCAAAGTAAAAAGGACCTAAATACATATATTTATGTTATTAAAAAACAACTTAAAAGTCAATATATAACATTTGACAATTTAAAAATATTTGTGCTATTATAATTTTATGTTTGTTTTTGGTGTATTTTTTTTAATATTATTATTTTTATTAATATCTTCAATTATCGTCATCAATCAATATGAAAGAGGGGTTGTTTTAACTTTGGGAAGATATTCTTATACTTTATCTCCTGGTTTGAATTTGCTTTTTCCTATCATCCAAAAAGTCATAAAAGTCGACATTAGAATCACTACTGCAGATATCCCCCAACAAGAAGTAATCACTAAAGACAATGTACCTGTAGGCATTAATGCTGTTGTCTATTTTCAAGTAATTAAACCTGAGGACGCTATTTTAAAAATCCAAGACTATACTTATGCCATTACTCAATACGCTCAAACTGCCCTCCGAGACGTAATTGGAGGAGTAGAACTCGACACTCTTTTAGGAGAACGACAAAAAATTGCTGATGAAATTAAAAGCCTAGTTGATCAAGAAACTAGCGATTGGGGAATTGATGTAACGGCGATAAAAATTCAAGATATTGAGGTACCCGCCGATATGAAAAGAGTGATGGCAAAACAAGCCGAGGCTGAAAGGGAACGACGAGCAACAATCATTAAATCACAAGGAGAATTATCAGCGGCTGAGAATTTGAATAAAGCGATGGAAATTTTAACCAAATCAGGAGCGGTTTCTCTGCGAACTTTACAAACCATTGAATCAACGACAGCTAATCCTGCAAATACTGTCATTTTCGCTCTTCCGATTGAGATAGTTGAGGGTTTTAAGGAGTTTGTTAAAAAAAATAATAGTTTTTCACGTTGATTTATTTAATCTCCTTTAAAAATTCCTCAGCCAAACTGCCGGTATCAGCATTAGAATGAAAAAACTCTTTCCAAACTACCACAATATTAGCTCCATTAAAAACCGCTCTTTGCACTTCTCTAATGGAATCACCTCCTGCAATAGAAATCATTACATTATAACCACTTAAAATTTTGTTTATTTGAATATAAGGAATCGGTTTATTTTTATTAAACTTTTCTTCATCCACGCCTCGATGGAGAATAACTACATCGGGAATTTTTTTTAAACGCCGCAAGATATTGTTTGGATATTCGATGTTCATCATATCCACCATGCTATCAATTTTTACCCGCTCACACGTCTCAATAAAAGAATTAATTGTTTCGATTGGAGCTTGTCCTAAAACAATTGCCGCTGAAGCACCGGCGCTCTTTGCCATTAATACCTCTGTTTCTCCACGATCCATCGTTTTCAAATCAGCAACGATATAAGGAGAAATCAACTGCTCTGTTAAAAGACTCTCTATTCGCCATTGATATATCTCCTTTACCACAGAAATTCCATATTGTTTAATTAAAGGAGTACCAGCTTCAATAATAATCCGATCATTTTGAGGAAGTTGAGAAACAATAGATCGTGCTTCTTCTAGAGTAGAATTTAAGGCGATTTGAAGATACTTTTTCTTTCGTGATAATATCATAGTTATTATTAATTTTACCTTATTTAAAAAAATAAAACCTTAAGATGTAAAAAAATTATTTTATTTTTTTTAATATTTCAAAAAAGGAAGTTAAAATCATCCGTCATTAATTAAATAGTTTTATTACCAATTATCCTTTTTAACAAAAGTTTAAATCTCATTATTGTTCTTATTTAAGGGTAATGTTTAAAAATAACCACCAATAATGTTAGAATAATACTGGTGTTAAAACCCAAATGTAAAAAATGTAGTGGTAAAAAGTTTTGGAAGGTGAGAAGAGGTAAATCAAAGTGTAAAAATTATCGATATGAGTTTAAGTTCAAACTTAGCCATCTCAATTTAACACTCAGACAGTGAAAGAAGCTTTTAAAATGGTTTTTAAGATATCGCTCAATTAACGTGGTTGTTGAGGAAGCAAAAATCAGCCAATACAAGATACTTAAAGGTTTAAATCTGATAAGGCAGATTATGATTGTTGATGTGCCAGATATTTTTGAGGGAACAATTGAGGTGAATGAAACCTATTTAGGTGGACAAAAAAAATAAAAGAAAAAATTAACTTATAAAAGAAGAATTAGAAGGTGAATTGTCTTTGTATATTGCCAA
>JBBIRE010000028.1:0-9678 GCA_037441985.1 Candidatus Roizmanbacteria bacterium
TTTTACAACTTCATGCGTCCTAATCAATCACTTGATTATCTGACTCCTTTTGAGTATTATCAGTTACAAATTAAAAAGAAGAAACTGTTACCTATGTACCCGACTTTGACATTATCTTGCAAAAAAGGAAAAAAAGTTCTATAATTACAGAATGGTAAAGATTGCGGTAGTAAAAACAGGTGGAAAACAATACCTAGTTAAAGAAAACGATTTTTTGGTAGTCGATTATTTAAAACAAAAAGAAGGAGAAAAGATTAGTCTCGAAACCTTAGCTGTTTTTAACGAAGATGGAGAAGGATTGAATTTAAAAAAAGAGAAAATTAAACCGGTAGAAGCAGAAATTATTGAGCACGGTAAGGGAGAAAAAATTCGTGTTGCTCGGTTTAAAGCTAAAGTTCGTTATCGTCGAGTAAAAGGTTTTCGACCAAAATTGACTAAATTACAAATTGTTAAAATTTAAGATTTCGCCCTCCGAATCGGAAGGTAGAATTAAAGATTAAAATTTAAAATTAGAATTTAGAATTTATTTATATATGGCTCATACTAAAGCACAAAAAGCTGCCAGTGGTAATCGCGATTCCCAATCAAAGAGATTGGGTATAAAGAGATTTGGTGGCGAAAAGGTAAAAATTGGTTATATTTTAGTGCGACAGCGCGGAACAAGATTTCATCCAGGTGAAGGAGTAAAAAGAGGAAAGGATGATACTTTATACGCGATTAAAGAAGGAGTAGTCAAATTTTACTGTCGTTATAATAAAAAATACATTGCCGTTGTTTAACTTTTCAAGATATAATAACTGCATGAGCGAAGAATCTTCTTTGCTTGATCAATTAAAAAGGGAAAAAAATCCAATTATCATTGGCAGAATTTTGTTTAATCTTCATAAAAGAGAGGGTATGAAAATTAATGATTTAGCCAAAATTTTGGACAAAAAACCTGCTGCTTTAGCACATTTAATCCGTTTAACCAAATTACCTGATGCAATTATTGATGGTTTTTTATCTCAAATGATCTCTTTAAGTCATCTGTATGTTATCTCAAGATTAGAGCATGAAGAAGAAATGATAAAAATTTATGAAGAAGTATTAGCAAAAAATCTAACCGTTGCTCAAACTGAGGCATTAGTAAGAGAAAAAAAACATCAAGTAAAAACTGAAGGCAAATACATTGATAAAAATTATCTTGAAAAGGTAAAAAAAATAATCGAAAAGGAAGGAGTAGAAATCAAAATCATTCAGTCAAGATTAAGAAGTCGGATTATTATTAATGCCAAAGGAAGCTTGAAGGAATCCTCGATAAAAGTAAAGAAAATTCTTTCTGTTTTGGAAAAAGACTTCTTAAAGAAGAAGGAAGAGGATTCTTGATAATTCCAGCTTTAGTAGGTGGAAAATATCGATAAATTACTACTCCAACTATAGAATCGATTGGAATCGGTCCAAACTCTCTAGAATCTGATGAGTGAGGTCGATTGTCGCCCATAACAAAAACATAGTTTTGTGGAACAATTATTGGTTGACCTTCTTTAATAAACCCAATATCCCAAACTTTAGTTTTAGCAGATATGTAAGTTTCCGGAAGTATAGAATCGTTTACGTAAACTTCATTATTTCTAATCTCTATCTTATCTCCTGGAAGACCAATAATTCGTTTAATGTATTCAATATGGGGATTTTTTGGGGAGTTAAAGACAATGACATCGCCTCTTTCTATTCGTTTGAATTTATAGGTAATTCTGCTTGTAATAATATAATCGCCCGATTGAAAAGTTGGTTCCATCGATGCTCCTTTAACCTGATTGGGTCGAAAAATGAAGAGGTAGATGACAATAAAAAGAGTGCCAACTAAGGCGATTGTTTCTAAGATATCCATCACAAAATCAATGATTTCTTTGATGATATTCATAAGATTTAATTTTAAAGAAATAAATTGAGAAATGCAAGGTAGAAAATTAATAAATAATAGCGAATAAAAATATTGAAAATTGCGAATTTAAAATTGTTTTAAAATTTAATTGGTTATTTATTTGACTTATAGAGTATTTTTTAGTTAGTGGAATTTGGTAATTGTATTTTATTCAGGAATTAGGTCAATTAGATTTATTAGAAATGTGTGTTATTCCACGAGGATCCCTTCAGGATTTCATGTTTTATAATATAACTATGTGGCCGGTTAGCTCAGTTGGCAAGAGCGCTTCGTTCACATCGAAGAGGTCGGGGGTTCAAATCCCTCACCGGCCACGAGTATCGATTAATGCCTGACTTCTAACATCTAACAGCTTAAAGTGGAACATAGAACGTGGAACATTAAACATCAAATATGGAATAATTATCTCATTTCCGCGAAAGCGGGAATCTCTAATTTATTTATTGATAGTATTAGATTTCCCATTTTATTTTAAGAAACTGCGAAATAAATTCATTCTAATGAAAAACTTTTTAATTTTTTTTCTTATTATAATTATTGTTGTAACAACGATATAAATTATTAAGAAAGAAATTACAAGTAAAAAATTTTTTTTATTTCTTTTTTTATTGTTGTCTTTTTTAATATTGCTTACTCCTTTTACTTCTCCTTTTAAAGTTTTTAATTGAGAAGGTAATCGAGAAAGATCTGAAGAGGACCGATTTTTATTACTAAAGGAGATGAGAGAATTTTTAGAGTTTGTCGCCGTTTGATTACTAGGAGTATTAATTTTTTTATCGGCATTATTTGATGAGTTTGTTTGATTGTTTGTTTGATTTGATTTCGAAGTAGGGGTTGGGGTAAAAGTGGGTGTGATTTGAGAAAAATTAATGAGATAGTTATCAATTTCTTGACTTGGATTATCGGAAGTAATGTCGCCATTAATTTTTTCCCATGCGTCGTTTTGTTCATAGATTTTGCCAACAATAATTTGATAACCGCCTTTTTCGATGCCTTTAACCTTAAGTTGATAGATGCCTTCTTTTGCATCTTCGATAAAAATAATCCCATCATCTTCGAAATATTTTTTATTATCCGGTCCAATCACTTCCATTATTGCTGGTGAACGAATAAGCAAAATGAGACTGGGGCTAATTTTAGTTCCTCGTCCTTCAATTATTGAGTCATCTTGAAAATCGATGTTTAACAAACTGAGAATTTTTTTTATCGGCTCTTTTTTGTATATTATTTCCCCGTGGTTTAATGAATCAAATGTTATGGCGTCATCATTTTTTTCATAAGCACTTTTTGACACAACTGTTCCATCACCTGATTCCATCTTTAGTTCGATTGGTCGACCATCTTGGTAATTACCTAAGATGTTATCGATAGCATTGGGTTGAATGATTTTATAAGAAGAAGGGGTTTGAATTTCTCTTCCGTATATTGCAGTAAAAATTGGATATATCTGAGGAAAGGAAAAATTATATTTTGACAGGGTGGGGTTTTTAATTGTCATCGAATTGGTTGAGATTTTTTCGTCGTTTTCTTTTAAAAGAAAATTAAATAAAGGCAAAAGGTCAAAAGCCACTGGAAATTTTTTTCTTATGGTTTCTCGATCTGTTTCAAAACTATCTTTATTAAGAATTAAAATTAATTTTTGAGCTAACCAAAGAAAGGTATTTTCTCGATCAATTTCTCCAGCAGATAGAGGTTTATAAACTTGAACCGCACCATAGTGGGGAGAGCCTACGGTAATTAATTTTTTTACTCTTTGTTCCTGATTTTTTTGAGTGTAAATTCTACTTACTAATCCACCAAGAGAATGACCGACAAAACTAATATCATTATTTTGAGGGATTTTTTCTGTGATAAAGTTTTTAAGATCATCGGCGATACTTTCTAGTGGTTTTCGCCAATCATAAGAAAAAATAAAAAAATCTTCGTTTTCTTTCTTGCCATTGTTTTTTAAAGTTTGAATTAAGCCATCGTATTCGTGAATAAAAGAAGGAAGTTTCCATTGATTATAAGTGACTTCTTTATTATGGAGAATGGCTTCTTTGTTCCAAGAGGCAAAAAGACCAGGAACAATAATAAGGGAAGTTTTAGGAAGAAAAGTTGGTGTTGGTGAGATGAATGGTGTGGGAGAGGGTAGCGTGATTATTTCTGGACTAGCAATACCAATCGACCAATTTTGAGTGTCAGAGAGGGTGTAATAAAGATAGGTTTTATCGGCATTTCTAATCAAATGGGGACTGATAATCATTTTGTTATTATTTTCATTATTAAGAGAAAGAATTAAGCAATCATTATTTGGACAACTCCAAGTTTTTCCATCGTTGGAAACAGCATAATAAATTTCATTAGCGTATGCTCCACCAGTATGATAGTAAATTTTGAATGAGTTGTTAAGAAATTCAACGTAAAAACCACCAACGTGACTACTGTTAATTGGAAGATTAAGAGGATTATTTGATTCTTTAATCCAAGTTTTACCATCGTTTGATACGGCCATACCTAACCTCCAGCCAAGGTCTCCTTGACCAGCATACCACAGATAATATCTATTATTAAGATAAACTACCGTTGGATGAGCAACTCCCTTTTTTTCCCAATTTTTTTCCCCAACGAGAGACAAATATGGATCTTTTGTCCAATGAATGCCGTCAATAGAAATGGCGTGACGGATATAATAAGATCCATTAGCATAGGCGTTATACCAAAGGTGATATTCGTTATTTTTTAATACAAAAGGTTCAAATACTCCAAGCTCATTAATTTCATTTTCATTGGTTGGATATAAAGCAACATGGTTGTCTGGTTCGACCCAATTAATACCATTGTATGATTCTAAATATCCAATTACCCATTGATTATTGAAATATTTTGAAGTCCACATTTTATATTTTCCTTCATCATAAAGCACCGAAGCATTACTATAATGTTGACTTATCGAAGAAGAAAAAGGAAGAATGGGATTTTTTTCGTATTTATACCAAGTCGACGCAAAAGTGGATTTACTGATAAAAAAAAGAAAATAGACTAAAAAAAATGAAATTTTTTTAACCATTAAAAATAATTTTTTTTATTTAAAAAAATAAATCAATATGATAAAACCAACAAAATAAAAAATTTAATTATTATTAGGCTCTTTATTCATCGAAATCCAAGAAATTAAAAATATAATCCAAAGGAAAACACTAAAATTTAAAAATAAGTTTTTAAGAAAATAATCATTTGGCAATATCCAAAGGAAATAATTTAAGGAGCAATAAATTAGCAAATTTAGATATAAAAAAAAGGGAAAACTTCTCAAAACAAATAAAAAAGGGATTAACCAACTAAAGTATTGAACACTAAAACCAACGGTAAAGGCATAAAAAAATATTAGCAAGAAAAAAATCTTATTAATTAAATTTACACCTTTCTTTTTGGCTAAAAATAAAGAATAAACAAAAAAGGCCTTAATGAATAAAAAAAGAAAAGTTTTTTGTAAAAATATTGGTGTTTGAGATAAGTCTTTAAAAAAAAGATTTTTTATTAAAAATCCAATTCCCCAAACATCAAAAAGACTTCGATAAGCAACTACCGGATAAAAAACAGAAAAGAAATCAGTTGGCCAGAAAAAAATATAAACAAGAATTGCCAAAATTGTGGCCAACGGAGTAATGATAATTAATAACCTCTTTTTTAGAGAAAAAAAAATGAGAGGTAAAAAAAAGACTGGCCATGGTTTGGCTAAAACACTGAGAGAAAAAATTATAAGTCCTAATAATTCATTTTTTTGTTTTAAAAGATAAAGTGATAAGAGGAAAAAAAATAAAGGAATGGCGTCAAATTGACCATGAAAACAAAAAATTAAAATTGATACCGGATTAAAAAGATAAAAAGTAGTTTTTTTAAAGTTTTTTTTAGTCAGTTTGTAGATAAGAAGAGCATTCCCTAAATCAAAAAGATTAATTATTAATTTAAAAAAAACTATTGATGAAAATGTGAATTTTTTTTCTAAAAAATAAGCAAAAAGTTGGAAATAAAGAAAAAAAGGAAAATAGGGATAACGATTGATGGCGATTTGGGGATAAATACTTTTTCCTTCAAAAAGAGCTTTCCCGACTAAGATATATGATGAAAGATCAAAATTATTAATGTTTTTTGAAAATAAAATAATCGCCCCTCTAATGATAAAAGAAAGAATAAAAAACAAAATTAACATTATTCATATTTTTTCAAAAAAAGAAAAAAAATCAGTATGATAAAACCAACTTTATTTATCAGATAAAACAAAAAATCAGGCTTTTTAACGAAGAATATAGAATAAAATTTTAAACGAGTTATAATCTAATCAATAAAATGAAAATTGTTTGTCCTATTTGTCATCAATCATCTTTAAGAAGGTTAAAAAAAATAAAAAGCATTCAAATTTTTGAATGCTTAAAGTGTTCTTTGTCGATTATTCCAAGAAATCTTATTTCTAAAACGACTAGTTGGTATTCTTTAGGAGATTATCAAAACGAAGCCAATCGATTTAAAAAGAGACTTGTTCCATTAACAAGAATAATTCATAGTTTTGTTCCAAAAGGAAAGGTTTTAGATATTGGTTCTGGATTTGGATTGTTGGCTTCAATATTGAATAAACTAGGAGATTACGATTTTCATTTGATAGATAAAGAGATCAAGCCTTATTATTTTCAAAAGGCAAAAAACTATCAATTTAAAAAAATTGATTTTTTAAGATTTATTGGAAAAAACAAGGAAAAATATGATTTATCGTTAATGTTTGATATTCTCGAGCATTTTAAAAATCCGTTATCGATTTTGATAAAGATAAGAAATATCCTTAATGACAATGGTTATTTGGTAATTCAAACACCCAATTATCAAAGTTTAATGGCAAAAATTTGCTATCACTGGTCATGGTGGATGGTTGAAGATCATAAGATTATTTTTTCGCCAAAATCGATTAAAAAATTATTAAATTTAACAGGCTTTAAAATTGTTTATTTTAAAACCTATGAGGATTGGTATGATTTTAAAAAAAATTTAGATGGTAATTTTGAAAAATTAAAACCCACTTTTATTAGAAGGTTGGTAAAGTTATTTTTATATGTGCCATTTTTCCTGTGTTATTTTATCTTAAAAAAATTATTTTGGTTTTTTGGTTGGGGTGGATTAATGTTCCTTGTCGCTAAAAAGAAGTTATAATACAATTGATGAAAAATAAGATTTCTTTGGTAATGATCACTAAAGACGCTGAATATTTGTTGAAAAGAAGTTTGTTCTCAGTTAAGGGTTTAGTTGATGAAATTGTTATCGTTGATGATTATTCTAAAGATCAAACAATAAAAATCGCTCAACAGTTTAAAGCAAGGATTTTTTTTCGCCATAGCAATAATTTAGGCGATCAAAAAAGATATGGGGTAAAAAAAACACGATATCTATGGGTTTTAATTTTAGATAGCGATGAAGTTATTTCGAGAGGATTGTTTAAAGAAATTTTATCTTTAAAAAAAAGAAGTTTGTTAGATCAAAAAGATGGTTATTTAATACCATATCAAAACCACTATTTAGGAAAAAAAATTAATTACGGAGGAGAGAATTATCGAATGTTGAGATTATTTAAAAAAAATAAAGCTTTTATTAAATCAGTCTTAGTTCATGAAAGTTTTGAATTAAAGACTAATAATAAAGGTTGTTTAAAAAACAAAATTTTTCATTATTCATACCGGTCGTTGCCACAAATATTTTCAAAGTTTACTGATTATGCAATTCGAGAAGCAAAACAAAAATTAAAAAGAGGAGAAAAATCTTCTTTAAAAAAAATTATTTTCTATCCGCTTCATATGTTTTATGCTCGATTTATCAAAGACAGAGGTTATCGTGATGGATTATGGAGAATTCCTTTAGATTTAGGGTTTGCCTATATGGAGTTTTTAACTTATCTGTTTTTGTTATTTCCTAAATTATTAAAAATAAAAAAATGAAAATCGGATTTATTGTTGTTTTATATAAAACTCCTAAAAGAGAACAAGAAAGATTAAAAAAAGAGTTTATCGATTTAGGTTTTAAAGATTATTCGATTTATTTTATTGATAATACGATTAACAACCTGGGATTTGGAGCCGCGGCCAATGAAGGATTAAGAAAAGGATTAAAAGATGGTGTTGATATTTTTATTGTTGCTAATCCTGACATTTCTTTTAAGAATTTAGTTGGGGATCAAATTTTAGAAGGAAAAAATTACTTTGATATCTGGGGATTATCAATGAAGCAAGGAAAAGATGTTTTTTATGGCGGAAAAATTGATCAATGGCGATTGAGTGGGGGATTAATTAAAGGAAAACAAAAAAAAAGATTTATTGACTGTGATTTTGTTTCTGGATCCTTAATGATTATTAAAAGAAAAGTTGTTGAAACAATCGGTTTTTTTAAAGAAGATTACTTTCTTTATTACGAGGATGTTGAGTATTGTTATCGGGCAAAAAAAAATCATTTTAAAGTGGGTATCGATTCCTTATTACAATATAACCATTTAGAAGAATCTAAAAATAATCCAAAAAAAGAATATTTTTTATTTAAAAATCGATGGCGTTTTTTTTGGGAGTATAGTAATTACAAACAAAAAATAAGAGAAGTATTTTGTTTACCTTTAACAGCATTTGAAACCGTTCCTTTGTTAATAAGATTGATTTTTAATAGCCGATTTTTACGTGATTTTTTGAGTTTAAATTTTTCTACCTTATTGAATAAGATTTTTCATTTTTTTCTGTTTATTTTTTTAATTCGTCATTTATCACCATCAGATTATGGTCTTTACACTTTAGTTTGGGCGTATCTAGGTTTTTTTAATCCTTTTACCGATTTAGGAACAACCAACTGGGGTTTAGTCTATTTGCCAAAATTTGAAAAAACCGCTTACCAAAAATTACTTAATTTAAGAATGTTTATTAGTTTTGTTCTTTTTTTTATCATTAATTTGAGTGCCATTTTATTTTTTAAAAATAAAGAAATACTGCTTTTAATTTTTTTTGTTTCGTTAACGGTCTTTTCTAATATTTGGTCTGGGATGTATTTGATTATCAATTCAATTAAGCAAAAAGTCATCGTTTCATCAATTATTTCAACTATTTTTAATATTATTTTCGTTATTTTAATTATTATTTTTTACCTTTATTTTAGAAGTCTATGGGCAATTTTTTTAGCCGTAGGGTTGAGTTTTTTTCTTTATTGTTTGGTTAATTTTTATTTAGTAAAAAGAGAGATAGGGAAGTTAAAATTTGAAATTGATTTCCCATTCTGGTTTGAAATATTTAAAAAATCAATACTTTTTGTTTTAATAAGTTTTTTTGCCAGTTTGCGATTTAAAATCGATGTTTTTTTACTTAATCATTTTTTAAGTTCGAAGGAAGTTGGTATTTACTCGGCTGGTTATAAGTTTTTAGATGCCTTAATTTTGATTGCTGGGAGCTACAATTTTGTTGCTCAACCAATATTTAGTCTGATTGTAGCAGATCTTAACGTCTTAACTAAAAAAATAAAAAAGGATTTAGTGCTTTTAGCCTTTATTTCTTTAACTATTAGTTCGATTTTCTTTATTGCTAGTCCATTTTTTCTTCCTTTTTTTATGATTAAAAAGTATCAGATGGGAATTCCTATCGCCCGATATTTAATCTTTGCTTTACCATTTGTTTATGTTAATTCAATTTTTTATAACACTCTTTACGCCTTAAATAAAATAGAAAGTGTTTTGGTTATTTTTGCGATCCAATCAATAATCT
>JBBIRE010000029.1:0-9360 GCA_037441985.1 Candidatus Roizmanbacteria bacterium
GATTTTGAAAATGAAAAGATAGAGTTTAAGTGTTTCATAGATTTTTTTTTATATAAAGGAGTACCAAAGAATATATCCTGATATGTGGTTGAGACTCCAATTAATTCCTTCATTAATCTAATTTTTTATCCCTAAAGAGTCTCATATGTTTCGTAACTTTTTCATATAATTATCTATGCCTCAAGTTTTTAAAGAAGATTATGGTAAAAGACCATTGCCTAATGGTGGTTGGTTGGAAATAGTGCCAACAACTCAGAAATTTTTCGAAGCCGATGGGACTGATGTAAGATTAGATAGAGTGAGAGAATATGGGACAGATGGAAATTTACGCGGTACCTGGCTTCAAGATAAAATGGGTGTAAAATTTTGTGATAATCTTCCTGGAGTAGAAGACGATCCTGGTTATTTAGAGTCTTTACCATCAAAAGAAAGAAAATGATAATAATAAGAGATATGAATTTTTTAATAATTTTAATCTTCTTTTTCTGATTTCGTTACTCCTTTACCAGTTATTGGATCACCGCTTTCTTTTGGGCTTGTTTGTTTAATTTGCCGCTACACTTTTTTTTGTGCTGCGTGCGTCGATTTTCCTGTTTGTTTTTCAACTTGTTTAGTAAAAGATAATTTGGCAAGTAGATGATCTAAAAAACTTTTTATCTTGTTCTGACATAGTTCAATTATAAAAAAATTCTAATATTAATTATGCGCTAAATTTGTTTAAACTAAAAAACTTTTTTTATCTCAAAGAGGAGATAAATCAAATAAATAAAAAGAAGAATTATCGCTTCTTTGGCAGAAAGTCTGTTTTCGCTTTTAATAAAGAAATAAAAAAGAATTAGAGAAAAAGCAATAAAAATCGAGTATTGATAAAAATGATCGGGAAGGAGAATGAGTTTATTATTAACCACCGTTAAGACTCCCAAAAGAAAAATATTGGCGGTAGATGATCCTAAATAATCGCCAAAGGCAATTGTTTCTTTTCTTTCTTTAACTGATCTTATTACTAAAAATAATTCTGGCAAGTTGGTTCCTAGACTGATAATAATTAAAGCAACAAAAAAAGGAGATATTTTTAAGAGTGAAGAAAAATAAAGAGTTTTTTCAACAATAAAATGACTAGAAAATACCACCAAACCAATTCCAAAAATAATTTTTAAGATGTCCTTAATAAATAGTTTCTGATGGTTGGTTAATTCGGTAGTAATTTTTTCTAGAAGAGTTTGTTTTCTTTCTAAAAGATAAAAAATGATTAAATAATAAATAATCAAAAAGACTCCCTCTATTAAATTAATCTTCTGATCAGAAATGAAAGCTAACGGAAGAAAAAGGTATAGAAGAACTAAAATTAAATTTTTATTTTCTAAGTCATAGACAAGCTTTATTTTACCATTAATAATCGCTAAAAGAGGGATAATTAAACTAAAGATAACCACAATTCCTCCGATTAAATTACCGACAAAAATTTCTGGTTTTTTATCAATGATAGAGTTAATACCAACAGTTAATTCGGGAATAGAAGTGAGAAATCCTAATAAGAAAAAAGAGATCGAAAAAGAAGATATTTTTAAAAGATGTGAAAATTTGCTGACATTTTTAATGATTAATCCAGAACCAAACCAAAGGACAAAAAAAGAAGCGATAAAAATAATTAAGTTAAAAAAAGTGGCCATAAAATTATTATACAAAAACCTCCTCCGATTCGAAGGATAAACCCTCGCGTTTCAGAGGAGGTAACTGTAGATTTTCTTTATCGATTAATATTCAGGCATCGATGGTGTTGGCGTTGACTCTTTTTTTTCTGGGATATCGGTCACTAAAGCCTCAGTAGTGAGAATCATCGTGGCAACAGATGCGGCGTTTTCTAACGCGCTTCTTACTACTTTGGCTGGATCAACGATTCCTCTTTTAAACATTGAACCGAATTCTAGCGTTAAGGCATCAAAGCCATAATCAGGATCTTTGGACTCTTCTACTTTACGAAGAATCCACCCAGCGTCAGCGCCTGAATTTTCAGCGATCATCTTAATTGGTTCAGCTAAAGATTTATAAACAATTTCAACACCAGTTTTTTCTTCTTCTGTTGGCATTTTTTTCTTTAATCCTTCTAGAACTTTTCTTGCTTGAAGTAGAGTGACGCCACCACCGGCAACAATACCTTCCTCTAATGCCGCTTTAGTGGCGGCAACTGCATCATTGACTCTTTCTTTTTTCTCTTTCATCTCGACCTCAGTGGCGGCACCGACATTGATTACCGCAACTCCACCAGTTAATTTAGCCAAGCGTTCTTGTAATTTTTCTTTATCAAATTCGGAGGTTGTCTGGTCTATTTCTCTTCTAATCTGGGCTATTCTTGCTTGAATTTCTTTTTGAGAACCTTTACCACCGATAATTCGGCAGTTTTCTTTATCAGCCCACACTTTTTCTGCTCGACCGCAATCATCAACTTCGACATTCTCTAACTTTTTTCCTAACTCTTCAGAGATAACTGTTCCACCAGTTAAAATAGCGATGTCTTGAAGCATCTCTTTTCTTCGATCACCGAAGCCCGGTGCTTTAACCACTAAAGCATTAAAGGTTCCTCTTAATTTGTTAACAACTAAAGTAGCTAAGGCTTCTCCCTCAACTTCATCGGCGATAATGACTAAATTTTTTGAAACCTTGACGAACTTTTCTAAAAATGGCAAAAGGTCAGAAATGGCTGAGATTTTTTTATCCGTAATTAAGATATAAGGATCTTCGACTTCGGCGACCATCTTCTCTGGATCGGTGACAAAATATGGAGAAGCGTAGCCGCGGTCAAATTCCATTCCCTCTTTATATTCAATTTCCATTTGAAGACCTTTTCCTTCTTCAACAGTAATCACTCCATCTTTTCCCACTTTTTCAAAAGCCTCAGCAATTTTCTCACCGATTTGAGGGTCAGCCGCAGAGATTGTTGCTACTTGGATTAGCTCTTCTTTATTGTCAATCGACACTTTTTTTGACACCTTTTTAATCTGTTCAACAACTGTTTTTACCGCTTCCTCAATTCCTTTTTTCAAAATCATTGGATTGGCGCCAGCGGTAATATTTTTCATCCCCATATTAACCATAGCTTGTGTAAGAAGAGTTGAGGTAGTTGTCCCATCGCCGGCAACATCATTGGTTTTTGAAGCCGCCTCTTTTACTAATTGAGCACCCATATTTTCAAAGGGATCTTCAAGCTCAATTTCTTTAGCGACTGAGACGCCATCATGAACAACGTTAGGTGCTCCCCATTTTCGATCTAAAGCGACATTTCGACCACGAGGGCCTAAAGTAGTGACAACTGCTTTAGCTAAAATATTAACACCTTTTGCCAGTTTTTCTCTGGCTTCTTCAGAAAATTTTAGTTGTTTTGCCATAGTTTTTAGATAAATAAACTTATAATAGATTATTCAACAACAGCCATAATATCTTTTTGTTCAATCAAAAGCCATTCTTCGCTGCTGACTTTAACCTCGTTGCCGCCCCATTTTTTATATAAAACCTTTTGACCGACTTTAACCATCATCGGAAGTTTTTTCCCTTCATCATTAAAATTTCCCGGACCAACCGCCATTACTTCTCCCATTTGTGGTTTTTCTTTAGCGGTGTCAGGTAAAACAATTCCTGACGGGGTTTTTACTTCTTCTTCAAGTGGACGAACTAATACATAATCAAAAAGAGGTTGAATATTAATTTTTTTACTCATAGATTTTTTTTAAAAAAACTTGTAATATGTAATTAACGGGATAAATTTTATTAAAAAAAGCAATAAAGATAATTATTATTTATACCGAAAAATTTTAATTTTGTCAAGTAGATATTTAGTCTGCTAATCAAATGGACAATCAAAAAAACTTATCAGAAATAGAAAAACTTAAAACTATTTTGCAATCTTCATCTGTGCCTGCTAATTTAAAGGAGAAAGCAGAAAATCAGATTATGCGACTTGAGTTAAGTTTTCGCTACAGTGGCAATCTCTCTCAAATTGATATGGTAGCAAAATATATTGATTGGATTGTTAATCTGCCATGGGAAAAGAAGAGCGAAGATGTTTTTGATATTAAAAAGGCTAAAGATATTCTTGATAAAAATCATTTCGGTTTAGAAAAAGTAAAAGAACGGGTGATTGAATATCTTTCAATTCTCATATTACATCATCAAAAAAATATTAATGAACCATTTCATGCTCCTTCGCTTTTTTTTGTTGGTCTTCCAGGAACAGGAAAGACGACTTTTGCCATTTCCGTGGCTGAAGCCTTAGGAAGAAAGTTTGTTCGAATTCCCTTCGGTGGATTATCATCGGCTTTAGATCTTCGAGGTCAGTCAAAAACAACGCTTGAAGCTGAACCAGGTTTAATCATTCGTTCTTTAAGAAAAGTTGGGGTAAAAAATCCAGTGATTCTTTTGGATGAATTAGACCGGGTAACCCCCGAATCAAGAGCGGCGATTATGGGAGTTTTAATTGAGCTTTTAGATCCATCACAGAACTCTGCCTTTACTGACTATTTTATTGATTACCCTTTCGATCTCTCTTCAGTGATTTTTATTGCCAGCGCCAACAATACTCGGGATGTTTCTAATGCGGTTTTAGACCGATTAGAATTAATTCAAATGCCCTCTTACACGGATACGGAAAAAATCACCATTGCGAAAAATTATGTTTTTCCTAAATATTTAAAAGAAGTAGGTTTAGACGAATCGGTAGTGAGAGTAGACGATAACATCTGGCCAAAAATTACCCGACCGTTAGGCTTTGATCCAGGAATGAGAACTCTTGAGCGAACAATTGAGCAGATGATAAGAAGAGTTGCTTTCAAAATTGTTTCTGGCCAACAGGGACCATTTTTTATTAATGAAGCCAATCTCAAAGAATATATTTTGAGCTAAAAATTAAGTATGACGATCAGCAACTTTTGAGGCGCCGAATGAATCAGGCTTAATTTTTACTTCATAACCATTACCGCGAATCATTCCAATGACTTCAGTAATCATTTCTCGAGTTTCACCATTTTTGCCGATGTCAACATGGATTTCCATATTGTATCGGGCTATTCCATTGGTTTTAAAAAATTTAAAAAATGTTTCGGCGCTTTGAAGTGAAAGAATCGCCTCTTGATAAATCCGTTCTTTTAATGACATCTTTTTATTAATAATCTCTCTTTTCCAAAAATAAATGCCACCACCACCAACTCGGTGAACGACTAAAGCACAAACAAAGTCGTAGCTACCCTTTCTTATTCTTTGAGAATCAGAGCCGACAATCACTCGATAATGAGCTTTTTTATCAGCTGCCATAAAAGCAGAGATTTTTTTCTTCACTTCTTCTTCTTTTAATTGACCAAAGGTAGGACTAAAAAATTTCATAAGTTTATCCTTTAATATTACCAATTGGTTTAAAAGAGGCTATTGGTTTTGATAAACCAACTTCTGAAACCGATTGGACAACTTCGTCAATATTTTTATAAGCAAAACCCGCTTCTTCAGCTAAGCCAGCATACGAGGCTGATTTAATATAAATACCCTTTTTTCTTAAATGTTGTTGCAGTTGCTGTCCTTGAATTAATTTCTTTGCTTTGGCTCGAGACATCGTTCTTCCTGATCCATGAGCGGTTGAACCAAAAGATTTTTCTAAAGCATTTATTGTTCCGATTAAAAGATAACTTCCTGTTTCCATCGAACCGCCAATAATGACTGGTTGATTGGGATACGACCGGGTAGCTCCTTTTCTATGAATAAGAAGTTTTTGTTTAAATGTTTCCCATTTAGCAATATTGTGAGCTACATCATAGGCTAATTTCATTGATAATTCTTCAGCTTTTTTCCCAAAAATTTTTTCAAAACATTTTCTAACTTGATAAGTGATTAGTTGACGATTAGCAAAAGCAAAATTTGCCGCTGCTGCCATGGCTGAAAGATATTGCTGACCTATGGAGGAGTTAATAGAAGCACAGGCAAGTTGTCGATCGTTGACAGTAATTTTAAAATGAGAAAGATTTTTTTCAAAAAGACGAAGATAATCACTACATACCTGATGGCCTAAACCTCGGGAACCACAGTGAACCATAATCGTAATTTGATTTTGGTTGTAAATACCAAATTTTTCAGCCAATTTTTGATCAAAAATTTGATCAACTTTTTGAATTTCTAGATAATGATTACCTGAGCCCAATGTTGCTAATTGACCGATGCCTCGTTCGACCGCTGCTTGAGAAAGAATTGAGTAGTCGGCATTTTTAATTATGCCATTCTCCTCAATATTTTCTAAATCTTTTTTCCAAGCAAAGCCCATTTTTTCGATTTCCTTGATACCATTTTCAACGATATTTTTAAGTTGTTGTTTTGAGACTTTTAAAAATCCTCTCCGACCAACGCCGGCAGGGATATTTTCAAAAAGTAAATTAACTAACTTTTCGAGGCGTGGTTCGACATCTTTTATTGTTAAATTGGTGGTAATTAATCTCATTCCACAATTGATATCAAAACCTACGGCTCCAGGAGCAACAAAGCCGTCTTCTTTCATCGCGAAAACAGTACCAATCGGCGCTCCATAACCAGAATGAGCATCAGGCATAATATAAACTTTTTGATAAAGCCCTGGCAGTTGAGCGACATTTTTTGCTTGAATAAAAACCTCCTCATCCATCGTTTTTAATAGTTCTTCTCTGGCAAAAATGACTACCGGTACGCCTTGATAATCTTTTTCTAATTGCCAAGCGGCTTGTTCTATCTGCTTTAATTCAAAATTGTAGATTTTCATTTTAGATATCAAAAACTAAGTAAAGACAATAAAAATTTTTTTCCTTTTTTACTCTAAATTTATGATAAGTAATGGCTTTAATATCGATTTTGATTGGTAAATCTTGATTAATTTTTTGCCCAAATAAATATCCCTTAATTTGATTGTTGCTCAAAACAATTTTACCTTCTTTGAAAATCAAATTTTTAGCATCTTTAAAATAGATTAATTTTTCAATAAATCCAAAAACCAAATCAGAAAAATTTTTTTCTTTGAGAATAATTTCTTCCTTAATCTTTTTCTTTATTTTATCGGTTTGAGTAATTTGATTGGAAAAAGCTGAAATGATTTCGTTAAAAAGTGCTTCTTTTGTATTTGCCCAAATTTTAAGATTAATATCAGCGATGTTTTTATCCTCAATTACTTGATAGGGCATATGGATTATTATAATCCTTTAACATTAAACTTTAAACTCCAAATCGATTTCTTTAGGAGATAGAACGTAGAACTTGCAACCTCGAAGGAGTCCCTTTAGGATTTTTAATTTTTCATTTTGAATTTTTAATTTTATTATTAGACTTTGATTAAAAATTGATTATTGATTATTAAAAATATTGTTTCTGATTTCGGATTTCGAATTTATTTATTGTTTAGGGTTTAGAGTTTAGGATTTAGAATTTTTAATTTAGATTTATTACCCGAGTTAAATGATAACATTTAAGGTATAATTTGATATTAGAGAAGATTAGTAAGGTTTTTTGGCGTGTTGGCGAAGTGGTAACGCAGCGGTCTGCAAAACCGCTATGCGCCGGTTCGATTCCGGCACACGCCTCTATTTTTTGGAGAGATGCCGGAGCGGTTGAACGGGCCGGTCTTGAAAACCGGTATCCCGAAGTATCGGGGTCGTGGGTTCAAATCCCACTCTCTCCGCAGAACGTGAAGTGACAAAAGTAATTTTGTCGCTGAGGTAGGCGTATGTTGAGTAAATTAAACACTCGGAACGAAGAAGATTCGACGTGACGGTGGTGAAGGCAGGAAGGAGTTTGCCGTCTTTTTTGCCGCGGGTAATTTTTTATAAAATAAAAGGGATTATATCATGATTGAAGATCACTCTCCAGAGTTTTCAAGGAAAAAACGCGTTATCCCCTTCCTTTGTTCAGTTATTGCTATATGATTTCCTCTGGGAAAAAGGCTATTTTCTTCTGGTTGAAGAATGATTTTACTTGGCGATAATTTTGTAATTACAGTTTTAACTAAATAATTTTCGTTATTCTCCGGTAATTCGTTTTCAGGCACATTAAGAAATTCGCTATATGTTTCCTTTTTAGCATATATTTTAACTGGAGTAGTAATTAAACCTAATCCCGATTCAAATTCTACCGGCTTTGCAAAATATCTTACTGTCTGGTTATCAATTACTTCGATAGGATTTACAAATTGCATGATAATCGCTACATCTCTTTCTCCGTAGACTGGGGGACTTATATTTGGATCAACTAATTTTTCTGATCCATCATCATACTTAACATAAACCAGATTTTCTGTTTGATCACGATCAAAAATTTTCAATAAATAACCTCCTTCTTGATTATTGAAGCTTCTGACAATATAGTAGTAAGTTCCAGTATAAGGAGATGTGAACTCGATTCTGGTATCTTTCTGATCTAATATTTGTCCTTGTTCGTCGTAAAGCTCAGTCTTAATAAAACTTTTGGGGTTAGTTGTTCTATCTTCCATCGATACCGCTGTAAGTCTTTGTCCTTTAAACGCTTCAAAGGTATAAAATTTTCCATAACCGTCTTTGTAAGGAATATCATTATTAGTAATCCTTTCTGGTAATGGGTCACCCATCACTTCAATTTTCTTGTATTGATTTTTGTTTATACCGGCAATACTTTCTGCCGCATAGATATAATTTATTATCCTGAATCCTTGATTTAAATTTTGATCAGTACTTGAGACTGATTGTATTAAACTTTCAAATTGGGTAATAATTTGGTCGGTTGGCTTTCTATATAATGTTATAACCAATGAGTTTCCTTTATTTGTAAAAGTCGCCTGTTTAACTAGACGATTAGATTTTTGAAAATTTTCTTTTCCTTCTGTTATAACTACAGATAAGTTGTTGATTTTCTTTTGCTCTGTTTTTTCTATTGCTATAAACTGATTTTTAATCAACTGGGAAGAAGAAATAGATTCTATTTCAACAAAAGAAGTTTCTGCGTCTAAATTAGGAATAAAAAACTTTCCATAAAAATGCTGTCTCGATTGATTAGAAATTTTAGCGATCCAATCTGTGGGCAAGTGAAAAGAAAAACCGGTTTTTAAGGAGACGTTTGGTTTACTGATAACTTGCTGTGTTGGTTCCTTTATAATAGTTGTTGGGATAATAGTGGTTTGGCCAGTTTTCTGGAGGATAGTTGGTTTTGTTTCTGTTGTCTGGCGCGCGCCGGGTTTGGTTAAAACATAACTCTTATAAAAATAAAATCCAAAACCTCCACCTACTAATAGAACTGCTAAAATTGCTACAATCCCAATATAGTATTGTTTAAGATTTGTTTGTTTTAGAGTATTACTCTTAACTTCATTTTCCGCGACATTTAACCCAAGCTTTATAT
>JBBIRE010000030.1:0-9057 GCA_037441985.1 Candidatus Roizmanbacteria bacterium
TTCTTGTAGGGTTCTATTGGCTCTTTCAATAAAAGCATTGACTTTGGACATCTTGGATAGATAAATACATGCTTAATGTTTTTTTGTTTAAGATAAAGATCAAATTCTCCCATTAACTCTAAACTATTATCGGTTTGATTAGTGTGAATACCATCTTTTATGGGATAAACAAATTCTAATTTCTTAATAAAATCAGTTTAAGTTTTTTGCTATTTAATCTGGTATAGCCATATGAGAAACAAAACTTAAGATTAACATCAATAGCATTTAGGATATAAATCTTAATCCCGCAAGTAAACTTAACAATGGTATCTATCTCAATATAACCAAAACCAACTACTTTTGATAATCTTTTAATCTTTGTTTTGTATTTTAATTTCGCTTTTGAATATTTGTAGTTTGGATCATGATAGACTCTTCTTGTTTTAAGATAGAGATTGTATCTTTTAATCACTTTACCTATTGTTGAGATTGAGATTGAAGGTATTTTTTTCTCTTGACAAAATTCATCTAATAATGGTTTGATCTTTTCTTTTCCCAGTCTTGGATATTGTTTTCTTAAATCTTTTATGAATTTAATAATCAAAGGGTGAGTCATCATCTGTCTTTTTCTTTTTGGTTCTCTTGAGTCTGGAATTAAGCTTTCAAGTCTTCCACCTGCATCTTTTAATCTCTTCTTCCAGCGGTAGATTGTTGCTTTTGAGACGGAATAAGCATCAATTGTTGCTTTTGCTCCATATTTGTTATGAAAATCAATCACTTTAAGTCTTGTTTGAGCTACCTGTGATTGACTAAAGTTTAAGATAGAAAGCGTTGATTTTTTCATTCGTCTATTATATAAAGGAGTGCCAAAGAATAAATCTTGATATGTGGTTGAGACTCCAATTGATCCCTTCATTAATCTAATTTCTTATCCCTAAAGAGTCTCATATGTTTCGTAACTTTTTCAACATTATGATAAAAATTAAGCAATAAGCTAGTATTAATAAAAGATAAGAAAGTTTTTAAAAACTAAAAAGCTATTGATTTTCAATCCTTTTATTGATATTTTGTTATTTAGGATTAATTTAGTATGTTTATTAGAATAAAACCTATAAAAAAAAATTTTTTTCCTTTAATATTTTTTAATATTCTTTTAATTATAATAGTGATAGAAATATTGATTATTTTAGCACTTAAATTAAATATATATAATAATGTAATTACTGCGATTAAACCTAAAAAAATTGAAAACTGCTTAAATCTTTCTAGAGAAAAAATTAATAAACTTAAAAACGATATTAATGAATGGAATAATTATTTATATTTTTGCCAAATTTTAAATAAAAGTTTAGAAAACAATGATAATCCTAATTTAATTCTTGGCCCTCTGTCGTATATTTTGTCTTCTAATATTTACAATTATGATGCTACTGTTAATATAAAATTAAAAGCAAAAATAATAGATATTTATCTTGATGGTTATGTATATCCTGATAAAAATACTAAAATTCATGCTGATTTTGTTTTGGTATTAGAAGATGAAAATAGAAATAAAAGAATTTTATATTCAAATAAAGACTTTTTAAATTACCTTAAAATTTATAAATCAAAAAACAATATAAAAAAAGAAATAACTTTAAAAGATCTTAAAATTGGAAATCTAATTGAATTTTTATTAATTTACAGATTACCAAAATTTAATTTTCAGAATTTTTCACTTGAGAAAGCAGAAATCTTGTTATTAAGATAAAAATAAAAAAATAAGAGTCTAGGATACTTTAGAGAGGTTTTTCTCTAAAGTTTTTCAGTAATAATTTGTAAATATTTTTTCGGTTGTTCCATCTAAATTGAGATTCTTTTAGATGTAATAAAAATTTTCTTTTCTTATTCCATTAAACTTTTTAGTATAACTCCAAAAAGATTCAATTTTATTGATATGATTTTTGCCTCTAACAAATTCATTTTCATGATGATAAATTCTATAATGCTTATATCCTCTTAATACTAATCCATCATAGCTTCTCCAACCATCAGTATAGATTGTTATTTTTTAAGTATTTTTCCTTTAATAATAGGCATAAGTTCGTTTTTTTTACAATTCCTATTAATTTTGAACAAGCACCTTCCCTTTTTGTTATAACTGGTATTTTACCTTTAGCTCCTCTTTTTCTTTTGTCTTTTTTTTCTTTTTGCGCCAAAATATGATTCGTCAATTTCGGTCTCTTTATTGATTTTGTTAGTTTGATTGTTTTCTGCTTTTATTTGATAGATTCTTAATCTAAATTTATCATATAATCTATTATTGTTTTTTGAGAAATGTTAGTTAGTAAACTTGTTTTAGTAGTGTCAAAATCAGAGGAAAAAATATTTTAAAATTTCTCTAAATTTAGCCTCAGAAAAATGAGACTTAATAATATATTTATTTTTTTATTGTCTAGATAACCTATTTTAGTAAATATTAATTGCTAAAGTAATCTAGACCCAATATTTAAATGTTTAGATTCCCGTTTACACGGGAATGACAAAGCGGTTGAGATCCGCATTTGATGGGGACAAGGATTCCCGATCAGGTTGGAATGAGAATTGGGTTAAGGCTCCATTTACATGGTGGCGAGGATTCCTAATTCGATCCGAAATGAGATGGGTTTTATTTATTATTTTCGTCCCGACAAAAGCGGGATAAATTACACAAAGGGCATCTAACTAAGAATGTTAATCAGCGTTAAAACAAACTTTTCTGTTCATTTTCATCATTATTTTCTTTCGATATCAGCGGCTTTTTATTCTTATTATTAAAAAATCGATTAAGAAGAGAATACATCTGATATTCTTCTAAAAAAGATCTGAGGGAAGGCTTAAAACCTGAAAATTTAAAATCATCTAGTTGAAAATCGAGATTTAGGTGGCAATTAATCTGGGCTAATTTTTTTGATAAAAAAACATTTTCTTTTTCATTAATAAGGATTTCTTTGATTTTTTCTGAGTCTAAATGATTGAGATTTTGATACAAATTTTCCACAGTTTTGAATTTTTCTAAAAGTTTGATTGCCGTTTTGGGACCGATATTTTTTGCCCCTGAATAGTTATCCGAATTATCGCCAACAAGGGCTTTATAATCAACCAAGAACTTTGGTAAAAGATTAAGTTTATTTTTTACTGCCTCTTGATCATAAATTTTTATTTTTGAAAGTCCACTTTCTGGGATGGCGACATAAATATTTTTATCAATTAACTGAAAAATATCTCTGTCGCCAGTAATAATAATAATTCTTAAAGGCAGATTTTTAATTTTCTTAACAATTGAGCCGATAATATCATCAGCTTCATAACCATCTTTTTCTAAATAATAAAGACCAGCGGCTGATATCGCTTTCTTTACTAAAGGAATTTGAACCTTAAAATCATCTTTCATTTTTGGTCTTTGGATTTGATAGTTTTTATATAGTTGATGACGAAAGGTGGGTTTTGGGGTGTCGAAGGCAATTAAAAGATAATTGGGCTGAAAATCACTGATTGCTTTATTTATCATCGATAAAAAGCCATAAACAACATTCGTTGGCAGACCATTTTTTGAGGTTAACAGGGGAAGAGCGTGATAAGCCCGATGCATAATCGGATGGCCATCAACAATGAGAAAGGTTTCCATATAATTTTATATTTTTTTCTCAAGCATCATCTTATTAGAAATTTTCTTATCTTAATTTAGGTTTTAACTTTTGAGCCAACGATCTTTTCAAATTCTTCTTGATCAAGGCTTTCTTTCTTGACTAAAACTTCACTCACTTTGTTAAGAAGGTCTTTTTTTTCGATTAGAATTTTTTTGGCATTTTGATAAGCTTGATCCAAAATTTTTTTGATTTCTTGATCAACTTTTGCCATCATCTCTTGAGAGATTGGGTTTTGGTCAAGATAAGACTTTCCCCATTCAGTGATATCGAAAGTTGGTCCTAAATTGATTGGGCCAAGATTGCTCATCCCAAATTCAATCACCATTTGTCGGGCGATTTGAGTGGCTTGGTCAAAATCGTTAGCGGCGCCGGTTGTGATTTCGTTAAAGATAATTTCTTCAGCGGCACGACCACCCATCATTACAGCAATTTTTTCCAAAAGATTAGTTTTTGTTTCATGAAGTTTATCTTTGGTTGGCGGAATAAGGGTAAAACCAAGAGCCATTCCTCGGGAGACAATTGAAATGCGATGAACTGGATCAGTATGAGGTAAGAAATGGGCGACAATGGCGTGGCCGGCTTCGTGATAAGCGGTTAATTTCTTATCGTAATCTGATTGCAATCTCTTTTTTTCCGGTCCTAATTTGACTTTTGTTGCTGCTTCTTCAATGTCTTCAAGAAAAATTTTATTTTGATTTTTTCTGGCCGCTAAAATTGCTGCTTCATTGAGCATATTCTCAAGATCGGCACCGGAAAAACCAACGGTTCTTTTCGACACCTTCTCCCAGTCGACTGATTTATCAAAAGGTTTTCCCTGAGCGTGGATTTTGATAATCGCTTTCCTTCCTTCTAAATCTGGGTAATCAACCACTATTCGTCGGTCAAATCTTCCTGGTCGAAGAAGAGCGGGGTCTAAAAGATCACCACGGTTGGTAGCGGCGATGACGACCACTCTTTCGGTTGGTTCAAAGCCATCCATTTCGACAAGAATTTGATTTAAAGTTTGTTCTCTTTCGTCATGAGCGGGCATGACGCCAAAACTTCTCGCTCGGCCTATGGCATCAATTTCATCAATAAAGATAATTGAAGGGGCATTTTTTTTGGCATTGGCAAAAAGATCACGAACACGAGCGGCGCCGATACCAACCAACATTTCCATAAACTCGGATCCAGCCATTGAAAAAAAGGGGACACCGGCTTCACCGGCAACAGCTTTGGCTAAAAGAGTTTTCCCGCAACCAGACGGACCAACTAAAAGAACACCCTTTGGGGTACGGGCGCCGACCTTTTTATATTTTTCCGGATGTTTTAGGAAATCGACTACTTCTTCTAATTCTTTTTTTGCCTCATCAACACCGGCAACATCTTTAAAAGTAATTTTTGACATATCTTTAGAAAATCTTTTGGCTCGGGATTGACCAAAGGAAAAAACTGAATCTTGAGCGCCTTTGGCCTGACGAAAAAGAAAAACAAAAAAAACGATCATTAGAATGGTGGGGATAAGATTGGCAAGAAGATTGATAATCGTTCCTCCTGTTTGATTATCTTTGACGATGACTTCAACCCGATTCAGATTGATATTATTATCTTTTAAAGTTTTAAGAAAACTCTCGCCTGGTTCTTTATAGCTCGTTGCCAATCGTTCACCGTTTTTGTAAAAAAGGATAATTCGATTGTCGTATATTTCTACCTTTTTGATTTTATCATTTTTAATTTCAGTGACCGCTTGGCTGATAGGAATTTCTGGGATAATCTTTTTTATTTCTGAATTAATAGATTTAAAAGCCTGATAAAAAAAAAGAAAAATAAATAAAAGGATAAAAATATTCTTTAAATTAAAAAAATTTTCCCAAAAACCATTGTTCCGTTTAATATTTTTTATGTTTTTGCCGTTCATAAACTAATTTTATCATAGTTTGATAAAATAGTTTTCATGAAAATTATTAATCAATTAGAATTTAGAACGATAATTAAAGTTTTAAAAAAAGGCGGTTTGGTCATTTTTCCCTCAGATACGGTTTATGGAGCGCTAGTTGATGCCACTAATAAAGAAGCGGTTACTAAATTGCTTCAATTTAAAAACCGTCCGCCAGGAAAGGCGATTTCGATCTTTGTCGCTGATTTTAAAATGGCTGAATTTTATGTTGCCATTAAAAATAAAGAGAAGAAAATTTTAACCGAGTTACTTCCCGGACCATTGACTATTGTCTTGCCCTCAAAACACCGCACCGATCGACGTTTAGAGTCAGAAAAAGGGACCTTAGGTATTCGATTGCCCTTGTATAATCCGATTCTCCGATTGGTTACCCAATATAAAAAACCTTTAACCGCCACTTCGGCTAATCTTGGTGGTTATTCGACTCATTATTCAATTGATAGTTTACTCAAACAGCTTCCTAAAAAAAAACAAGAGATGATTGATTTAATTGTTGATTCAGGCAAACTTCCTTATAACAAACCATCAACGGTGGTTGATTTGTCAGAAGAGAAATTAAAGATTCTTCGTTATGGAGATTTAAATTTTATAAACACCAAGACTTGGATATCATCTTCGCCTCGACAGACAAAAATGATCGCCCAATACCTGTTAAAGAAAAACCTTTTTTTTTGCCGGTCTAAACCATTAATTTTTATTATTGAGGGCGATTTGGGAGTTGGAAAAACAATTTTTGTTAAAGGATTGGGTGAGGCATTGACGGTAGAAAAGATTGTCTCACCAAGTTTTGTCATTTTTTATGAGTATAAAATTGACAACCATCCTTTCGCCAAAAAATTAATTCATTTTGATCTTTTCAATGTCAGTGATCAAGAGGAGTTGTCTTCGTTGAAAATCGATTCTCTTTTAGCTCCCAGTCACATTATTGTTATTGAATGGGGAGAAAAGATTGGGGAAATTTTTAAGCAGTTAAAAGAAAAAGGAAAAGTTATCTACCTTCATATAAAATATCAAAAAAACATTAACAGGAGGAAAATAATAGTTAATGAAGTGATATGAAGATTTTAGCGATTGAGACTTCTTGCGATGAAACCGCGGTCGCTGTGGTTGAAGATCGAAGAGTTTTAGCCAATGAGATTTATTCTCAAATTCTTCTTCATCAAAAATGGGGTGGGGTGGTGCCGACCATTGCCAAAAGAGCCCATCAGGAAAAAATCGATTTTTTGATCAATCAAGTACTAAAAAAAATTTCCATTGATGAGATTGAAGCGATAGCCGTCACCCAAGGTCCAGGATTGGCGCCGGCTCTTGAGGTGGGGATAAAAAAAGCCAAGGGACTGGTTGGGCAGTTTAAAAAAAAATTAATCGTTGTCAATCATTTAGAAGGGCATATCTACTCTCCTTTTGTACAAAATTCCAAAGGCAATCCAAAAATCGAATTCAATTTTCCTTATTTAGTGCTCATCGTTTCCGGCGGCCATACGACCTTGGTGATTTTTAAAGATCATCTCCAATACCAAGTTTTAGGAGAAACCATCGACGATGCCGCCGGTGAGGCGCTTGATAAAGCAGCGAAACTTTTAGGATTAGGTTATCCTGGAGGCCCAGTGATTGAAAGATTGTCGAAAGAAGTTAATAATCAAGACTTTTTTCACTTTCCAAGACCAATGTTAAAAAGTAAAACTTTGAACTTTTCCTTTTCTGGTTTAAAAACCTCTTTTTATTACTTTTTGCGAAATAATAAAGCAAGAAAAATCGATCTTCATTCTTTAGCCAGTTCGTTTCAAGAAGCAGTTTTTGACACTTTAATTAAAAAAACTGAGTTGGCAATAAAAAAAACTCAGATAAAAAAGATTTGTTTAGTTGGTGGGGTTTCTGCTAATTTGTATTTGCGGAAAAAAATGAGAGACTTGGTAAAAAAGCATCAAGGCACCATTTATTTTCCCTCCTTTCGTTATCTTACAAGCGATAATGCGGCAATGATCGGAGTAGTGGCTTCTTATAAATCCAAAAAGGGACTATTTGTTTCCGATATTAATCAAGTTGATCGATTACCAAGAATGTCATTATGAAAATAAAGGTGATTGTTGATGCCACATGCCAAATAGAAAACGCTCATATTAAAGGAAGAACCTCAAAAGGAAAATCGGCATGCGGGATTTTAATTATTGATGAAAAAGAAAATGAATATCAATTTGGTCGATATTTAGGTCAAATGACTGTTCCTGAAGCAGAATTTAATGGTTTAATTTTTGCCTTAGAGCAAACATCTCAGTTAACCAACGATAAGATTGAAGTGTATATGGATAGTCAACTGGTTGTTCGATGGTTAACCGGTGAATATCGGATAAAAAAATCTCATATTAAACCATTATTTGCCAAGGTTAAGGAATTAGAAAAGCGGTTTAAGAAAGTAAGCTACTTTCATCATTCAAGAGAAACAGAATGGGGGAGAAGGGTTGATTGGTTAGCAAGAAGAGAATTGCTGAAAAATTTTTAATTAACCTAATTTCTAATCAACAACCAATAACCAAATTCCAATAGCCAAAAAATTTTTAATAACCAATATCAATTTTTAATCATTATTTTAAGAATTAATAAATTAATGACCAAAAAGTATAAAGACAGAAGCTTTTAAGGTTAAAAATCCAAAAAGTTAATCAGAGTTTATTAATTTTTTTATTAAATATTTAAAATTAATTATTGAATAAAAATTAATTTATTAATGTAATTATTATTTAGAAATTAGGTGAATCAAATTAATTTGCTTAATACTTAAGGGATATCGAAATTAATTTGGTGAAAAATTAATCTCATAACAATTAATATAAGGATTAAAGTTAATAAAAGCGATTAGCCATCTCTTTAATGATTGAGGTGTTTTTAAATATCTTGAAAATCTTCTTATCTTTTTTCCATAAGATTCAATTGTGTTAGTTGTTCTTGGAAGATTAAGTGAGGGATAAATTAAATAAGCCTGAAATTCATTCTTTCTTCTTAAAAACTCATTAATAATCATCTTAATCTTTCTTGGACATTTTTGATTTTTTGTTAATAATAAAAGATGGTTTTTAATTTCTTTAAAATGATTCTCATCTTTAGTTTTTAATCCTTTTTGGATATTAAAATACACTTTCTCAATGATTGTTTTTGGATAAGATAAAACTCTTCTTTTTCCTCTTCTTATCTGAAGTTGTTTTATCAAATGAAAATGACAAAGCTGGTGAATGAGATTGTATTTTAAAGTAATTCTTTTTTGATTCGGCAAAGTTATCAGAAACAAAGGCTTTGATTTTTTTTCTTAAACTATTGGGTATTGATTGAAATACTTTTACCCAACTTTGATAGTTTTCTTTCCCTTTTTCCAGTAAAAAATCAATCAAATATACTTTATCATTATTGCTTTCTTTTACGCCAACAAGATAAAGAGTATATCTTTTTTTTAAAAACAAAAACCATAAACCATCAATA
>JBBIRE010000031.1:0-8884 GCA_037441985.1 Candidatus Roizmanbacteria bacterium
TTCCACCTTTTAATTTCTTCTTTCACCAAAAGATATTTGATCTTGAGGTAGAACAATCATCAATAGTGGCTCCTGTTCAATAGTTATTATCAGACTCAATCACTTGAAGTTTAAATTCTTCTTTGTTTGATTTTGAAAATGAAAAGATAGAGTTTAATTTTTTTTTAGCCTTTTTATTATATAGTCAAGTAGAAATGAAGAAATCTTTATACGTCGTTGAAATTCCGATTGATCCTTTTACAGCTTTAGTTTAATAGTTTAAAAAGTCTCATATATTTCGCAACTTTTTCATATTTTGGGTACATTGTCTGTATCTAAAGCTTTAATGGTAGATTTATGGTAAATTCTTTTACCTTTTTAATTTTTTTCTCGATTATCAATAATAAAACCTATAGGTTTATTTTTCAGACAAAAATATTTCTATAAAAAAAGTTTTGTATGTCTATATACAATGCTCCTTTTGGTAGTGTATCAATCTTTAACCTAAAAAAATATGTGCCGCGGGAGGGAGTCGAACCCTCACCCCCGATGAATCGGGGACGAGTTTTTGAGACTCGCCTGTCTGCCAATTCCAGCACCGCGGCAAATATTATTACTCTGATTAAATATATTATAATCTTGAAAAATTAATTTTTTAAAAAAAATTTATTTTTTTAATTAATGAGATGGTGGAGTAGGTAGTTGATGAAAAAAGAATGTTTCTTCCGGAGTGTCGGAGAGTTGAATTAAAAGAGAACTATCAGGTGCTCTTTCTACGACAGCAACTTTGACTCCACCCTTTTTGGTTACTCTTAAATAATCATCGTCTTAATGAGATTCGTGATTAATGATTGTTCCCTCTGAAAGAGTGATAGTTCGATGAGATTTAGATTCTATATTGCTCACAATCAAATAAATTTATTATTTTAAATTATACCATAAAAAATTCTCCTTGACAAATTTTTGAGATTTGTTATTCTTTTTCTTTAGAATGAAAATTTTTATTAAAAAAATTATTGTTTTTATTAAAAAAGAGGGGCTTTTGCCCCTCTTTTTTTTAAATTTTTATTAAAAATTAATATTTTTTAAAAAATGAAAAATCAAACTAACTATCTGAAAGTCTCTTCTTATGAAGGGCAGATTGGCGAGGTGAAAAAAGTAGTCCTTTTATATTCTGGAGGATTGGATACCTCAGTCATTTTAAAATGGATTCAAGATGTTTATAAAGCTCAGGTGATTGCTTTAACGATTGATATTGGTCAGCAAGCTGATGATCTTGAAGCTATTCGACAAAAAGCTTTAAAATTAGGAGCAATCAAAGCCTATGTGATTGATGCTAAAGATGAGTTTGCCAATGAATATATTGCCAAAGGAATTAAAGCCAATGCTTCATATCAAGGCGATTATCATTTATCAACTCCTCTTGGTCGGCCGCTTTTAGCTAAATGGGCAGTAAAAATTGCCGCTTCTGAAGGCGCTGACTGTATCGCCCATGGTTGTACTGGAAAGGGTAATGATCAGGTGAGAATTGAAGGAACAGCCTTAGTATTAAATCCTGATATCAAAATTATTGCTCCGGTTCGCGAATGGTCAATGGGAAGAGATGAGGAAATTGAGTATGCCAAAAAACACGGTATTCCAATCAAACAAACAGTTAACATTCCATATTCATGGGACGATAATATGTGGGGATTAACTGGGGAGGGAGGAGAGATAGAAAATCCTGCCTTAGTGCCTCCGCTTAAAAAAATTCTTCAAATTTGCTCGCTACCTGAAGAAGCGCCGGATAAAGCCGAGATGATTGAGCTCGAATTTGTCAAAGGTTTACCGGTTGCTTTAAATGGAAAAATGATAAAGCTTTCTGATTTGATAATTAAATTAAATAAAATCGGCGCTCGTCATGGAGTAGGAGTGACTATTCATCTTGAAGACAGAGTTGTCGGTTTAAAGGTAAGAGGTGTTTATGAAGCGCCGGCTGCTCATATTATTATCACCGCTCATAAAGTTTTAGAAAAATATGTCTCAACAAGAATGGAAAATGAATTTAAAGAACTGGTTGATACCAAGTGGGCTTATCTTTGTTATGGTGGTTTGTGGTACGAACCACTAATGGATAATTTAAATGCCTACATCGATCAAGTCAATCAAAAAGTAACTGGGAAAGTGACCATTAAACTTTATAAAGGGCAAACGACAGTGATGGCGGTAGAAACGCCAAATACAATTTTTAGGGAAAAACTAGCTACTTTTAATGTTTCAACAGCTTTTAACCAAAATGTTTCGGCTGGCTTTATCGAGCTTTATACTTTGCAGATGAGACTGGCTCAACAAAAAGAAAAAACCGTTCTTTTAACTGTTGGAAAAAGAAAAAATAAGTTGCTTTTAAAAGATGAATTGATCAAATTTAAAGAACTTGGTTTTAAAATCTACGCCACCTATAAAACCTTTAAATTTTTAAAAAAATTAGGAATAAAGGCAATTTTAGTTCATAAAATCTCTGAACCTCACAAAAAACCTAATTTATTTGATCTTTTGCAAGCCAACCGTTTTGATCTGATTATTAACATTCCCACCGGTCGACATCGAAAAACAAAAGAAAAAACTGATGGTGAGATTATTCGCGAATACGCTGTAAAAAATAAAACTTTGATTGTTACGGAAATTTCTATGGTGAAAAAATTAGTTCAAAAACTGGAAGAATCTTATGGTCGCTAAAGTTAAGTATTTTGATTTAAAAGATTATCTTTTAGAGAGAATTAAAAAAAATGGCGGTTTTGTTAATGCTCATGCTCATTTAGACCGAGCCTTTACTTTAACTAAAAAAAGTTTTTCTTTTGGACGGGTTCACCTTCATCAAAAATGGCTGTTGGTTGACGAATTAAAAAAGCGATCAACTGTTTCCCAGATATATGACCGAATGGCTTATGCGCTTGAAAAAATACTCAGTCAAAATGTTCAAGCGATTGGTAGTTTTATTGATGTTGATGAGGTGATCAGGGACAAGGCGATTAAAGCAGCTGTAAAGATTAAAGATCGCTATCAGAAAACAATAAAAATAAAATTCATCAATCAGACTTTAAAAGGGGTGATTGATAAAAAGGCTTATCAATGGTTTAAAGTTGGGGCGGAATTTTGCGATATTGTCGGCAGTCTTCCAGGAAAAGATCATCCTTATGAAGAGAAACATTTAGAGATTGTTTTTAACGAAGCAAAAAGATTAAAAAAAATGATTCATGTTCATGTTGATCAGCTTAATACTCAAAAAGAAAAAGAGACAGAACTTTTAGCCAAAAAAACCATCGAATTTGGTTATCAAAAAAAAGTGGTGGCCATCCATTCAATTTCTTTAGCCGCTCATCCAAAAGTCTATCGAAAAAAAGTCTATCGATTAATGAAAAAAGCCGGGTTAATGGTTGTTGCTTGCCCTTGGGCTTGGATTGATAATCAAAGAAGTGAAGAAATGTCAGTCACTCATAATTCAATCACTCCAGTTGATGAGTTGGTCAAAAATAGGATTGTAGTTGCTTTCGGGACAGATAATATTGTTGATATCTATAAACCGTTTAATGATGGTGAGATGTGGAGCGAGTTAAGGCTTCTTCTTGAAGCCAATCGGTTTTATCATCTGCAAGAGTTAGTGAAAATCGCCACTTTCAATGGATTAAAAGTTTTAGGAATAAAAAATGATTGATTTGACAACAAAAATTAACGGTCTTTCTTTTGATTTTCCTGTTTTTAATGCCTCAGGTATTTGGTGTACTTATGAAAAAGAACTGATTGAGCTAGGAAAAAGTGAGACGGGAGCGATTGTTTTTAAGTCAATGACGATTAAAAAAAGAGATGGCAATCCAGAACCAAGACTTTTTTACAAAAATGATTATTCGATCAACAGTATGGGCCTTCCTAATTTGGGTGTTGATTACTACACAAAAATTTCTTTTAGTTTAAAAAAATTTAATAAGCCATTGATTGCCAGCATCGCTGGTTTTAAAGAGGAGGAGTTTTATTTTCTGATTGAGAAAGTGAATCAAGGAGCTTTTGATGGAATTGAGGTTAATCTTTCCTGTCCGAATCTTGAAGGAAAAGGGATTTTTGCTTATGATCTTCAAAAAGCCTTTAAAATTTTGAAAAATCTAAGAAAAAAAACAAAAAAGGTTTTGGGGGTAAAATTACCTCCTTATTTTGATCGAGGACAGGTTCAAGAGGTCGCGCAAGAGTTAGCTTATTTAAAGATCGATTTTGTCACTTTAATCAACTCATATCCATTAGGATGCGCCATTGATTATCTAAAAGAGATGATGATGATTAAGCCAAATTTTGGTATTGGGGGTTTGGGAGGAAAATTATTAAAACCAATTGCTTTGGCTCAGGTGGTTTTGTTTAATTATTTTTCAAAAGGAAAATTGTCAATTATTGGTGTTGGTGGGGTAGAAAAAGGAACTGATATTCTAGAATATTTTTTAGCCGGTGCTAAAGCAGTTGGAGTTGGCACTGGTCTTTTAAAAGAAGGGCCAAAAATTTTTTCTCGATTAAAAAAAGAATTAACGGCAATTTTAAAAGAAAAAAAAGTTGATCAGTTGTCAAGAAAAATAGGTCACTTAAAATTTTATTAAAATATTTTTATATGAAAAATAATGAAAAATAACAAAAAAAAATTAATGCTTGATCTTTATAAAATTGGGGCTTTGAAATTTGGGAGTTTTGTTTTAAAATCTGGTTTAAAATCACCTTTTTATATTGATCTTCGAATCCTTGTTTCTTATCCCAAGATTCTTAAACAGGTGGCGATGATTTATAAAGAAATTCTTGATGGTTTAGATTTTGATCGGATGATGGCGGTTCCTTATACGGCCATTCCGATTGCGACCGCGATTTCTCTTTTAAATAAAAAACCATTGATTTATTCACGAAAAGAAGTAAAGAATTACGGTATTAAAAGACCAGTTGAAGGTGAATATCAGAGAGGGGAGACAGTAGTTTTGATAGATGATATGATAACAACTGGCGGGTCAAAATTGGAGACTATTAGATGGTTGCAAAGTTTAGGGCTGAAAGTAAAAAATATTGTTGTTTTATTTGATCGAATGCAAGGAGGAGAAGAAGAATTAAAAAGAGAAGGATATCAACTCTATTCGGCTTTTACTATTATTGATTGGATAGATATTCTTAAGAAAAATAAAAAGATTGATGAAAATAAATATCAGGAGTTAGTTATTTATTTGGGGAGAAAATGAATATCAATTAATGGGTTGTTGGTTAGGGAGTTAATTGGTTGAAACTAGTGTCAATTAGTTGAAATTAGTTAGATAGTTTGAGGCTAATAAAGAATTTAAATTAAAAATTCAAAATTTATTTTTTTATTAAATTATGTTTCTTCAAAAACTAAAAAAAGCAATTAAAAAAAATAAAACTTTTTTATGCGTTGGTTTGGACAGTGAGTGGGATAAAATAAAATCTTTAGGTTGGAACAATCAATTTTTGTTTAATAAATTTATTATCAAACAAACGTTTCAACTGGTTTGTTCATACAAGTTGAACACTGCTTTTTATGAGGCTATAGGATATCAGGGGATAAAATGGCTAAAAGAGACTGGTGATTATCTTAAAGCCACGTATCCTGAGATTCCAATCATTATTGATGCCAAAAGAGGCGATATCGGTCATACCAATGAAGCCTATGCCTCTTTTATTTTTGATCACTTAAATGCCGATGCGGTTACGGTTAATCCTTATGTTGGGGAAGAAGGGTTAATG
The DNA here is from genome assembly GCA_037441985.1 of Candidatus Roizmanbacteria bacterium. Lineage (GTDB taxonomy): Bacteria > Patescibacteriota > Microgenomatia > UBA1406 > GWC2-37-13 > JBBILO01. Next base: position 5,734 of record JBBIRE010000031.1, read on the forward strand.
CCTTTTTTGAAAAGAAAAGAGAAGGGGATTATTATCTTATGCAAAACCTCAAATCAAGGAAGCACTGAATTCCAAGATTTAGAATTAAGTAGTAAGTATAAAGTATTAAGAATTAAGAATAAAAGAGTTAAATTATATCAATATATTGCTTATCAAGTGGCAAAAAAATGGGATAAAAATAATAACTGTTTATTGGTTGTTGGCGCCACTTATCCGAGAGAGTTGAAAGAAATTCGGGAGATTGTTGGGGATAAGATGTGGTTTTTGGTACCAGGAGTTGGTAGTCAGGGAGGCGATTTAGAGACGGTTTTAAGATATGGTTTAAATTCAAAAAAAGAAGGATTAATCATCAATGTTTCTCGATCAATTATTTTTGCTAAAGAGCCAGAAAAAGAAGCGAAAAAAATGAAGCAGCTGATATTTAGTTCAATTGCTTCATTGTTATTTCCTACACGACGAAAGTTCATTCGGAATGTATAAACAAATTTCAATTACCAAATCGAAAAAGGATCCTATTGGGATTTTAATAACCAACAAATCAATAAACCAAATAATCAATGAACAAATTTAAATTTTAAATTCAAAATTTCAAAACAATTTTTAATTTTAAATTTATAATTTTAATTTAATTATTTTAACAATCTAATCTTTTTAACCCTCCAACAAAAAATGGCACGATTGACTCAAAAAATAACAGGATAGATAATTAAATAGTTTTATAATAAAACTTTTGCAACATCTTAGCAACAGCCGTTGCCAAGAAGCATCAATAAAGTAGATTTTTAATAAACTAACTTGTTCTTGTATATAAAAGATATCCTACTAAAAGAAAGAGAGTGATAAAATAAGGAGAAAAGGTGAGACTTAACAACAAGGCAATTAAACTAAGATAAATATACCCATCAAATCTTTGATAAGAAACACGAGATCTAATTAAAGTCAAAAAGATAAAGTTAATTAACAATGATGAAAATCGAAAAGGGAAAGTAGGAATCTTAAATATCCAAGATAAAAGTAAAAATAAACCTAAAACAAAAACAAAAATATCTTTTTCATCGAAAAAAAACCGATTAATTTTAAAAATCATTTTATTTGAAAAAAACGACTTCAAATAACCAAGAAATAATAAAGGCGATTAAAGCGATGCCAAAAACTTTTTTTATTTTTTGATTATTAACCATTAATATTATTATAATAAACAATATAATGAAAAAGTTGTTTTTATTTTTCTTGTTTCTTTTTTTTTCTACCCAAGTTCAGGCAATCTCTTTAGAAAATTATTGTTCTGATGGTTATTACAAGATTCCCAATGAAAAAGTCTGTAGCCGGGCGCCAAAATGTGGTGGAAAAAGTTACGAAGAAGTGGCAGCCTTACCGGCCCCAAATCCACAAGAATGTATGGGAGATAAAGATGGGCGAACTGGTTGTCAAGGTTATGTCCCTCTGTGTTGTTATGAAGTTGCAAGAACTGGGGATCCACTGATGTGTGTTGGTTATTGGGAGAGATTATGGTGTCATCCAGATCAATGTGCGAGGATTGACCCTGAAAAAAGCCGTGTCTGTAATGGTGGACAACCTGGTACGTGTCAATGTGGTCATGCTTTTGAATTTTGGTGTCAAGGCGCTGACGCGCCACATCCTCCAGTACCTTTAGAGACAAGGTTAGGTTTAAGACTTCCAACATCAACACCTACTCCAACTTCAACAATAAAACCTACTCCAACTTCAATAATAAAACCTACTCCAACTTCAATAATAAAACCTACTCCAACTTCAATAATAAACCCAACTAATACTCCAAAAATTGAGCCGTCTCCTTATTTCACCCCAACACCCATTTTTTTTACTCCGACACCGACAAAACCCGTTTTTCATCCTACTGTTTTTCTTTCTCCAACGATTTCTTTTTATCCGCAAGTGTCAATTTTCCCGATACCAATATTAAAACAAAAATTCCAGTGGCCGGACTTTAAAAAACTGGCCGAAAAAATAAAAATTGCTTATCAGGAAAATAGACGAAAAATACAAAAAGAAGTAAGAGTTATTAAAAAACCAATAGTTAATAGTTATCTTTATATAAAGAAGATTGATACCCGATTAGAAAATTTTATTAATAGACAAATTGTCAGTTTTATTAATCAATTGAAACAAACTTTGGGTGGATTTGATTAATTACTAATTTATTGATTCTTTAAATTTCGGGCTATTTTTAGTTTATTGAATCAACAAACTAGTTAACTTAAACGATTTATTTCTACCGTATTTCAACTGTATTTCGCTATTTTTTTACTGCTCAAGTTAAGAAACATAGATAACACTTCTGTATCACAATATATCAATAAATATGAACTCAGGAAAATTAAGTAATGTAAGAACATATTCCATAACATATAATCTCCCATATTGGTTTATTAAGTTTGTCAAAAAACATTCTATGATAGATATCTCATCAACCGCTCAAACAAGACTAGCGATGATTGAGTTTTATTATCAAATTAAAAGTGTTTCTGTTGTTTGTAAATCATTTAAGATATCAAGAAAAACATTCTATAAATGAAAAAGCAGATTTGAATTACAAGGTAAAAAACTATCTTTTCTAAAAACACCAAAAACAAAAAGAAAAACAACGCTTGATTGTAATACACAGATAAAGATCAAACATCTAAGAGAAAAATACATAAGACTAGGTAAGGTTAAACTCCAAAAGCTATTTAAAAAAGAATACAACCAATATATTTCTCAACACCATATCTTATCAGTTATTCAAAAATACAATCTTTATTACCATTCCAATAAAGTAAAGCGGATTAGATCGAAAAAGGAAAAAGGCAGAGGCGCAAAAAAGATAAGAATCAACGAGGTTAATCCCAATGATTATTTATCTTTAAAAAAACCATTTTTCTTTTGTTGTGATACAATTGTTTTGTATTTACCATACGCAATCAAAAGATATATCTTAACCGCAGTTGAGTATGAAAAAAAGATTGCTTATGCTAGATCTTATTTCTCAAAATCATCTTTATCTGCTTTTGATTTCTTGCTTTAACTTCAAGCTTTAGTTGATGGTAAAATAGCGGCAATTTTATCTGATAATGGAGGAGAGTTTGCCAAATACTTTAAGGAGGCCTGTAAACGCTTAAAAATTATTCAT
>JBBIRE010000032.1:0-8779 GCA_037441985.1 Candidatus Roizmanbacteria bacterium
TTCTTTGACACCATTAATGGCTAACATTTTAACTGCTGGAATGTTAAATGAGTTACCCAATGAGAATCGAAGTGATTGAGGACCATGGAACTGACCGTCGTAGTTGACCGGGCAATAAGCTTTGGGTTGACCGGCAACGGCAAAGCAAACAGGAATATCAAGAAAAATGGTCGCTGGGGTGACCAATTTCCTTTCAATGCCAATGGCATAATTTAAAGGTTTTATCGCTGAACCTGGTTGACGAAGGGCTGTGGTGACATTAAAAGCGCCAGATGGGGTGGCAAAATAATCTTTTGAGCCGACCATGGCTAGGATTTCTCCGGTCGGTGGCCGGGTGACTAAAACGGCGCCATTGCCGACATTTAAATTTTTCAGTTCCTCCAACTCTTCTTTTACTACTTTTTCGGCATAATTTTGGATTTCTAAATCTAAAGTGGTGTAGATTTTAAAACCACCAGTTTCAACTTCTTGAACATTGAATTTTTTTTCTAATTCCTCTTTAACATAAAAGACAAAATGAGGAGCGGCGATTTTTTCTTTTAAAGGAACGACTTTTAATGGTTTGTTGACTGCCATTTGATATCGTTTATCATCGATAAACTTTTGCTTTTTCATGGCAAGCAACACCTCATTTCTTCTTTTTTTGGCCAATTGAGGATTGTTATAAGGAGAATAAAGAGATGGCGCTTGAGGTAAACCGGCTAAAAAAGCTGCTTCGTCTAAAGAAAGATTTTTGGCTGATTTATCAAAATAACGTTGGGCTGCTTCTTCAATACCATATGCCGTTCCCCCATAAGGAATTTGATTAAGATAGAGTTCAAGGATTTCTTCTTTACTAAAAATTGTTTCTGTCCAAAGAGCCAAAACTAATTCTCTTAATTTTCTTCTTACCGTTCTTTCTGGAGTTAAAAGAGCGGTTTTGACTAGTTGTTGGGTAATCGTTGATCCGCCTTGTAAGTGAGAACCAAGAAGATTTTCTTTAATCGCTCGAAAAATGCCACCGACAACTGAGACACCATGATGATGATAAAAATCTTTGTCTTCAATGGCAATCGTTGCTTGAACGACATAAGACGGCAGGTTCTTGAGTTTGATTAAAGAACGTTTTTCCTTTTTATAAATGGAGTATAAAAGCTTGCCATGACGATCTAAAATTTGGGTTGATAAAGGAATGGTCTGATAATTTTTTAATTTTTTTGGCGAAGGAAGGTTAAAAAAAATATAGTAATAAATAAAGGCTAAAATTACCAAAATAATCACTAATTGATACTTAATCAATTTCGTTAATCTTTTTATCATTTGATTTTAGGAAATAAAGAACCAATTTTTTTAACTTTTCCTTGAAGCGATTTGACGATCGTTTCGCCGGTATTAGGCAAGAAAGGGAAAAGCAGTTGGCCAATCTCCTTTAATTCAATCAGACTTTTTTGAAGAAAATCTTTTCTTTCATCGCGACTTTTTTTCCAGGGCGCTTGTTTGTCTATCTCTTGATTTAACTTTTTAATTTTTTGCCAGATTTTATCCAGTCCTTGATTAAACTGAAACTTATCAATCAGTGGTTTTAATGGGAAAAGTATTTTTTGTTGGTTGTTTTCATAATCGATTTCTAATGCATCTTCTTCGGCTAATTTCGTTAGTCGGCTAACAAGATTACCCAGTTCATTGGCGAGTTCGGAGTTATAAATTTCTCTCATTCTTTGATGAGAAAAATCACCATCGGCAAATGGCGGAATTTCTTTAAGGAAGTAATAACGAACAGCATCAGAACCATAAAGATTAACTAAAGAAAAAGGGTCAATGACATTACCCAAGCTTTTACTCATTTTTTGTCCGTCAACGGTAATAAAACCTTCGATAAAGATTTTTTTTGTTAAAGGCAATTTGGCTGACATGAGCATAGCTTGCCACATCGCTCCTTGTTGACGAAGATTGTCTTTTCCAGCGACTTGGATTCCTGGCCAAAAATCATTGAATTTCTTTAGGTCGTTAGGCCAACCCAAAGTTGAGATATAGTTAATTAAAGCATCAAACCAAACATACATTATCTGAGAATCATCTTTTGGGACATCAATCCCCCAGGGCATTTTTTTCTTTGGCCGTGAGATACTAAAGTCTTTTAATCCCTTCTTGACAAAGTTTTTTAGTTCTTCAAATCGATACTTTGGTTCAATAAAATGAGGGTTTTTTTCATAAAAATCGAAAAGCGGTTTTTGATAACGGGAAAAACGAAAGAAATAATTTTCTTCTTCCAAGATTTGAAGTTCTTTATTAGGATGGAGCGGACAGCGATTGTTTACTAATTCTGAATCTGTTTTCTCGAGTTCACAGCCGACACAGTATTTAATCAGATATTTTGCTTTATAAATATCGCCATTTTGGTTGCACAGCTGCCAGAAGTATTGCGCCGCTTCAATATGATCACTATCAGTTGTCCGAATAAACCAGTTATAAGAAAGGTTGAGGGTGTCTTTTAGATTTTTAAACTTTTTTGCCATTTGGTGGCAATACTCTTGAGGCGTTAAATTTTCAGAAAGGGCTTTTTCCCAGATTTTTTGACCGTGTTCATCAGTGCCGGTGTTAAAAAAGACTTCATAATCTAGCAAACGATAAAATCGGGCGATGGTATCGGCGCGAATGATTTCCATGGCAAAACCAATATGAGGATCAGCATTAACATAAGGTAAGGTAGTCGTAATGTAGAAATATTTTTTCATAGCTTTAATTATATCTTAAGGAGAATTCTTGCTTCAAGGATTCTCCATTTTAACAATCTTTAAAACAAGAATAAAAATAAGAAAAAGAACTAAATCAAAGACTTGAAGAATTTTAAAGATAATTAAAGTCAAAAAAACAAAAAAAATAAGGGAAAATAGAAGGGAAGTATTTTTTTGATAAAAGAAAAGAAAAAATTGAAAAAAGAGAAGGCTTAAGAGAAGGTTAAAAAATAAAACGTTTTCTGTTTTTTTTGGCGAGACAATAAAAGAATAAAGGAAAATGGCGATAATATTTAATACTAATAACGATATTTTTTTTCTTTTTTGATGTTGCATCTTTAATATTTATCAATTATAATTCTTTATTATGACAAAATCAGCCAAAAAATTTCCTGAAACAAAAGAGGAAACCATCAAAAAATTTGCCTTGAAAAAAGGCGATACTGGTTCACCTGAAGTTCAAGCGGCTCTTTTGACTTTAAAGATCAATAAATTAGTCAAGCATCTTGAGGAAAATAAGAAAGATAATCATTCACGAAGAGGTTTGTTAAAAATTATCGCCAAAAGGAGAAGAATTCTTAGTTATTTAGAAAATCTAGATCAAAAACGATATCAAAAACTTATCGCTCAATTAGACTTAAAGAAATAATTTATGACAATTATCGAAGACTCCATTTTAATCAATGGACAAAAATTAACGCTTCAATTTGGTAAATTGGCTCAAGCGGCAACGAGTTCAGTTTTTGCCAGTTTAGGAGAAACCTGCGTTTTAGTGACTGTTACCGCGGGTAAGGAAAATAAAAATTTAGATTATTTTCCTCTTCAAGTTGAGTATGTGGAAAAACTTTATGCCGGAGGTCGCATCAAAGGTTCTCGTTGGGTAAAAAGAGAAGGCAGACCATCTGATGAGGCGATTTTAAAAGCGAGATTGATTGATCGATCGATTAGACCGCTTTTTCCCCAAAATTATCGTCGGGAAGTGCAAGTAGTCGTGACTTTACTTTCTGTTGATGGCGTCAATTCTCCTGAAATTTTGTCTCTTATAGCCACCTCAGCCGCTTTAGCCGTTTCTCCAATTCCTTGGAATGGTCCAATTAGCGGTATTCGCATTGGTTATGTAAAAAACAATGGAGACGATGAAGGTGGATTTTTAATTAATCCAACGGAAGATGAACAGTTATACTCTCTTTTAGATTTGGTTGTTACTTCAACTGAAAACAAAGTGGTAATGATTGAAACAAAAGCCGATCAATTGCCAGAAAGCAAAATCATTGAAGGGATAAAAATCGCCAAAAAAGTTAATCAGGAGATTATTGAATTTATCAAGAAAATTACTAGAAAGATGGTTGTAAAAAAAGAAGAGATTAAACCACAAGATGAAGATTTGAAACTGGAAAAAATTTTGTTAGCTGATTTTAAAAAAAATTTTGATCATTTAATTTTAGTTAAATCGCAAAAAGAATTTTCTAATGAAGAAGATCTTGACGTCTTTGTAGAGGAAGTTTTTGAAAAATATGGTGCTGAGTATTCGCGGGAAAAGATTACTAAAATTATTGATAAATTAACCAAAAAACTAATTCGAGAAAAAATTTTAAAGACTAAAAAAAGGCTTGATGGAAGAGGGCCAGATGAGATAAGAAAGATTGATGTTGAAGTGTCAATTTTGCCGCGAACTCATGGTTCAGCCCTTTTTCGTCGAGGAGATACCCAAGTTTTATCAATTGTAACTTTAGGAGCACCTCAATTAGAGCAGTTGATTGAAAGTCCAGAAGGAGAAGAGGCAAAACGTTATCTTCATCATTATTACATGCCTCCTTATTCTGTGGGTGAGGTTGGTCGAATAGGATGGCCAAGTCGAAGAGAAGTGGGCCATGGAGCGTTAGCAGAAAAAGCTTTAGAGGTAGTATTACCAGGTCAAAATGAATTTCCTTATACCATTCGAGTCGTTTCTGAGGTTTTGTCGTCTAATGGTTCAACCTCAATGGCTTCAACCTGTGGTTCAAGTTTAGCTTTAATGGATGCTGGCGTTCCGATAGAAAGTCATGTGGCTGGAGTGGCCATGGGATTAATTTCTAAAAATGATGACGAATACCTAATTTTAACCGATATTATGGGGATAGAGGATTTTTCAGGGGAAATGGATTTTAAGATTGCTGGAACAAAGAAAGGAATCACTGCCATTCAATTAGATGTCAAAAACATGGGTTTAACTGATCAGATGATTAAGGAAACTTTTGAAAAAGCCAAAAAAGCTCGAGATTTTATTTTAGATAAAATGGAGGCAGTGATCAGTCGACCAAGAAAAGAGATTTCTAAGTTTGCACCAAAAGTGGTTGTTTTGAACCCTCCATCAGAAGTCATTGGCGAAATTATCGGTCCTGGTGGTAGAACGATAAGAAATTTGATTGCTAAGACTCAAACCGAGATTAATGTAAGCGATGATGGAAAAGTCTCAATTACTGGTTTAGATAGAGAAAAGGTTGATGAAGCGGTGAAATATATCGAAAATTTGACGAAAAAAGTTGAGGTGGGGGAGATTTTTGAAGGTGAGGTAAAAAAGATAGCTCCTTTTGGTATTTTTGTTGAGTACTTACCAGGAAGAGACGGTTTAGTTCATGTTTCTAAAATGGGTATGGGTTTTGTCAAAGATCCAGGAAAATATGTTAAAGTTGGCGATCGGGTTAAGGTAAAAATTATCCAAATTGATAATCAAGGAAGAATTAGCCTCCAAATGCTTAAAAAATAGTATAATAACTTTATTATGGCGAGAAGAAGGTCGTTGATAAGGCTTCCTTTTTTAAAAGTAAAAATTAATAAATATACCATTAATAATATTTTTGGTTTATTAATTTTCTTTGGTAGTGCTTTATCCCTTTTATCTTTCTTGCCTTTTGGTATATCAGAAAATCAAGGCTATTGGTTGTTTATCATTAAAAATAATTTTGAGAAATTTTTTGGATCGCTGGCGATTCTTTTTTTGCTTTTATTAATGATTTTTTCCAGCTATTTTTTTAAAAACAAAAAACTTCATTTAATTAAAGGAAATATTTTTATTGGTTTGACTAGCCTTTTTATTGGAGGTAGTATCATATTGAAAAGTGGTTTATTTGGGACTAAGTTGGCCGATTTTCTTGTTGAGAAAATTAGTTTTATTGGATTATATACTTTGGCCATCTTTTGTTTTCTAGTCTCAGTGATTCTTATTTTTGAGACATCCATTGAGGAGATTTTTATAAAGATTAGTAAAATTTTTGTTTTTTTGTACCACTTTTTAAAAAAAGTAATTGTCTCTGAAAAAAAAGAAAAAAAAGGAATGTTTATTGAAAATAAGATTGAAAAAAAACCGACCTCATTTATTGAGGCACCAAAACAAGAGTTTAAAGAAACAAAAAAAGAAGAGTTCCAAATAATTAGGCCGATTGTTAGTCAAAATAAGATGACCGGTGAAAAAAGTTTATGGGTTTATCCACCACTTAATCTCTTAGCTGATCTTAGTCAATCAGAGGCCGATCGGGGCGATGTCAAAAAAAACGCTGACAGTATTGAGGCGACTTTAGACAGTTTTGGTATTAGGGCAAAAGTGGATGAAATCAATCGTGGCCCGGCGGTGACTCAGTACGCAATTAAAATCACCCAAGGGACCAAACTATCAAAGATTACTTCTTTAGCCAACGATTTGGCTCTTGCTTTAGCCGCTCCCACCGGCCAGGTGAGAATTGAAGCACCAATTCCTGGTCGATCTTTAGTTGGAATCGAAATTCCCAATATCCGCCCAGAAATTGTTACCTTAAAAAGACTTTTGTCACAACCCTTATTTACTGAAAATAACGATTCTCTTTTAGTTCCATTAGGTTTAGATGTTTCTGGTAATCCTCAAGCCTATAGTATTAGTAAAATGCCTCATGTGTTAATCGCTGGCGCCACCGGTTCAGGAAAATCTGTTCTTTTAAACGCTTGGATTATAACCTTTCTTTTTAGGACGCGACCAGATCAATTGAGATTGATTTTAGTTGACCCAAAAAGAGTCGAGCTTACCCTTTATAATGGGATTCCTCATCTTTTAACCGAAGTGATTCATGAAAAAGAAAATATCATCTCGGCCTTAAAATGGGTGGTTAAGGAGATGGAAAACCGGTTAAAAGATTTTGCCCGGGTTGGCGCAAGAAATATTGACATTTACAATGAGAAACCAGAAGTAGAAAAAAAACCCTATATTATTTTCATAATTGATGAATTAGCTGATATTATGATGTTTGCCCCAAGCGATGTTGAAGATCTTGTTACTCGAATTGCCCAAATGGCCCGAGCGACTGGAATCCATCTTATTTTAGCAACCCAAAGGCCATCGGTTGATGTTATTACTGGTTTAATGAAGGCGAATATTCCCACCCGGATTGCTTTTAATGTTTCCTCAATGATTGATTCGCGAGTGATCATTGATATGCCTGGCGCTGAAAAACTTCTTGGAAAAGGCGATATGTTGTTTTTACCTCCTGATCAGGCGAAGCCAAAACGAATTCAAGGCCCTTTTGTTACCGAGAAAGAAGTTAATAATGTCGTTAATTTCCTTAAGGCGCAAAATCCTCAGATTCAATATACCGATGAGGTCACTGAGCAAGAAATTGCTTTTAAAAAAACCCGAGGGGGAACAATGGTCGTTAGTGATTTGGAAGAGAAGGATCCACTTTTTAATGAAGCAGTTGGGATTATTATCCAGTTTGATAAGGCCTCGGCTTCGCTTTTGCAAAGAAGATTGTCAATCGGTTATGCCAGAGCAGCCCGAATTTTAGATCAATTAGAAAAAGCCGGTTATGTTGGGCCAGCCGAAGGATCAAAACCAAGGGATGTTATTAAAAGACAGCTAATTTCAGAAAATGAACAAACAGGACAACAAAGCTAATATCGACCTTTCAATTATTGTTATTAACTACAACACTAAAGAGATTACTTTAAATTGCTTAAACAGCCTGAAAACAAGTTTGATGGGTGAAAAAATAAATTACGAAATTATTCTTGTCGACAATTGTTCTAAAGATGGTAGTTTTGAAGTTTTTAATTCTTTGGTAAAAAACGACTCTCGTATTAAATACTATTATCAAAAAGAAAATTTAGGTTATAGTAAAGCCAATAATTTAGGCGCTAAATTGGCTAAAGGAAAGTACCTTCTTTTTTTAAACTCAGACACTTTTATTTTGAATAAAGCGGTGGGAAGATTATTTGATTTTTATAAAAAAAACGAAAAAGAGATTAATTTTGTTGGACCAAAATTACTTAACTTTGATTTGAGCGCTCAACCCTCAGCCGGTTATTTTTTTACTTTACCGATTACCTTTTTGGTCCTTTTTTTAAAAGGAGATCGACTTAATTTGACCAGATTTTCTCCTCAAGAAATCAAAAAAGTTGACTGGATCTCTGGGGCTTGTTTTTTAACCAAAAAAAAGATTTTTGAGGCAGTGGGTGGTTTTGATGAAAAAATTTTTATGTATATGGACGAGGTTGATTTTTTTTATCGGGCTAAAAAAATGGGTTACCAGGTTTATTTTTATCCTCAAGCGAAAATAATTCACTATGGGTCGGCCTCATCATCAAAGACATATCCGATTTTACAACTATATCGTGGTTTAATCTATTTTTATCAAAAACACTATTCTTTTGTTTCCCTTCAAATTTTAAAGTTATTTTTAGTTTTAAAAGCCTTAATCGGAATTTCTTTTGGCAAAATTTTGAAAAACAGATATCTTTTAGAAACTTATACTCAGGCGTTGAAGTTGGTGTGAGAGATTGTTTTTCCTAATTTATCCTTACCGTAACACTTCTGAAGATTTTCAAAAATATTGATAGATTCCCGATTAGATCGGGAATGACAAACCCCTCACCTGTCATTGCTACTACTTTTTCTGCCATCCTTGACTTTTCTTTGTCATTCCTGTGCTCCTTTTTGTCATTCCCACGAAAGTGGGAATCTCTTTCACTCTAAATCTGATAATATAAATCACTCCAGTTAGGATTTTTACTTTCAATCAATTTTATCTTCCAATCTCGATTCCATTTCTTTAATCTTTTTT
>JBBIRE010000033.1:0-8704 GCA_037441985.1 Candidatus Roizmanbacteria bacterium
AGATTGAATTCTCCCGAGCAGGAGGCTATTATGATTAATTCAACTGAAAGATTACATCAAAAAAATTTAATTCTTGAAAACATCCATCAGAGGTTTTTATCTTTCGAACAAGAATACCATCAATTTTCTCGGTGGTGGTTAGAAAATCAGAATCAGTTTTCACAACTTTCTTTTAATATCGAAAGTCAGCGGAATCAATTTATTGGTGATATAAATAGTGAAGGAGATTTTGATAAAGCATTTAATAAAGTAAGAGCTGATCTTTGGGGATATTATTTGGAATATATTCGTCAAGAATCAATTATTCCTTTTACCAATAGGATAAAAAATAGTCGATTAGTGGGAGATTTTTACGGTGATAAACCAATTGTTGATTTAACCGAAGAAAAAGAAAGAGAAGGAGCCACAAAAGAGGCGATGATTAATTTAGAAAAAAAATTATTAAATTCTCCAATTGGAACAGTTATTCTTCGAGTTTCACCAAAAGGCTGGACGAATATGGATTATGATTACACCGAGACTCAATGGCAGATTCTATACAAAGAAAAGGAAGATTTAATTCGTGGATTAACGATTAGAACGCAGGCTGATTTGGAGGCGATTATTAATTTTTTACGAGATCATTTTGATGTCGATTTTTCAAGTTTAAGTGAAAAAGACAAATTAAAAGCGATTACATCTTTAAATATTATCATTAATCAGGATGAAAAATTTTTTGATTTTTTGTCATTGATTGAATTAATTGTTTTAGTATCTGAAAACCGCGACCATCGTAATCGTAATTTATTAGAGAGTTATCATAATTGGCAAAAAAGAGACGGAGATTTTCAAAGATATGATCGATTGACAGATTTATTGGATTTTTTGGAAGAAAAATTAAAAAGAAAATTAACTAATGAAGAAATTGACTCATTATTTGCTTTTGCTTTAATTCAGATGGGTAGTAAAGAAATGATTGAAAGAAAAATTATTTTTTCCCCTACTCCATCTTCTTTTGCCGATGGTGATAAAGTTTTAGTTCCACCAATAAATTTTCAACAGGTTTTAGATTATCTTCAAATATTACCTGGTTGTGCCGGTGGTGGATTATTTAGATCTTTGGGATCTGGTTTATATCAAGGACCTTTTTCTTCGTTTGTTTTAACTTCTTTTGGACCGATTGAAATTTTTTTTAATTCTCAAGATAGTAAGGATAAACTCTTATGCGTTAACTGTCCAGTTTGCCATCGGATAGTAGATGCAGAAATTTATGGCGATAAAATTCATTGTCCAAAGTGTGGAGCTGAAGCGGATATTAGAAAATAAATTTACACCTCCGAGGTGTTATAAATACTTAATTATGCGGAGAGGGCGGGATTCGAACCCGCGATCCCGATACTTCGGGACACACGCTCTCCAGGCGTGCCCGTTCAACCACTCCGGCACCTCTCCGGACAATAATAATTTTAACAATAAATGTTAAAAAGTGAAATGTGGAACTTAAAACATGAAACATAAAATGGATAGTTAAAAAATCAAAACTCCATGTATGCAATTAAAAATTTAAAATTTAAAATTGTTTTAAAATTTAAAATTAAAAATTGAAAATTATTTTAATCTACTACTTATCATCGTAGATAATTTTTTTTACGATAAGTTGTTTTACTTTAATTTTTTGATTAAGAATTTCAGCTAATGATGGTTTAGTTCTTCCATTATCTCCATGAATTAATTCTTTGATATAAGTGCCTGACTCAGTTTTGGTTTCAAATATTGGATTAATTGAACGATATTTAATTAATTTAAAATAATAAATTTTTCTTTTTCTTAATTTGTCATATCTTCTATCCAAAACACGAGTTGGTGTTTGTTGGTCAATAATAATACTTGAAAGTTTTCTTCCCGCTTCATTTAATTCATTTTTAGGAGTTGGTTTTTCAAGAATGATTTCTACTTGATAAATCTTATCAGGTTGAGCTAATTTTAATTCAATAATTTTTTCTTTTTTTGTATATGATAATTTTTTTACCTTAACCAATTGGCTACTTTTATTAATCAATGCTTGCGTTTTTTTTAAATTAATCCTTCTTTTTTTTGGGTTTTTGATTTCAATGACAAAAGGTCTCCCTTGCCCTATTGTTATCACATCAACGTCTTCTCGACCACAGCCATGAAAAGAATGATCCGATCCGCCTGTAATTTTTAATAATGTTTTACCAATTTCTTCCTCAACCGATGTTTTATATCTTTTTATGCGCCATTTAGTTTGTGGGATTCCCGGTTTTAATTTTTGATACCAACCAAAAAGATAAAGAGGTTTTATCTGATAATTGATTTTCTTTTCCTTTGGAAAAAATTCAATTAAGATATCTGGATTTCTGAAATCAACCCTTTTTTTTATTTTTTTTTGTAGCCGTTTTCCTAATTGAATTTTTATTTCCTTTTCTTTTTCTTTATTTTTTTCTTGACCGGTGACAAAAGCAATGAGAAATGTTTTAAATTGATAAGATTTTAATTTTGAGATAATTTTTTTTAAATAATAATAATAATAATCGATTTCTTTTTTCATAAATTAAATTTATAATATTTAAATGTTTCCGCTTCGAGATTCAACACCAAGAAAAAGTTTCCCTTTTATCAATTATCTTATTATTTTAACCTGTGTCTATATTTTTTTTCTTCAGATTTTTTCCAGTGATTTTGAGGGATTTATTTATCAATATGGTTTTATTCCCTCAAGATTTGATTTATTTAATTTAAACAGTTATCGTTATCTTCTTTACTCCGTTTTTCTTCATGGTGGTTGGTTTCATCTTTTTTCCAATATGTGGTTTCTCCATATTTTTGGCGATAATGTTGAGGATCGAATGGGACATTTTTGGTATTTGCTCTTTTATTTAATAGGTGGAGTAATAGCCGTTTTTGCTCAATTAATTTTTAATTTAGGTTCAGATATTCCAATGATTGGTGCCTCGGGGGCGATTTCTGCTGTCGCGGGCGCCTATTTTGTTTTTTTTAAAAGATCAACTATTGAAGCTCTTGTACCAGATTTGATCGGTTTTTTACATATTGTTGATTTACCTTCTTGGTTTTTTTTAGGCTACTGGTTTGTCATTCAAGTTTTTTCCGGTTTAGGTTCTTTAGTTACTTTTGATATTACTCAAGGCGGTGTTGCCTGGTTTGCTCATATTGGTGGGTTTTTGTATGGTTTCTATATTGGTAAACATTTGAAAAGAAGAGTTAATTATTTTTGACTGGTGGGCGAGAGAGGATTTGAACCTCCACTCCCGATCTATCGGGAACAGGGTCCTAAGCCCTGCGCGTCTGCCATTCCGCCACTCGCCCTTATTAATATTATACTTTAAAAACCTTAAATTTTATCCTTTAAATCTTTAGAAAATTAACACCTCCGAGGTGTAAACCTAAATTTTTAAACAACTGAGATAAACAAATTAAACAAAGTTGATTTTTTCTTTCACGTCGTTTAATATCTATGATATGGGAATCAAAGAGGCGGTTTTAAGATTTTTAGAATATTGTGAATTAGATAAAAATTATTCATTAAAAACTGTTAAAATGTATGGTTATTATCTTCAATTTTTCCAAGCTTGGCTTTTAAAAAAAACGAATTTAGTTGACTTTGACGTTGAGAAAATTGATGAAGATTTAATTCGAGAATTTCGTCTTTATCTTTCCCACTATTATGTTAATCCCCATAAAGGAGCACTAAAAAGACAGACTCAAAATTATTTTTTAGTCTCTTTAAGATCATTTTTCCGTTATCTTTTAAAACAAAAATTAAAGGTTCTTTCTCCTGAGATGATTGAACTAGGTAAACAACGAGATCGGACCATCAAATTTTTAACCGCTGATGAATTAGAAAGATTATTTAATGCGGTAAAGACTGATAATATTCAAGGAATTCGCGATCGAGCTATTTTGGAGGTTTTATTTTCTACTGGTTTACGTGTTTCTGAGTTAGTTTCTTTAAATCGTGATCAAGTTAATTTAGAAAAAGGAGAGTTTGGGGTAATCGGAAAAGGAGGAAAAGCGAGAGTTGTTTTTTTATCAAAAAAAGCCAAAGAATGGTTATCAAAATATTTAGAAAAAAGAACCGATCCCTATCTTCCTCTATTTATCCGATATTCAGGACCAAAGCCGAAAGAGGGATTGACAGCCGAGAATCTTAGATTGTCAGTTCGATCGATCGAAAGATTAATTGAAAAATATCGCAAAATTGCCATGCTTCCATTTCGAATTAGTCCCCATGCTCTTCGTCATTCATTTGCAACGGACTTATTATCACACGGTGCTGATTTAAGAAGCGTTCAAGAGATGCTTGGCCACAAAAATATTTCAACCACTCAAATTTATACCCACGTGACCAATGTGCGATTAAAGGAGATACATGAGAAATTTCACTCAGGCAATAAATAGAATTTTAACAGGGAGAAACCCTGCAACAAGGAGAAACCATGTATCAAGGTTTCTTCTTATCAAATTTAATGATTATAGAATTTATAAAAAGAATTAAAATTAAGCATCTGCTACTATTTGTCATAGTAGTTTTTTCTGTGTATTTTTCGTATCTCTCGATAAAACGGGTCTATAGTTTTAATTCATATTATTATGATTTAGGCATCATGGACCAAGTGGTGTATAACACTTCACGAGGTCGTATTCTTGAGATGACTAATCAAACATTTAACAGGAATATGAATCGTTTAGCGATCCACTTTGATCCAATTTTAATCCTCTTCGCCCCTTTTTATCGTATCTTTCCTCACTTTTCAGTTCTTTTAATTTTTCAAAGTTTTATTATTGGGTTAGGAGCATTAGCGGTTTTTTTACTGGGAAAAAAAATCATCAAAAATGAGCGAATTAGTTTTCTTTTTTCTCTCCTTTATCTTTTAAACTTTCAAAATCAGCGAGCGATACTATTTGATTTCCATAGCGTTGTTTTATCAACAAGTTTTTTTCTTTTTGCTGCTTATTTCTATGAAATAAAAAAATATTTTTTGTTTTTTTTCTTTATTATCTTATCTTTGCTAACTAAGGAACACGTTGGTTTAATTGTTTTCTTTTTTGGTCTATATATTTTAATTATTAAAAGAGATTTAAAAATCAGTATTTTAACATCATTTATTGGTAGCCTATTTTTTTTATTAACTAACAATTGGTTAATCCCCTATTTTCGACAAGAATCACATTTTGCTCTAAAATATTTTTCTGATCTAGGTGGAAACCAAAACGAAATTTTTCTTTCATTAATTAAAAATCCTCAGTTAATTATTGAAAAAATTATTTCCCCCCAAAATTATGATTATCACCGAAGACTAATTTATGGCAACTTATATTCCATTTTTTCCCCTTTAGTTTATTTAATCGCTTTACCAGAATTTTTAATTAATTTATTAAGTAAAAATGTCAATATGCGTTCTTATTATTTTCATTATCAGTCAATAATCATTCCATTTTCTTTTTATTCTTTAATTAAAGGTTTTAAAAATTTTCACGATTTGATAAAAAACAAAATAATCAGAGTATCTGTTTTTTTAATTTTTCTTTTCGGTAATATCTATTTGTTTTATCATTATTCTCCTCTCCCCTATTTTACTAAAGAGTCAGTTGGCTATCGAGTAAATAAAAGTCAATTATCAACTGTTCTTTATTGGGCTAATAAATTAAACAACGAAAAAATTAAATCAGCAACTACTCCAAAATTGGCCCCCTTTTTTACTCAAAGAATTTTTTATTTAAATTTTCTATATGATTCATCTTTACATTCACAAGGTTATTCAGATGATGAGATTTTTGTCACAAAAAAAGGGAGTTATCGCCAAGCTGATTATGTTATTATATACAAAAGAGAGATTAGCACTAAAGCAGCAAAAAAAATTTATCAACAATTATTAGATGATAAAAATTATCAGTTAATTTTTAATCAAGACGAGATTGAAGTGTTTAAAAAAATATGATTTCAGTGATTATTCCTTTTTACAATGAAAATGAGAATCTTAAAACTTTAATTCCGACAATTAAAGACGTATTAGAAAAAATAAAAGAGAAATTCGAAATTATTCTTGTTGATGATGGATCGAGTGATAAATTCCAAATTCCAATTTCCAAGCTCCAAATAAATAGTAATTTAAAAATTTTCAAACATCGGAAAAGATTGGGAAAAGGGCAGGCGCTTAAAACCGGGATTGAGAATGCTTCTGGAGAGACAATTATTTTTATGGACGCCGACTGGCAAGATGATCCAGAAGATATTCCTCAATTTATTAAAAAAATCAATGAGGGATTTGACTTTATTAATGGAAAAAGGGTTAAGAGAGAAGATAATTTTTTGGTGAAGTTTTATTCAAAATTGGCTAATTGGTTATTAAAAAAAATTTTGAAATCTCCTTTTTCTGATATTAATTGTGGTTTTAAAGCCTTTAAAAAAGAAGTTTTAAAGGATTTTGTTTTTTACGGCAATAACTTTCGTTTTTTTCCTTTAGCCGTATATTATCAAGGATATAAAGTGACTGAAATTCCAGTCAAAAATAATCCAAGAAAATTTGGTCAATCAAAGTTCGGTTGGACTAAGGCGATTGTTGGTTTATGGGATATGTTAACCGCTTTATTTATTTATCGTTTTTCAGAAAAGCCGCTTCATTTTTTTGGGCCAATTGGTGGAATAATGTTTTTGATCGGCGGGATAGTTTTGTTGACTTTAGCTATCGAAAGAATTTTTTTTGGGATTCTTCTCTATCGAAGACCAATGCTTTTTTTTGGACTCTTGATGGTTATCGTTGGGATGCAAATTTTTATGACTGGAGTTTTGGGCGAATTAATTGTTTATTTGAATAAGAAAAAGAGTTAGCGGGTTAATTAGATAGCTAGTTAAAATTGGTTGCAATCAGTTAAAATTGGTTATAAATAGTTAAAAAGTGTAACAGAAAATAATACTCAACCTGTTAAACAGCTAGCTAGCTAATTGAGTCAATATGAATCCATATTTCGCTTTAATAATTGCCAAAATTATTTAGGGAGGGGCGTCTCCGATATTTAAATTCGCTTTAGGGTATATTCCTCCTTTTGCTTTGGCTTTTATTCGTTTTCTATTTGCTTCTTTGCTGTTTATTCCCATTGTTTTTAAGCATCGGCAAAAGATTGATAAAAGAAGTTGGTTGGAAATTTTTTTAACCGGTTTTTTTGGAATTTTTATTAATATTACCTTTTTCTTTTTAGGACTAAAAAAAACTGAAAGCATCAATGCGCCAATTATCGCCTCCTCTGTCCCAATTTTTATTTATCTTTTTTCAATAATTTTTCTTAAAGAAAAACCGAAATTGAAAGTGCTATTGGGAATTTTTATTTCTTTAATTGATGTTTTAATCATTATTTTCTCACCTTTTTTCTTTAAGGATCATCAATTAAATTTTGGCCGATTTGAAGGTAATTTTTTATTTTTTTAGCCACTTTGGGTTATGTCTGTTCAACGATTATCAGAGCTGAGATTTATTAAAAAAAGTCAACCCATATTTAGTGACTTTTTTTAGTTTTTTCAGTTCTTCATTGTTGTTTCTAATTTTACTTCCAAGAGAATTGAAAAATTGGAGTTTTAATCAATTAAATTTTAATGGATGAGTAGGCATTATTTATGGCGTTTTCTTCTCTTCGGCGGCGGCATATTTTTTATTTTATTACGACGTCTCGAAAATCAAAGCTCAAGAGGTTGGTCTTTTTACCTATATTGATCCGGTTATCACTGTCATCATTGCCATATCACTTTTAGGTGAGTATCCAAATTTATTTTATTTTTTAGGAACAATTTTTGTTTTTGGCGGTATTTATTTGGCTGAAAAAAGATTTCACTACCACCCTTTAAATAAGATTAGATCTCATTCAAATAAAAATTTTTCTAAGTGATTTATTAGATCTTCGATAATTTTTGGTGAATGATTAGCGTTAATTTGAATTCTAATCTCATCTTTTCCAAAAGGGACTACTGGATGAGAAATAGGCGTTATTAAATAACCAGCATTAAATAATTGTTGAGCTAAACGTCTCGCTTTCACTGGATTACTGACAAGGATTGGTTGAATAGGGTGGATACTTTCTGCCGCTATATTTATTGGTGTATTTTTTGTCATTTTCTTAAAATAATTGATATTATTAAGTTTGTTTTTTATTTTTTGCCCTTCTTTGCTTTCTAAAATCTCAATCGCTTTAAGGCTGGCGTAAGCAGTTGAGGGTGGCATCGGATTTGAATAAATATATGGAGCTGAAGATTCGCGAAGATAGTCGATGATTAGCTTCGGCCCAACAACATAACCACCATCAGTTCCTAAAGCTTTTCCAAAAGTAGCAATAATTAAGTCAGCTTTTACTTGATGAAACTCTTCGGTTCCTCTTCCCATTTTTCCTAAAACACCAACACCACGAGCATCGTCAATAATAGTTAAAATGCCGTTTTTGAAATATTTTTGATAATGCTCTTTAATTTTAATAATTTTATTAAGAGAAGCGATTTCACCCAGCATGCTAAAGACTCCATCACTAATAATCAAAACTCGATCAAACTGATTAATCGCTTTTTTAATTAATTCTTCAAGTTCACTCATCTTCATGTGATGATATATTGCATTTTGTTCTTCATTTAATTTAGCCAATCGAATCGCATCGATGATACTTCGATGATTTAATTCGTCAGAAATTACTAATACTTTATCGCTAA
>JBBIRE010000034.1:0-8553 GCA_037441985.1 Candidatus Roizmanbacteria bacterium
TAGTCTATCTTTATCAAGGAAAAATTATTTATGTCGCTAAAAATACTCTTTATTTAGAAAAAGAGGGAAGCGAGGAGGAAATAAACTCGTTTCTTAGCTCAATGCGTTTTTATGGAGTTCAGGAGATCGTTCGATCGGGAAGAGTGGCTTTATTAAAGCCCGAAGTTTTAAAAGAAAAAATTGATTTTTCATTTAACTATCCTCTTCACTTAGAATTTTTAGATATATCAATGATTAAAAAAATTGAGCTTTATGCCAAAAAATTTCAAGGAGTAATCTCTTTAGCTCAAGGAACACCAAGTAGCCCAACGCCTGGTTTCATTAAACAAGCGGCTAAAAAGACAATTGATCTTGGGTTATCTGATCGTTATACTCCTGGTTACGGAATCGATGAATTAAGAGAGGCGATTGTTGAAAAATTAAAAAGAGATAATCAAATTAGAAATATTGATAAAGAAAATGTTTTGGTGACTCATGGGGCGACTGAGGCATTAATGGTGACATTTTTATCGTTATTTAATCAGGATGATGAAATTATTTTAATTTCTCCCACTTATGCTACCTATATTAACCAAATTCGTCTGATAAAAAGAAGTGGTCGAGTGGTATTTGTAAAGTTGGAAGCAAAAAACAATCAGTGGTTTTTAGATTTCAAAAAATTAGAATCAACAATTACTATAAATACTCGAGCAATTATTATCTGCAATCCTTCTAATCCCTTAGGGAAGGTTTATTCGAAAGATGAATTAATGAAAATTTTAGAAATCGCGAAAAAATACAATCTTTTTATTATTACTGATGAAATCTACGAGTATTTTAATTATGACTCGGATTCCCATATCAGTTTTGCGAGTTTACCAGGGGCTTTTGAAAGAACTATTAGCATCTTTGGTGTTTCTAAGTCTTATTCAATGACCGGTTGGCGAATTGGTTATCTTGTTGCTGAAAAAGAAATTATTAATCAGATCTATAAAGTTCATGATAGTTTAATTACTTGTCCAACAGCAGTTTCTCAATATGCGGCTTTGGCCGCGATAAAATCAGGAAGAACCATTCCTTTAAAATTAAAGGAAGAATATCAAAGAAAAATTGACTTAGCAGTGAAGATTTTATCTTCTTGTCCAAAAGTTTATTTTATTAGGCCAAAAGGCGCTTATTATTTATTTTTTAAAGTTTTAGGAGTAAAAGATGATTATTGGTTGGCGATGAAGTTGATCGAAGAAGCAAAGGTGGCTTTTGTTCCAGGGAGCGCTTTTGGTTTGGGGGGAGAAGGATATCTTCGAGCGGCTTTATGTCGAGAAGAAAATGATATTAAAGAAGGTTTTGAGAGATTAGTTCATTATCTTAATAAGGTTAAATTTTAATTATTAGTTTTTTTTAAAAATATGACAGTATTAAATTTTGGAGGTATAAAAGAAAAAGTAGTCACTCGAGAGGAGTTTTCTTTAGAAAAAGCTAGGAGGGTTTTAGGAAAAGAGGTGATTGCGGTTATTGGTTATGGAGTTCAGGGACCAGCTCAAGCCCTTAATTTGCGCGATAATCATTTTAATGTTATTGTTGGTCAAAGAAAAGGAGGTTTTTCTTGGGAGAAGGCGTTAAGAGACGGTTGGAAAGAAGGAAAAAATTTATTTGATATCGAAGAAGCGGCGAAAAGAGGAACAATTATTGCTTTTCTTTTATCAGATGCTGGTCAAATTGAGGTTTGGCCAAAAATTAAACCTTATTTAACCAAAGGAAAAGCTTTATATTTCTCTCATGGTTTTGGTATTGTTTATAAAAAACACACCAAGATTGTTCCGCCAAAAGATGTTGATGTTATTATGGTAGCTCCAAAAGGAGCTGGTCGATCGGTGAGAGAACATTTTTTGAAAGGCCGAGGAATAAATGCAAGCTTTGCTACTTATCAAGATGCTACTGGTAGAGCTTATCAAAGAACAATTGCTATGGGTATTGGTATTGGTGCAGGTTATCTTTTTGAGACTACTTTTGAAAAAGAGGTTTACAGTGATCTAACTGGTGAGCGAGGTGCTCTTCTTGGAGCTTTAGCGGGATTACTTGAGGCTCAATATGAGGTTTTAAGGAAGAACGGTCATTCACCATCAGAAGCTTTTAATGAAACAGTTGAAGAATTAACTCAAAGTTTAATTCCTTTGATGGCTCAAAAAGGAGTTGATTGGATGATTGCTAATTGTTCAACGACCGCACAGCGAGGAGCATTGGATTGGAAAAACAAGTTTAAAAAAGCTCTTCTTCCTCTTTTTGATGAGTTGTATCAAAAAGTAAAAACTGGTGCTGAAGCAAAAAGAGTAATTGAAGAAAATAGTCGTTCTGATTATCGAGAAAGATTAAATAAAGAATTAACTGCTATTCATCAATCAGAGATGTGGCAAGCAGGTAAAATGGTTCGTTCTTTGCGCCCAGAAAATCAAGAAGTTGCCGCTATAGAAAAAAGAAGATTAAAAGTTCCGGTAAAGGTGAAAAATAAAAGCGATTAAAAAATTTTCTATGGAAAAAATTTATATTTTTGATACCACGTTAAGAGATGGCGAACAGGTACCAGGATGTCAGTTGAACACTGTGGAAAAAATTGAGATTGCTCAGGCTTTAGAAGAGTTAGGAGTTGATGTGATTGAAGCAGGTTTTCCTATTTCTTCTCCGGAAGATTTTCGGGCGGTTCAGGAAATTACAAAAGTGATAAAAAAAACAACTGTTTGTGCATTAACCAGAGCAAGAAAAGAAGATATTGAGGCGGCAGGAGAGTCATTAAAATATGCTAAAAAAGGAAGAATTCATACCGGTATTGCTGTTTCTGAAGTTCATATGAAATATAAATTAAGAATGACTGAAGATGAGGTTTTACACCACGCAAAAAAGGCAGTTTCTTGTGCTAAAAAATATGTTGATGATGTTGAATTTTATGCTGAAGACGCTGGAAGGGCTGACTTGAATTTTTTAGTTAAAATCCTTAAAGAGGTGATAAAAGCAGGGGCAACAGTTTTAAATATTCCTGATACAACAGGATACAATTTACCTTTTGATTGGGGGAAAAAAATTAAATATTTAAAAGAAAATGTTAAGGGAATTGATAAAGTGATAATTTCAGTTCATTGCCATAATGATTTAGGATTAGCGACTGCCAATACTTTGGCTGGGATTTTGAATGGCGCTCGGCAAGTTGAGGTCACTGTTAATGGTATTGGTGAGCGAGCAGGCAATTCCTCTTTAGAAGAGATTGTGATGATTTTAAAAACCCATCAAGATCTTGGATTTTATACCGATATTAAAACTAAAAAAATTTATCCTACCAGTCGTCTGGTTTCAAGATTGATGCATATACCGGTTCAGCCAAACAAAGCCATTGTTGGCAGAAATGCTTTTGCTCATTCATCAGGTATTCATCAACATGGAATTCTTAAAAAAAGGGAAACTTATGAGATTATTAATCCTGAAGATGTTGGTGTAAAATCTTCGGAGATTGTTTTGACAGCGAGAAGTGGTCGATCAGCTTTACGATATCGATTAGAATCATTAGGTTATAAATTATCAGACGAAGAGCTTAATCGGTTTTATCACAAATTTTTAATTTTTGCTGATAAAAAAAAAGAAGTGAGTGATACCGATTTAATCCTATTAATGGGAAAAAAGATGAAAAAGAAATTAATCGAGTTGGTTTCTTTAAAAGTTATTTGTGGTCAAGGTGTAAAAAAAGAGGCAAAGATAAAATTAAAAATTGATAAAGAAGAAAAAGAATGTTTGGCCATTGGTAACGGGCCAATTGATGCTGTTTTTAAAGCAATCAATCAATTATTAAACTTAAAAAATATTGTTTTAGAGGAGTTTTTGGTTCAGGCGATTACTGGTGGTTCGGATGATGTTGGTAAAGTTAATATTAAAATTTCTTATCAAGAAAAAATTTATTATGGCTTAGGAATAGAGACTGATATTGTTTTGGCGGCAGCTAAAGCTTATCTTGATGCAGTTAATAAATTTTATTTATAAAAAATATGGTGCTAAATTTAGAAACAATAAAAAAAGCGAGAGAAATTTTGAGAAATGTTATTAAAAAAACTTCTTTGGAAAAGATTGAAAGATTATCAGAAAAGTTTCAAGCTCAAGTTTATTTCAAACGAGAGGATCAGCAACCAATTAGATCTTATAAAATTCGTGGCGCTTATGTCAAAATTTCTTCCTTAACAAAAAAAGAAAAAGAAAAGGGGGTGGTGACCGCTTCAGCTGGCAATCACGCTCAAGGAGTCGCTTTGGCATGTTTTAAAAATAAAGTGAAGGCAGTTATTTTTATGCCGATTTCCACTCCTAATCAAAAAATTCAAAGAGTCAAGTATTTTGGTAAAGAATTTATTGAAATAAGATTAGAAGGCGAAAACTATGATCAGTCAAGCCAATTGGCGAAGAATTTTGCTAAAAAAAATCACATGGTATATATTTCAGCCTTTGATGATGAAAAAGTAATTGCTGGACAGGGAACAATTGGTCTTGAGATTTATGAAGATTTAAAAGACGTTGATATGGTTTTTGTGCCAATAGGTGGTGGTGGATTAATTTCTGGGATTGCTTTAGCTTTAAAATCTTTATCTCCAAAAACAAAAATTATTGGCGTTGAGCCAAAAGGATGTCCTAGCATGATTACTTCAATTAAAAATAATCAAATAATTGAACTAGATGAGATTGATAATTTTGTTGATGGGGTAGCAGTGAAAAAGGTCGGTCGATTAAATTTTGAAATAACAAAAAAACATATTGATGATTATGTGATTGTTGATGAAGGATTGGTTGCTAAAGTGATGATTGATCTTTATCAGAATGAAGGAATAATTGCTGAGCCAGCTGGCGCTTTAGGTGTTGCCGGGTTGGAAAAAATTAATAATCAAATAAAAGGAAAAAAAATTGTTTGTATTATTAGTGGTGGTAATAATGACTTGCTTCGTTATTCGGAAATTACGGAGAAAATGCTTTTATGGGAGGGAAGAAAAAAATATTTTATTATTGAGTTTTATCAAAAACCAGGTCAATTAAAAAAATTTGTCAATGAGGTATTAAAACAAGGAGATGATATTGTTCTTTTTGAATATCTGAAAAAAAATAATAAAGAGAAAGGACCAGCCTTGGTTGGCTTGGAATTTGAAACAAAAGAATCTGCTGACAAAATCTATAAAAGATTAAAAAAAGTTGGTTTTAATTATCAAGAAATAAAGCCTGGAGATTGGCTTTATCGATTATTAGTTTAATTTAAATATGGAAGACAAAAAAAGTAATTTTATCAATCAAGGTATCGAATCAATAAGAAAAAAAGGAAGCAATGTTTTTAGGAGCGGTTATCATATGTTGCCGAATATTTCTTTAATGATTGCCGCTGGTGTTATTAAAAAAGTAAACGATGTTAAAAGGCCTTTTATTACAGTAATTAATTCATATACTAATCATATTCCGGGACACACACATTTAAATATTTTGGGAGACTATCTGGTTAAAAAACTTAAAGAAAAAGGATATAACGTTTGGTATTGTCATATTGGGGGAGCGGTTGATGATGGAATTGCTATGGGACATTTTGGTATGAAATATTCTTTACCTTCTCGAGAGTTAATCACTGATCAGATTGAAACTATTATTGGAGCCCATCCTCCTGACGCTTGGATTGGTATTGGTAATTGTGACAAAATCGTTCCAGGAATGCTTAATGCCATGGTGAGATTAGATATTCCTTCGATTTATGTCTCTGGAGGGCCAATGCTTGCTGGAGCCAATAATACTGATTTAATTAGCGTTTTTGAAGGAGTGGGAATGTTTACTGCTGGTAAGATTTCAAAAGAAGAATTAGTAAAATTAACCGAAGAAAGTTGTCGTACTTGTGGAAGTTGTGCTGGAATGTTTACTGCTAATTCGATGAATTGTTTAGCTGAGGTTTTGGGATTAGCTTTTCCTGGTAATGGAACAATTCCCGCTGCTTGTTGGATTAATAAAGAAAAATTTGAATGGAAGATTAATCCAGAAAGAATAAAATTATTTGATCAAGTAGCGGAACGAATCGGTTATTTAATTAAACATAAAATTACCCCAAGAAAAATTGTTGACCAGGAGGCAATTGATAATGCTTTTATTTTAGACTTAGCTATGGGTGGATCAACGAATACGTTACTTCACACTTTAGCTTTAGCTTATGAAGCAGGTATTAGATATGATTTAAAAAGGGTGGATAAACTTTCAAAAGTGACTCCAAATATTTGTCGCGTTTCTCCTTCAAGACCTGAGGTTCATGTGGAAGATGTTCATCGGGTTGGTGGGATGATGGCGATTTTAAAAGCGGTTTTTAAGTATAGTCAATCACCATTAAAATTAGATAAATTGACAGTGGCAGGAAAACTAAAAGACTTTGTTAAGAAGGCTAAAGATCCTGATGGTGACGTGATTCGAGTGGGTAAAAAGGTTTTTTCTCAAGAAGGTGGTTTAAAAATTCTTTATGGAAATCTAGCTCCTGATGGATCAGTGGTAAAAACAGCCGGAGTTGATTCTGAAATGATAGTTTTTGAAGGAAAAGCTGTTTGTTTTGATTCTCAAGAAGAAGCTTTAGAGGCAATATTAAAAAGAAAAGTTAAAGATGGTGATGTAGTAGTGATTCGATATGAAGGGCCAAAAGGAGGTCCAGGAATGCAAGAGATGCTATCACCAACATCAGCCATTAAGGGCTTAGGTATTAAAGCGGCTTTGATCACTGATGGCCGTTTCTCCGGTGGAACAAGAGGTCTTTGTGTTGGTCATATCTCACCTGAGGCAGCTGCTGGTGGACCAATTGCTATCATTGAAAATGGTGATAAAATAAAAATTGATGGCAAAAAAGGAAGAATAGATTTAATAATTGATCGAGATGAGTTTAATAAACGAATGAAGAGATTAAAACCTTTTAAACCAAAAATCAGACGTGGGTGGCTTTATCGATACAGTCTTCATGTGGCCAGTGCTAATTTTGGGGCGGTAATGGAAGATGTGATCGAAAATTATAATGAAAAGTTAAAAGTTTAAAATTTTTATGAAAACAATCAATAGTCCTAAAGCACCACAACCAATAGGTCCTTATTCTCAAGCGATTTTTTCTAACAATTTTCTTTTTTGTTCAGGACAAATCGGCGTTGATCCTAAAACTGGTCAATTAAAAGAAGGGGTTGAAAAACAAACAAGACAAATTTTAGAAAATTTAAAAACAGTTATTGAGGAAGCAAAATTAAATTTAAATTGCGTAGTTAAAACGACGATTTTTTTAGTAAATATTGCTGATTTTCCTAAAGTTAATCAGATTTATGAAGAGTATTTTTCAACTCATAAACCAGCTCGGTCAACTGTCGCCGTTAGTCAATTACCAAAAGGAGCGTTAATTGAAATTGAGGCAATTGTTTCCTATGAAAAATAAAAAAATTAAAGGTGAGATAACAAGCATTTTTCCTGATGATATTAATACCGATGACATCATTCCGGCCTGGACGCTTCAAGAGTCAACAGAAAGAGATTTTTTTACTCAATATGCTTTTTCAAATTATGACCCTCAATTTATCAAAAGATGTCAGGGAAAAAATAATATTATAGTTGCTGGTAAAAACTTTGCTTGTGGTTCATCAAGAGAGCAAGCAGTCTATGCCCTTCAAGGTAATAGTGTCGTTGCCGTTATTGCTCAATCTTATCCTGATATTTTTTATCGTAATTCTTTAAATAATGGTTTAGTGTTGATCACTCTTAAAGATACCTCCATGTTTCAATTGGGTGATCAAATTGAGATTGATTTGGAGAAAAAAGTGATTATTGTTAACAATCAAAAAACAATCAATTTTTCAATTGATGAGGGCGATCAAAAAATCTTTCTTCAAGGAGGAATTATTGGCAGAATAAGAGGTGATTTAGAAGAAAAAATAAAAAACAAGATAAATAAAAAAAAGTTTTATTATCAAAAAAAAATTAAATCTAAAAAGCCTCAAACAATGGTGGAAAAAATTGTTTCCGATCATTTAGGAAAAGATTTCTATGCTCAGGAAAAAATTGAAAGATTACCAATTGATATTTTGTTTTTTAATGAAGTGATCGGTCCACCAGCAATTAAGGACTTTTTAAACAATTTTTCTGATATTTTTAAAAAATATCAAAAAAAACCAAAAGTTTTTGATCCAAAAAGAGTTTTTTTTATTCCTGACCATACTGTTCCTTCATCCTCAATCTTTGTTTCTGAAGGGATTGATTTAATGGAGAGATTTTCGAAAGAGCAAGGAATTTTATGCTATAAAGAAGGTGATGGGATCGAGCATGTTGTTTTAATTGAAGATGGATATATTGTTCCAGGCGAAATTATTTTGGGAACCGATTCTCATACCGATACCAATGGCGCCTTAAATACTTTGGCTTTTGGGGTGGGGACGACCGATGCCACTTATGCGTTAACTACCGGTTATCTTTATGATTTTGTTGTCCCAGAAACAATTAGAGTTAATCTTAAAGGAAGACTGAAAAAAGGAGTTTATAGTAAAGATTTAATTTTGACTTTAATTGGGAAAT
>JBBIRE010000035.1:0-8322 GCA_037441985.1 Candidatus Roizmanbacteria bacterium
TTTTTTATCAAATTTACCGGCTTCTTTTTTCAATTTTTCTATTTCTTCCATTAACCATTTTTTCGCTATCTCTCTCATCTCTTTACCAGTCTTTGGTGTAACAAATAAAGCAGTGACAGCGCCAACAATCGACCCAAGAATTAAACCTAAACCGAATTTAGATTTTTTATTGTCTGTCATTTTATAATTAAAGCACTTAAATTTATTTTTGTCAAGAACATGTTAAGAACAAAAAAATTAATTATAATTTGTTAATATCCTATCCAACGAATCTGAGAAAAATTATTTTAATTTTGACTCTTATTTTTTTCATATTGATTGTAATTTTTGCTCTTTTAAATTTAACAAAAAAAAATTATCATTCAATTAATCCCTCACCTACGCCAATGGTTTCTAATAAAAATAATCGAATCACGGAGAAAAAAATGATTTTACCCTCAAAAAATTTCAAACTCAGCAGCGAAAAAAATTTCGAAAAAGAAATCCTACCAAAAGTTAAAGTTTTTTCCAACTAAGAGGGGGAAAAATAGATCAATTAATTGCCAAATTGCCATTACTTGCTGAAAATTATTCTGTTGATTACTCTCCCCTTCTTTAAACAGACTCTATCTCAGTCCAAAAAATAATCAAGGAAAGTTAGAAATAGAGAGATTAATTGAAGAAAACCAATTAGATGAATTAATTAAAAAATATCCAGAAATCTTTATTATCAATGAAAATTTTAATCAAATGGGAATCGAAAAAGAATTAGAAGATTATTTAATAAATAATGATAGTGAGAATTTTGATTTATTATCACCTACCCCAGGTAGGCAAGATCATTTAAAAGAAAACCAAACAACAATCACTCCTTCAATTACGACAGAACCCAATCCATTTTCACCTCTTGTAGAAATTATCCGAATCTTTTATAGAGTTGGGAATATTGATTTCTCTCAACTGATAAATCCATCAATGACAATCTCTCCATCTCCTTCTTTGACCTTTATTTCTCCGACAACTTCTTATCCGACACTTTCGATATTTAATCCTCCAATCTCAAGTTACAGCAATTTTACTCAACTTTTTGAGGAGGTGGGATCAAAAGTCGGGGTTCCACCAAAAATTTTAGCAGCGGTGACGACCGCCGAATCACCATCAACATTAAACCTTACTAAAGAAAAAATTAACCTTTATTCAACCCCTAATAATGTAATACCCAACTGTCGACCAAATGTTTGCTCGGCCACCGGACCGATGCAAATGACTATCGGTGTTGATAATAGCGGTTCTTTTCAGTGTCTTAAATGTGGTTTAACCTATTGTCCAAACGCCTGGGCAAGATATGGCAAATCAATTAACATCTTTAAAGGAGCTTCTCATAATCCAAATCTATGCAATCTTCTTGATAATATTTACGCCACTGCCTATAAATTAAAAAATGATAGCGAAGCCACCGATCCTATAAATTGCTCTCAGGAACAAGTTTACCGTGCCGGTACACGTTATCACGGCAGCTGCAGCGATCGATACCGCTATCCTCGGCTTGGCAATCGCACTTATTGTGAGTTTTTATGGTGGTTTTATACCAATAATTAATAAACTCTAACCTCTAAATCCTAAATTTTAAAAAAATCAATGGATAACCTCCTGATTTGGAGGGCAAAATAAATTATAAATTTTAAATTCTAAATTTTAAAACAATTTTTAATTTTTAATTTTCTTATTAAATCTTTTTATTCTAACAATCTAATTTTTTAACCCTTTAATAAAAATAAGACGATCGTCTCAAATTTATTAAAAGGTGAATTAATTTAGAGCGTAATAATAAAAAATATTAGTTTGCCTTTTGCCATTCGAATCTACCCTCTGATCGAAGAATTTAAGGATGATTTTTATTTTTTTATTTTGCCTTTTGAGTTTTGCCCTCCCAATCAGAGGGTTAACTTTAATAAGGATTTCCATTGTATTTCAATGTATTTCTACTATGTTTTTTGGTATTTTAATGATTATTTATTCATTAATTTAAATCTTAACGGAACCCTTCGAGCTTTTAGTTTAAGGTGTTCGAATTTAGAGATTAGAGGATCGATGTTTTTTTGTCCACCATTTGATATAAATCACCCAAAAACGAATTGAGGAAAACAAAGAAAAAACAAAACCTGGAAAACCATCGACAAAACCTTTATGGCGAAAATAGGCCTTTAAAAACCAAACGATTGGTTTAATAAAGAAATAATCAAAAAAACAAAGTCTTTTTCCCCTTCTTAAAGCCTCATCGGCATCAAAACTGGTGTAACGATCCCAACGCATAAGATAACGAGAAAAGTCTGGATCAGCATAGTGAAGTAAATCATTTTTTAAATAACCAACCGGCCCGTTAATCTTAATATTTTCGTGGACATCTTTTAAATCAAACTTTCCTTTTTCTCTTTTATACAAACGAAGAACGTAGTCTGGATAAACTCCACCTTTGGTTAAAAATCGAGTTAAAAAAAAGTTTTTTCGGGGAATCCAAAAACCTGAATATTTTTCTAAGGATGAATCCTTACTTTCGATTACTCGTAAAATTTCCTCTTTTAGAGCCGGGGTCAACTCTTCGTCGGCATCAAGCTGCAAAACCCACTCTCCCTTGGCTTTTTCTATCGCTCTCACTTTGTTTACAAGAAAATTTCTTGGATTATCAGTCTGAAAAATTTTTACTTTTTTTCCGTATGAACGGGCAATTTCTTCAGTTTTATCAGTTGAACCAGGATTAATAACAATTACTTCATCAGCAATATCAATCGATGAGGATAAAGAATGATGCAAGTTCTTTTCTTCATTGTAAGCCGGAATACAAACAGATAAACGAATACTCATTTCTATATTATAATATCAGTATGCTAAAAATTGTCAGTGTCCCTAATTCTATTCTTATTCAGCCAACGCAACCAATAAAAAAAATCGATAAGAGGATTAAAAAACTAGTTCAAGAGATGGAAAAAACTCTAATCACTCAAAAAAATCCTGAAGGTGTCGGTCTAGCCGCTCCCCAAGTTAATATCCCACTTTCTCTTTTTATTATTAAACCAAAAAAAGATCAGCCAACAAGAGTCTTTATTAATCCGAAAATATTAGAAAAAAAATACCTCAAAAAAACAAAAAAAAGCGGTAAAAAGACAAAAAAATTAGAAGGATGTCTTTCAATTCCAAAAATTTGGGGCGTTGTCGAGAGACCACAAAAAATTTATCTTCAATATCAAACCCTTGAAGGAGGAACAAAAAAAGAATGGTTCTCTGGTTTTGAAGCCCACATTATCGATCACGAAATGGATCATCTCCAGGGAGTTCTTTTTACCAAAAAAGCTATCGAACAAAAAAAACCCCTTTATCAAGAAAAAGATGACCGATTGGAAAAATTAGAATATTAATAAATTATTTATTAAAAAATTAAAGACGATCGTCCCTATTTTTTAAAACAATAAAATAACAATAATTGCTACTACAATATAAATCTTCAATAATAAAATATCTCTCTTAATTAAAATATATTTTAATTATTAAAATTTTGAAGACGATCGTCTTTTTTTTATTAAACAAAAATATGATTAAAAAATTTTTAGTTTCCTTATCAATCTTTTTACTCGATTTCCCAACCAATCTTTAGGTAAGAATTCTTTTGGTAAACAAGGATCTTGATAATAAACCTCGATAAACTTTTTTCTTATTCTGTTTATTTTTTTAAAATAATTCTCTTGATTTAAATATTTAAGTTTTTTAATTTCGATCAGGATTTCATGATAGCATTTGTTTAAAGACTCTATCGGCCAAAGTTTTTTGACTAAATATAAATAATTAAAAATATCTAACTTTTTTGTCTCAATCAAAATTACTTTATTTTGTAATTGATAAGAAGAAATCAAACGCTTTAATTCAGGCAAGAAATCGTATGGCGACAACCAAACGGACTTTTGCAATTGCCCAAATCCCATTAATTTTAATTGTCTCCTTAAAAAATTTCTCGTTTTTCTTTCTTTTTCTTCGATGTCAAAAACAACAATACGCCATTTTTTATCCCATTGCCTATTTTTTATCGAAAGGAGTGGATATTTTTTTATCAGTTCTTCTCTCGTATTTTCTGAGAGAAAGTAATAAATTTTTCTTTTTTTAATAACCCTTTTTAGTCTTTTATTTTTTAAAGATTGAGAAATTATGCTCGAAATTGTCGCTTTTCTAAAACGAATGGGAACGCCGCCATAAAAAGTTTCATAGTAATTTTTTATTATCCCTCCAGGATCCTTAATTTCATCAAGAAAATCAAGAAAACCGGCTATTCCTAAAAGTAACCAATCTGATAATGAATATCTTTCCCTCATAAAATGTTTTAAAAATTTGAGGACGATCGTCTTTAATTTATTAAAAGTTTAAACGATTAAAGAAAAATTTCAGCTTGGTATAAACAACAAAATAAAAATTTAGGCGGTCTTTAAAATCTTTAAAATGTGAAATATAAAACAGAAATTAAAAAAAATTTAGGAAGATTTTTTGGGTGTTTTTTTGTCTTTTTTTTCCTGTCTTTTCTTTTTTAGTTTATTTTACTTTCTCTTTTACTTCTTTCTTTTTTGAATCTTCTTTTAATAAAAATTTAACTATTTGAACAAAAGGTTTTTCCCCTTCTTTAATATCCTTTTTTACTCTTTTAATGCATTTAGCGCAAAGTTTCACTCGTTTTGTTTTTCCTTCTTCTAAAATCTCAACCCGCTGGAGATTGGGTTGAAAAATCCTTCTTGTTTTTGGGGCTCTTTTTTTCCACCGACCACCGGCGACTCCTCGATGATGAGTATGACTTCGACCGTATAGAACTCCCTTTCCACAATGATAACAAACATTAGCCATAAAATTTATGATATCATATATCAATTAAAAATACAACATTAATAAAATGGTAGAATTGATTAATAATCCACTAATATTTTTTATATATTTGGGATCAATTCTAATTGTCATTGCCGTTCACGAGTATGCTCACGCCTGGATGGCTAATCATTTAGGAGATCCAACCGCCCAAATAAAAGGTCGATTAACCTTAGACCCACGCGCCCACATTGATCCGTTGGGGCTTTTTTTTCTACTATTTTTTGGTTTTGGCTGGGGAAAGCCGGTGCCCTTTGACCCCTTCAATCTTAAAAATCCGCGAAAAGACGCTGGTTTAATTGCTTTAGCCGGTCCGTTATCAAACTTTGTTTTCTCATTAATACTATCTTTATCACTAAGATTGTTCAACTTATTTAATATTAAAATTTTATTAACTATAGGATATCTATTTTTTGTCCCCTTAATAAACATTAATCTCGTTTTAGGCATCTTTAATTTCGTGCCAATCGCTCCTTTAGATGGTTTTAAAATTATTGGCGCCCTAATTCCAGAAAATAAATCTCATGAGTGGTATGCATTGGAAAGATATGGAATTATTTTTTTGATTTTATTATTTTTCCCTTTAGGTGGTGGCAGCCTAGTTAACACTTTGATTACACCTGTTTTGAATTTTTTTCAAAATCTTCTTATTCCCTCTTATGCAAAAATTATTTAATCGCATAAGCTTATTTAGATTCCCGCTGGAGTTTATCTCGATTTCATCGAAGTAGGAATGAAAAAAATTTTTTAATGTTTAATGTTTAATGTTTGATGTTTGATGTTTAAAGTTTAATTTTCAAGGTATTAGACGTTAGATGATAGGTGTTAGTCGTCAAGGCGTTGGCGTCGCTGATGGCGTACTGGTGGGTGTCAAAGTCTCTGAAGGCGTTGTCGTCAATTTCCTCACGCAACGAAAATAATCTTGAGTCGTACAACCTTTACCCAATTTTAATTTAATTTTATAGCAATCAGTCTCATCGCAAGAAGGTAAAGTCGGGGTTTTAGATGAACTCTGTCCTACATCAAGAACTTGAATTGGGGTTGGTGTTTGAGTTGGAGCTTCAGCTGAAGTCGCTACTGTTGGAGTCGGCGTATTAATAGGATTAGAAGCAGAGGCTCCTTTGGTAGTAAAAGTCCAAGGCACACCACCATTATCATATTTTTTATCACCAATGCGGATTTGGAAATAATAAGTGGTTGAGGGTGATAAAAGAGTAAGAGTAACTTCATGATTTTTTGTCTGCTGAGTTTCTGGAGCAAAAAAATTTAAAGCGGTCGCCGAAGTTCCATATTCAATCACTCCTTGAGTTTCAATCCTAGTTGTCCAAGAAATAACCGCGCTATTTTGGGTGATTTCTGTAATCAGCACTTCTCTTGGCTCCATATCAGCTGCCCGACTGCCAAAAATTCGAAAACCAAAATAAATAAGAAGGATAAAAACAATTAAACCAATAAAAACAGCGGAAATTTTTTTTATCAACTGAGAATTAATTTTCATTTTTAATATTTTAACAGAACTTTACCAAGAATACCAAACAAAAATAAAACCAACCCAGGAATACCTAATTTAACTAAATTGTCAAAAATTCCAGTCTTAGGTAGCTGAGAAGAAGTGTTTGAATTATTTGTTGATGAGTTAGTACCGCCACCTACAGTTATTGTTGATTTATTGTTGACACTACAGTTTAAAATATTCGTTCCATTGGCATCAGCTTTAACGATAAGTGATTTATCACAACCAAATGATATCTCGCCACTCCCGTTAGCCAACGCTTTAAAGGTGACTGTCGCCACCTCTCCGCTGCCATTTTTTGGCGAGGCTGGGTCATCTACCATGGCAGCGACGTAAACCGTTCCGGCAGAAATGTTATTAGTCACTGTTGAAAAAAAACTGCCAGCGTTCACCTGTTGCGCCTCGATTAAGCTTGAATTAAAGTTTAAATAAATATCAGCACTATTCACCTCTTCTCCTTCGGTATTGATATTTATTTTTACCGAAAAAGTTTCATTAGCATTGACATTGATTGTCGTCGGATCAAGTTGAAAATAAGCAGCGTCAGTAGGGCTAATTCCAAGAAAAAAGAAAAAAAAGGTAAGAAAAATTGAAAAAATTAATTTTTTTTCCATTAATTTAATTAAATCAAAAAAAACTAAAATCTGCAAGAAAAATAAATTATTTGCCGGAAAAAATCTCTTCTAATTCTCCCTGACTAGGGATCTTGCCGCCTTTTAAAACTCTAATCTTGACTTCTTTTCCATTAACCTTAAACTTATATTCCTCCCATTCCATTTCCTCTTCTTTAAAAGTAATTTTAACTACATTTTCTCTTGTTTGAGAATATACTCCTGGAGCAATCTTTTTCATTGGTTCAAAGATCACTTTTTGAGCGTTTTCCATCGTCCTTAAACTTATTTTTTGAGTATCTTCTCTTGCTTTTTTAGCCATCTTTCCGTATTTTAAATCATACATTGCCTCTTTTATTTTAAGAGCAATATATTGATGTGGTAAGTATTTTAAACGTGGTGTATCAGCAATAAAAATCTCTTTTTTTAAAATAAAGGTTAAAGCCAAAGAAAGTAAAAAAGCCGCAATAATTTTTATTTTAAATTTCATCTTGTTATTTTAATAAAATTATTAAATCATTACCAGGCAATCTAATAGAAATTGGAATTTCGTCCACCAAAGTCTGCCCACCTTTACTTCTTACTAACTTGAAATTAACATTAACATTTCTATCATTTGGTTCGTTATCAAAGAAACTTAGCAATACTTCTGTATTTACATCAAAAGAACAATACCATGAATTTAATTCTTGTAATATTTGGGCTTTTGTTTTTTTTTCCAAATTAAATTTTGGACACTCAAAACCTCGAAAAATATTATTATCCAGCCTAAATAATATATAAGATGGTTCATCATAAACTGAATCTTTTAAAACTTCAAAGTAATGTTGGTTAAAAAAAGATGGATCAATTATTAAGGTTATCCGATAAGTTGGTAATAAATCGCAGTATGTTCTACACTGGTCGTTCCATTGATCAAAATATTCTTCATAATTGCATTTTATTGTCGAATTATTTGCAGCTAAAATACTGTATTTACAATAATAACGCATAATTTCTCCCCCATTTTCTCTTTTTATTATTCTATTTCCAATTAGCGCTGGAATAGTCTCATTACGGCTGTTGTAATAATAACACTGTTCTGGGTAGATGGCAGTCTTAACCAACCCTACCCATGTACCATTCGGTAATTGACAACAAGGAAAATTTTTATTGTTGCCACAATTGAATTGACTTGTTGCTTGAACTTCAATGCAATAATCATTTTTAGTAATATTACATTCTGGTGTTGGTGTTGGGATATCAGTTGGCGCAGATGTGCCTCCGGTTTGGGTTGGCGCTGGAGTTTGTTCTGTCTGTTGGGTTGGCGCTGGAGTTTGTTCT
>JBBIRE010000036.1:0-8209 GCA_037441985.1 Candidatus Roizmanbacteria bacterium
TGTCTTGTAATTCTTTATAACGCTGTAAAATTTTTTTTACCGTATTGGCAACCTGATAATGTTCCTCTCCAACAATTTGCGGATCAAGAGCACGAGAGGAAGAAGTTAAAGGATCAATCGCCGGATATAAACCTTGTTCAGCTAAGGATCGTTCCAAAGCTAAAGAGGCATCAAGATGAGAAAATGTAGCTACCGGAGCCGGATCAGTATAATCGTCAGCGGGCACATAGACAGCTTGAATTGAGGTAATTGAACCTTTGTTAGTTGAAGTAATCCGCTCTTCCAATGCAGCCATCTCAGAGGCTAAAGTCGGTTGATAACCCACAGCTGATGGAATTCTTCCTAACAACGCTGATACTTCAGATCCAGCTTGAGCAAATCGGAAAATATTGTCTATAAAAAGAAGAACATCCATTCCTTTTTCATCGCGAAAATACTCCGCCAAAGTCACACCAGTTAAACCAACACGTAAACGATTACCTGGTGGTTCACTCATTTGACCAAAAACTAAAGCAGTTTTATTTAAAACCTTAGTTTCTTTCATCTCACGCCAAAGATCGTTTCCTTCACGATTTCGTTCACCAACACCGGTAAACACTGAAACTCCTTGATGAGCAACAGCGACATTATGAATCATCTCCTGAATCAAAACTGTTTTACCAACACCAGCGCCACCAAAAACAGCTACTTTTCCACCTTTAATGAAAGGAATAAGAAGATCAATCACCTTTATTCCTGTTTCAAAAATTTCCACTTCAATTGATTGATCAAGTAGCTCTGGCGCTGAACGGTGAATTGGATAATATTTTTTTGCTTTAATCGGCCCTCCTTCATCAATCGGCTCTCCAACAATATTGATCACTCTTCCTAAAGTTTCTTCACCAACAGGCACCTTAACTTTATCACCAGTATCAACAACAACCTCTCCCAATTTTAAACCATAAGTATCCCCTAAAGCAACCGTTCTTACCCTGCCTTCACCTAAAATATTTTGAACCTCAAAAATTAGTTTTTTGTGATTACTTTTTAATCGCAATGCCTGAAGAACTGGAGGAGTTTCGGTTATTGGAAATTCAACATCGACCACCACTCCGCGAATGGCGATAATTTTTCCTTCCATATAAAATATTTTCTTAAATAACTACTAACTAATACTTTCGACCGATTCTTTTGCCGTTATCATATCAAGTAATTCGTACGTAATCTTTTCTTGTCTTAGTTTATTACGTAAACCGGTTAAGCCGATTTCGATTTCTTTGGCATTGTCAGTGGCATTTTTCATAGCAATCATTCGAGCAGAATGTTCTCCGGCCAGACTACTTAAAATGGCATCTCTAATTTTTTGTTCAACAAAATTTTTTAACAGACTATTAATTAATGCCATTGAAGAGGGTTCAATCAAATATTGTAGATTGACTTCTTTTATTATCTTTTGATCATTTAACTCTAGACTGATCGGTAAAATTTTTTCGATTTGGCTTTCGTATTTTGTTGCCGAAATAAATTTGTTATAAACAAGGTATAAGTTTTTTATTTCACCCTGATAATATTTTTCTAAGACAAAGTCAAAAATGGCGCTAACAACGGTTGTCGGTGAATTTTTCGAGAAATCAGCTAAAATTTTTCCTTGCAATCGGTAAACAAAATCAACTCCTTTCTTTCCATAACAAATAAAAAAATTATCTTTAATGCTAATTTCCTTTAAAATTTTTTTAAAAATTAAGTAATTAAAAATCCCACAAAGTCCTTTGTTGCTTGTGATTAACAGATACACGTCATTTCCTGATAGATTTTCTTTTAAAAAAATCGATGAGTCTTTTTTTAATCCTTTACTTAATTCCCTCACCATTTCGGTTAAAAAATCTCGATAAATTTTTCCTTCTTTATATTCAAATTGAGCTTTCTTCATCTTTACTGAAGAAACAAGCTGCATTGCGTTGGTAATTTTTTTTATGTTTTGAACGGCTTTAATTTTTTTTCTTACCTGTCTTAGATTCATAGATATTAACTATTCTTTTGATAAATCGATAAAAATTTTTCGACTGCTTCTTTTAAATTTTTTTCAATTTTTTCATTTAGAACTTTTTCTTTATTAATTGAATCCAATATTTTCTGATAATTTGCGTGGAGATAGACTAAAAATTCTCTCTCAAACTGATTAATTTTATTTAAGTCAATATTATCCAGATACCCATTAGCACCAACCCAGATAATAGCAACTTCTTCAGCTAAAGAAAGAGGTTGATGAAGATCTTGAACTAAAATCTGAGTCATTTTTGCCCCTCTTTGAATAAACTTTCTCGTTTCTTCATCCAACTCTGATTCAAATTGAGCAAAAGCTGACATTTCTCGATATTGTGCTAAATCTAATTTTAATCTTCCAGCTACTTGTTTCATCGCTTTTGTTTGAGCGCTGCTACCAACCCGTGATACAGAAATTCCAACGTTAATTGCTGGTCGAACTCCTGCGTTAAATAAGTCAGTTTCTAAAAATATCTGGCCGTCAGTAATTGAAATGACGTTAGTCGGAATATAGGCAGAAACATCACCTTCCAACGTTTCAATAATTGGTAAAGCAGTTAAAGAACCGCCACCATATTTCTCATCTAATCGACAAGCTCTTTCTAAAAGTTTTGAGTGAAGATAGAAAATATCGCCAGGATAAGCTTCTCTTCCTGCCGGTCTTCTTAAGATTAATGAAATTTGCCGATACGCCCATGCATGTTTTGTTAAATCATCATAGATAACTAACGCATCTTTTCCCTGATCCATAAAATACTCACCTATGGCACACGCGGCATATGGGGCTAAATATTGGAGAGAGACTGGATCTGAAGCATTAGCCGCCACGACAACTGTATAATCTAATGCACCGTATTGACGAAGAGTTTCGATAAGCAAAGCGATTTTTGACGATTTTTGACCAATCGCACAATAAATGCAAATCAGGTCTTTTCCTTTTTGATTGATAATTGTATCAACAGCAATAGTCGTTTTACCACTACCTCGATCGCCAATAATTAATTCTCTTTGACCACGACCAATTGGAATTAAAGCGTCAATCGCTTTAATTCCTGTTTCTACTGGAACATTCACTGGTTTTCGATAAACTACTCCCGGAGCAATTTTTTCTAAAGGATACTCTTTGTCTTTTTTATAATTTGGTAAACCATCTAGGGAACGACCTAAAGGATTAATAATTCTTCCCAACATATCATTTGACACCGGAATTGAAACGAGTTTATTTTTTGGTCGAATAATCTGATTACTTTTAATCGATTGATAATCACCAAGAACTATAATTCCGACATTATCTTGAGTTAAGTCAATAATTTGTCCCAACGCGCCATTTTCAAAAACAACTAACTCTCCATAAGCAACATTCTCTAAACCCAGTGCTAACACCACTCCATCGCGAACTTCTTTAACGATTCCTATCTTATCTTCTTCATATTCTTTTCGACTTAATTTTTTCTTTAAAGATGAAAAATAATATTCAAGTGATGTTGTTTTCATATAAAATATTTTTTAATTTATTCAATCTTCCTTTTAATGAAAAATCAAATGCTCTATTTCTAAAAATAACAATAAAACCGGCAATTAGATCTTTATCAACAATATTTTCTATTTGTTGATCTTCACTAAAACCAAATTTTTTTCTAATCTGTGATATTTCATCTTTAGACAATAGATGAGCAGAAAAAATCTTTAACTTTTCTTTTAAATCCTCAAATACAACAACAAAACCTCCAGACAGATCTTTATCAATTATATTTTCTATATCTTGATCAGAATCTAAATTAAATTTTTTCATAATCTTAACCCGCTCTTTTCCTGTTAATTTTTTTTTGGAGAAAACAATCACTTTCTCTTTTTTCATTAATTAATTGATTTCGATTTAAAACTTTTAATAATATTAGCTGTTAGTTCTTTTTCTAACTCATTATTAATAACATCTTTTAATCCTTCCTCAACAATTAACAGAGCGGTATCGCTAATTTTTCTTTTAATTTCTGACTCAAGTTTAACTTTCTCCATCATCGCTTCACGATTTGCTTTCTCCAATATTATTTGAGCTTGTTTTTTTGCCTCTCCCAAAATTTTATTTCTTTCTTCTTCTGCTTCTTTTTTTAGTTGAAATCTTAATTCTTGAAGTTCTTTTTTCAACTCTTTCTTTTTTAATTCACTCTCCTTTAACCATTCCTCTCTTTTTTTATTTATTTCCTCTTCTAACCTTGCTTTTTCTTCTTCCTTCTTTCTTTGTTCATTTAAAAAAGCCATAAACGGCTTGGCAATGAATTTTTTATAGATGTAAAAGAAAATTAAAAAATTTAATCCTTGGGCAAGCAATAATTTAACATCAATTCCTAAATTTTCCATAGATTACGTAAATTTTATAATTAAAGCAACAACTAAGGCATAAATTGCCACTGCTTCAGCGAAAGCAATCGCTAAAATCATTGTTGCTCTGATAGCAGATTCTGCTTCCGGATTTCTACCTAAAGCTTCGGCTGCTTTACTACCAATCAAACCGATACTAATCGCTGGTCCTATCGCTCCTAATCCGATAGCCAATGCCGTCCCAATTAATTTTGCTGCTG
This sequence comes from Candidatus Roizmanbacteria bacterium, assembly GCA_037441985.1. Lineage (GTDB taxonomy): Bacteria > Patescibacteriota > Microgenomatia > UBA1406 > GWC2-37-13 > JBBILO01. The sequence goes on from JBBIRE010000036.1 coordinate 4,602, forward strand.
CCTCTGTCATCTTAAACACCCCCTTTTAATGATGTTTTTGAATTGATAAACTAATAAAAACTGCGGTTAACATCGAAAAAACTAATGCCTGGATAAAGCCAACAAAAATCTCAAGAAAGAAAAATGGTACCGGTGCTAAAATCGGGAATAAAAATGCCATAATCGTTAATAAAACCTCACCGGCAAAAATATTGCCAAACAAACGAAAGGAAAACGAAAGAATTTTTGAGAATTCTGAAATTATCTCTAAAGTACCAATAAAAAAACTCATTGGATTTTTAAGATCATAAAATCTTTTAATATAATTTCTTAAACCTAGAAATTTTATCGAATAATATTGACTAAGAATTATTGATAACAAGCCTAAAAAAATTGTCGTATTTAAGTCAGCCGTTCCACCTCGAAAAAGAGGAATATGACGCTCTTTTTCATGCTCAACCACTTTAATTAATATGCTCCCAACACCAGGTAATAATCCCAACCAATTTTGAAGCAAAATAAAAAGAAAAAGGCCGGCAGTGATTGGATAAAAAACTTCGATTTTCTCTTTAAAAATTGGATAAAAAAAATTATAAAGGGTTTTGTTAATAAAATTTAGAAAATAAGAAAAAAAGCTTCTTTCTTTTGGTGCTATATTAACTTGATTTCTAAAATAAATTGCTAAAAGGGTAAAAATAATTAAGAAGAATGTTGAGTTCAATAATGAATTAGTAACTGGAAAGTGAAAAAAATAAAAAACTGGTTCGGCTTTTAAACTAATATGCGGCATTTATTCTTTTATAATTTTATATAAATCGTAAAAAGTAAAAATTGTCCCTAAAAAAATAAAAAAAATTGCTTTTTTTGTCAATAAACCAATTATCAATCCCAAAAGGATAGGAGTTATTAAATAAAAACCTATCCCTAAATATCGAAATTTTTGCCACTCCAACTCTTTTTTTCTTTTTTCTCTTTTAATCTGATATTCTTTTATTAGACCATTGGAATTTATTTTAAAAAATTTTTTCATAATCGTCAAGGTCAAATTACTTGAAGATTTTCCACAATCACACTCAATCGATCATCTCTTGAGGTGATTTTTCGCCTTGTTGATTAAATCCTTTACCAGCATAAAAATATTCTTCTTAATATTTCTAAATCAACTTCGTTTAAAGAAGCCAAATTAGATCGAAAAAAAATTTCTGGAATTTTAGTATTATTTTTCCTAGATAAAAAATACATATCAAGTAATGCGAATTCATTTTCTATCAGTCTTAAAGCTACCTCAAGATGACCAAGTAATCCCCGTGTAAAATCTGAGTTTGGATTGTTGATAGCGTATTCAAAAACCTCTTTATTTTCTATCAGTCTTAAAGCTACCTTAGGATGACTAAGTAATCTCTGTGTAAAATCTGAGTTTGGATTATTAATAACGTATCTAACAAAATTGTCTTCTTTTATTAAGTCATTAATTAATTTAAAATATATTTTTGATATTTCAGAGTTTTCTTCAGCTTGTTGAATCAATATTGATAAAAAATATGTTACTTTTTCACCGTTTATTAAGAGTCTTTCTTTTAAATCTTGGAAAAACCATTGATATCTAGCTTCAAATAATTTGAATGTTGTTGGCATTTGTGATAAAAGACCAAAAAGAACAGCATATTCTTCCGTATTATCATCCATCTCTCCCTTTTTCCATCTTTGACAAAGAGCGCCAATTAAAGCTCTATTTAAAAATGTTGCTGGATCATCGTAAGGCATGAGCCATTCTCTTGTTTCCCAAGTTCCTAAACTATTTTGTTTTATCTCAAACATAACTGAAAATTTTTTAAGAAAGTCTGGGTATAGCGGAAAGTCATTTTCATCAAAATGAATGTGAAGAGAATTATATTGTTTTAGTATGATTCTCGAATTCCTCCTTGCCCATAAACAGTAATTTTGGATATTTGTTAATCCCTGCTTTCCTTTAATTGTACTTTTTTGAGGTTTTATTTCAATAGGTAAATATCGCCTATTGCGAATTGAATAAACGCCTTGACTAGCCGGTAGCGAAAACTCAAAACCTTTGGGCAGAGGAAAAAGATTTTTTGCAGAATTTTCATCAGTTATTAAAACCAGCTCTCTTTCAAATCCTATCTTGCCAGAAAAATTTTTAGGTGATGTAACAAAAACAATCTGTTTAGTTAATGCCTCTGCTTGACCAAAATAACCGAGAAGATCATTCAATAATTTCTGTTTTTCTTCTGGATTAGTTATTTTCTCTCTAAAAAATACTCTTTTTCTCTCATCAAGATCTGGGAAATAAGTATCTAAAAATTTATTAATTTCTTCTTCTGTACTTAATCGATTAAAATCTTCTAAAAAGGATTGTCTGTCTTGGGTTAACGACAAAAACACTCTTTCATATCCTTTTCTTTTTGCTTCTTTTAGTGCTTCAAAAAAAGCTTGTCTTTTCTTTTCTTGATCTTTTACCCACTCTGATTTTAAATTACTTGTTTCAACCTGAAATGCCAATCTTGTTATAACAGGATGTTTTAATGGAAAACCTAAATGGGTCAGTGTCAATAAAACTCTTTCCGCATCAAGGTCATTAAACTTAATAAAATCGACAATTTTCAATAAAAGGTTAATTGTTTTATTTTTATTATCTTCTGACATCCTACTCCACGGTAAATTTTCAAAAATTGTAGCAACATTATCTCCTATTCCTGATGAATCTCTTAATAAAAGAGTTCTTTCTGTTTTATTTTTATAGGTGGTAATAAATGAAAGGGCTGTTAATATTTCTTCGGTTAACCTCTGATTGTAAATTCTTCTATGTGAGATTAATTTAGTAGCAATTATTGAGAGTTGTTCAATCGTTTCTATTGATATTGACGCTATCTTTTGAAAAAATAATTGATGTTTTTCTCTAAGATTAGGGTATTCCGAAATGTCTAATTCATCTAAACAATCCTCCATCAAAGCTTTGATCAACAAAGAATTTTTTTTGTCCGGGCTAATTGGATTTCTGTCATCGGAAATAGTTTTATTAAATTCTTCCAAATAATTGACAGTTAACTTTAAAAGCTCAATTACCTCACGATTCCCACCAAATTCTTCTTTTTTTAATTGGGTTAAAAAAGCTTCTAAAACCTCTCCCTTTAGGTAATGAGACTGTGCTTCGTCTGACGGAGTTGACGGCACTTTATCTTTATTCGATAATTCTCCTTGAGGGTATTCAGGGTTAAAACTTCTATAAACTATTGATAGTCCTGAATCTGTTTGTTTGACATTTGATGAGGCGGGAAGAATATCTTTTGGCAAAGAAGTACAATTTGTAACTATTCCTTGTCTCACTACTGATAATCCAGAAGGAGTTTGTGCAACCTCAGCGCCGCGAGGAACAATACCAGGATTTTTTGGATCTGGTTTTTCCAATTTTTGTACTATCAACTCACCGCTATTTGAATCTGTCATTCCATTATTAATTTACTTTTTATTTAGGTCTTGACTAGTTAATTTTTAACTATAGGTTATTTTACTGATTTCTTTGATTAACACTCTCAGTCTTTTTTCTATTATCCCAAGATGATTAAAACGCCATTTGGTCTCTTTTAGATAATTGACAAATAAAGCTTTTGGTA
>JBBIRE010000037.1:0-8201 GCA_037441985.1 Candidatus Roizmanbacteria bacterium
GTAAAGCTATCACGATGAAGGTCAACTCCAAGATAATAACTTTCTTCCATAATAGTTTCTCACTCCCTTTAAAAACTGAAATTAAATTTTACATTAATAATTGGTGAGAAACATTTTCATGGAATCAAATGACTTAAATAATTAAAGAGACTGTCCCTTTCAGGGGACAGTCTCTTAAGCCGATCGTCTTTTAAATCGCCTTTATTGTAAAATTATCATATGGAAAAGCCCACTATCTTTATTTTTCAAGGTTGGAGAATTAAAAAACCTAATGAAATTATATTTTCTTATCAAATCGATAATCCACCAATAAATGAAAAACCTATTCTGTTCGAAGAAAAAATTATCCTACCGAATCAAATTTCTCACCAAAACAACAACCTTTTAACTAATGTCCTCAATAACGTCGCCCTTATTTTAGGTATCTCTTACTGGAAAATTTTCTCTCCAAAGACAATCAAAATAAATCATTTTTCCCTTTCAAAATCGCAAGCAAAATTCTGGAATATCGTTTACACCAAAGGATTAGGTGAGTTTTTCTATCAAAACAAAATCGATTATCGACAGTTAATTAATTTTCCTTTTAAAGAAAACAATCAAATCGAATTATTTAAAAAAAAATTAACGCCGCGAGGGTTATTGGGGGTTGGTGGTGGCAAAGATTCAATCGTTACCATCGAAGAACTGAAAAGAAAAAAAATTAATTTTCATCTTTTTGCTCTTTATCATTTAAAAGAAAATCAAATCATAAAAAATGTGGCTAAAAAATCAAATCTCCCAATCTTAAGAGTTTATCGCATCATTGATCAAAAACTGTTAGATTTAAATCAAAAAAATATCGGCTACAATGGTCATATTCCTTTTTCAGCTATTCTTTCTTTTGTTCAGCTTCTTTTAGCCGTCTTATATGATTATCAATTTCTTTATACTGCCAACGAAAAAAGCGCCAACGAAGGCAATCTTATCTATTTAAATAAAGAAATTAATCATCAATGGAGTAAGTCAGAAGAATACGAAAAATTATTTAACGAGTATCTTCATCAATTTATTACACCGAACATAAATTATCAATCAGTTATTCGCCATTTAACAGAAAATCAAATTGCTGAAAAATTTTCTCATCTCAAAAAATATTTTTTTGCCTTCTCCTCTTGTAATCAAAATTTTAAAATTAACTATCAATCAAAAAACCTTTGGTGTGGTCATTGTCCAAAATGCTTTTTTACTTATCTTATCCTAGCGCCATATTTAACAAAAAAAACTCTTTATCAAATATTTAAAAAAAATCTTCTTAATGATAAAAGCCTTCTTCCCCTTTTTAAACAACTTTTAGGCAAAGAGGGTAATAAACCATTTGAATGTGTTGGCACAGAAAGAGATGTCCAAAAATCGCTCTCTTTGTTAATGAAAAATGAAGATTTTAAAAACGACTATTTAGTTAAATTTTATAGAAATGAAATTTGACCAATTAAAGAACAAAAAAATTCTTATTTTAGGGAAAGGGTTAGAAGGTCAAGCCACTTATTGGGTTTTAAAAAAAATTTTTCCTAACCAATCAATCAAAATCACCGATCAAAAAGAAGATTCTCAATACTTAAAAAAAATAAAGGATTTTGATGTCGTCATTAAGTCGCCAGGAATTCCCGGTCATCTTTTAAAAACAAGGTATACGACACCAACAAATATCTTTTTTAGCAATATTAAAAATAAAACTATTGGGATCACCGGCAGCAAAGGAAAAAGTACTACCGCCTCTTTAATTTTTCAAATTTTAAAAAACAGTGGTTATCATACTGAATTAATTGGCAATATTGGCAAACCGGCGATTGAAGTTTTTTTAAATAATATTACACCGGAAACAATTTATGTCATTGAACTATCCAGTTATCAACTGGCGGACATTCAATTTTCTCCCTGGGTCTCGGTTATCACCGCTTTGTTTAAAGAACACATTGATTATCATCTCACTCTGAAAAATTATTATCAGTCAAAAAAAAATATTCTCCGTTTTGCCTCCCCAAATAATTATTTCATTTATCACCCTCGTTATCGAGTATTAAGACAGTGGGCAAACGAATTTATTGGAAAAGCCATCCCGTCTGTAAAAAAAATACCATTTAAAATCAACAATCCCAAAATTATTGGCCAACATAATTTGGAAAATATTAAATTAGCCTACACCGTCGCCAAAATTTTTAAAATTCCTGATCAAAAGATAAAAGAAACCGTTGAAAGATTTACTCCACTTCCTCATCGACTGGAGCACCTGGGTACTTTTAAAAATATTTCTTTTTATGACGACGCCATTGCTACCACCCCTCAAGCGACAATTGCGGCGATAAAAGCTTTAAAAAATATTGGTTGCCTTATGCTTGGTGGATTAGATCGTGGTTATAATTTTTCGCCCCTAATAAAACTCATTAACAAAAAAAACATTCCTGTTTTAATTTTTTTTCCAAATTCTGGAAAAAAGATGAAAGAATACCTTTATCAGATAAAAGATAAAGATTACTCTCCTAAGATTCTTGAAACTATAAAAATGGATGAAGCAGTAAGATTCGCCTATCAGTATACTCCTGAAAAAACTATTTGTCTTTTATCAACCGCTTCTCCCAGTTATAGTCTGTGGAAAAATTTTGAAGAAAAAGGAAATCTGTTTAAAAAATTCGTTTACCTCTATGCTCGTCAGAAGTAAATTAAAAAAAAACAATCAATCAATCACAACAAAGCTTTTCTTATTACCAATACTCCTCTCTTTAATTGGTTTGATTTTTATCTTTGAAGCCTCATCCATCAAATCTTTACAACAATATCATGATCCTTTTTATTTTGTCCGACTGCAAGGAGTCTGGATTCTGTTGGGAGTAGCCCTCCTTTCCTTTTTTTCTTTTTTTGATTACCACCGATTTTATTTTCTTTCTTTTTACTTAATGATTTTTAACATTATTCTTTTACTTATCGTTCTTATTCCCGGTTTTGGTCATTCAGCTGGCGGGGCGAGAAGATGGGTCAATCTTGGATCATTTAATCTTCAACCAACAGAACTAGCAAAATTAACGATCATTCTTTATTTGTCTTCTTGGTTTTCTCATTTGGAAAGAAAGCGTTTTTTCGCCTTCCTAATTTTAACAGGTTTTCTTACTTTCCTTATCTTGCTTCAACCTGATATGGGGACAGCGTCAATTGTTTTTGCTTTATCAATCTTTACTTATTTTTTTGCCGGGATTGATCTTTTTTATCTTTTACTAATTACCCCCCTAACAGCGGTTGGTTTTTATTTTTTGATCCTTCTTTCGCCCTATCGTTTTTATCGACTAATGGCTTTTTTGAATCCTCACGAAGATACTTTAGGCATCGCTTATCATATCCACCAAATTTTTATTTCTTTTGCTAATGGCGGTTTATTTGGCCTCGGATTAGGCGCCTCAAGACAAAAATATCTTTTTCTTCCAGAAGCCCATACTGATTCAATCTTTGCTATCATCGGCGAAGAGGTAGGTTTTTTTGGCAGTTTAATCGTTATTTCTTTATATTTATATCTTGCTTATCTTTTATATCAAGTGGCTAAAAAGGCGAAAGATCGATTGGGATTTTTAGTTGCTGCTTCAATCTTTAGTTTATTTTCACTCCAAACAATAATTAATTTAGGCGGAATAACCAATCTTTTTCCCTTAACCGGAGTCCCTCTCCCTTTACTCTCTTATGGTGGCTCCAGCACTTTAATCTCATTCATCCTTTTAGGAATTGCCATTAATATTAATCGACAAGGAAAAAATTGATAAAATATATCAATGAAAATTCTCATCACTGGCGGTCATTTAAGCCCAGCTTTAGCGCTAATTGACTACTTAAAACAAAAAAAACAAGTTGACCTTGTTTACGTCGGGAAAAAATATGATAGCAAACATTCTTTGTCTTTAGAATATAAAGAAATAAAAAAAAGGGGCATTCGTTTTTATCATCTTTCAACCGGTCGACTAACGCGTATTTTAAATCTTCAATTATTGATTAACGCTCTTAAAATTCCCTGGGGGATAGTTAGCGCTTTTTACATTCTTATCAAAGAAAAACCTCACTCTGTCATTAATTTTGGTAGTTATCTTGGCTTTCCCATTGGCATTATGGCTGTCTTATTAAGAATCCCTCTTTATACTCATGAACAGACAATTGATCCGGGATTAACCAATAGAATTTTAGGCCGGTTTTCAAAAAAAATTTTTGTCGCTTTTGAAGAACCTAAAAAATTTTTTCCGGCTCAAAAAACTTTCGTTACCGGTAATTTAATCAAACCATCTATTTTTAAAATTATTAAAAAACCTTTTGAAATTAAAAAAAACAAACCGGTAATCTATATTACTGGCGGATCTCTTGGTTCGCATAGTATTAATCTTATCGTGGAAAAAATTCTCGCCGATCTTAAAAAGGATTATCTGATTATTCATCAAACCGGATCAGTCCAAAAATTTAATGATTATCATCGTTTAAGAAAATTAGCCGATCAATCTTACTATCCAAAAGAACATTTTTTGGATGACGAGATTGGTTATGTTTATTCTATTGCCGATATGGTTATTAGCCGAGCTGGAGCCAATACTTTTTTTGAATTAATCGCTTTAAAAAAACCAGCAATTTTTATCCCCCTTCCTTGGTCGGCCAATAAAGAACAGGAAAAACACGCCCAACTGTTTAGTCGACATCAATTAGGTCTTGTTTTTCATCAAGAAGAAAATCCTAAAAAATTAATTTCATTAATCAAACAGCTATTTAACAAATATCAATTTTACCGAAACAATTTTTCAAAATTACCAATTAGTCTTAAATTGAATGCATCCGAAAAAATCATTAAAGAAATTTTTTAATTTTTTAATTTTTTTTTCATCAATTTTTATTCTCTATTTAATCATTTCACAACTAATTTTTTTATTCAGAATAAAAAATATCATCGTCGTTGCTGAAAATAAAAATGCTGTCAATCTTAAAGGATTAAAACCACTAGAAAATCAAGTTATTTTTTTTATCAACGAAAACAAATTAAAAAACGATTTAGTCATTGAAAATCCTCTGATTGAAAGGGTCGATGTGAAAAAAAAACTTCCAGACACTCTTACTCTAATACCTCACTTTGCTAGCTCCATCGCCCAAATTCAAGTCGATAATGGTTTTTTTCATCTTTCTAAAAATGGACGGATTCTTAAAAAAACAAAAAGGAAAATAGATTCTTTTCCTTTAATTAATTTTTATCAAAAATTTAACTATCAGTCCTATCAAACTGGTGATTATTTAAAATACACCGAAATCATCTATTCCTTGAAAGCTATTGAAAAAATCAAAACTTTGGGTTTTAATAATATTAAAGAAATTAAAATTAACAACATCAATTTAATCATCTGTCGAGTTGATAATAAAGAAATTTATTTTAACAGCGAAAAAGAGATCGACAAAATGTTATATGAACTCGAAACAATTATTAAAAAAATAAAACAGGAAAAGAAAAATTTTAGAAAATTAGACCTAAGATTTAATAAACCAATTGTTGTTTTCTTATGAATCAAAAACTTATTTCCGTCATTGATATTGGAACAACAAAAATTACCACTCTAATTGCTTTGGTTTCTAGCATAGATGACAAACCGCAAATTATTGGCGTTAATTCAACTCCGGCAAAAGGGGTGAAAAAAGGATTAATTGTGGATATTGAAGAAGCGACTAATTCAATTCAAGAAAGTGTCGAGAAAGCTGAAAGAATGTCAGGCCATAAAATCAGTGATCTTTATTTTTCTATCGGTGGTCCACACATTTCTTCATTAAACTCACGGGGGGTAGTTGCCATCTCCAATCCAAAAGAAGAAATCACTCAAGAGGACATCAATCGAGTGATCGAAGCGGCACGGGCTATCTCTTTATCATCTACTAGAGAAATTATTGAAGTTACGCCACGCTTTTTTACTGTCGATGGTCAAGATGGTATCAAAAATCCCTTGGGAATGAAAGGTGTTCGTTTAGAGGTTGACTGTCATATTATTACCGCTTTACAAGCAAATCTTAATAATATCTATCGATGTTTTTCGCTTTTAGGGATAAAGCCAAAAGGAGCAATTTTTTCTGGATTAGCCTCAGCTGAAGCGGTGTTAACCGAAACAGAGAAAGAGTTAGGAGTAGTTCTTGTCGATATCGGTGGAGGAAAAACCGACATCTGTCTTTATGTTGACAATTCTCTTTCTTATTCTTCATCAATCCCTGTGGGCGCCCGACACATCACCAATGATATTGCTATCGGATTGAGAGTTTCGTTAGATTCAGCTGAAAGAATTAAAATTTTTTTATCTCAATCAGAACACCAAAGAAACAAGCAATTAAAAAAAGATCAGATCGATATTTCGTCCTTACAATTACCAGAAAAAATTACTGAAATCTCTTATAAAAATGTCGTTGAGGAAATTATCCAAGCCAGATTAGAAGAAATGTTCAAATTAATTTTTGAAGAAATAGAAAAAAGTAGCTATGGTAATCAAATCCCTTCCGGATTGGTCATTACTGGCGGAGGAGCCTCAACAATCAACCTGACTACTGTTGGAAAAAAAATTATCGGCCTGCCAATTAGAATTGGCATTCCCGATCAAATTACCGGCTTTATTGATGAAATTATCTACCCTCAATTTGCAACCGCCGTTGGTTTAATTCTTTTAGGAAAAAAAGATCTTTTTCTTGAAAATGAAAGTGATAAATTTAGTCTAATATTAAAGGATATTTCTCTTAATCAATGGTTAGCAAAAATTATTAACTTTTTTAGAATTTTTAGACCACAATAATGCTTATCAAACCAAAAGCCGGCCAAGCGGCTAGAATTAAGGTTTTAGGAATCGGTGGCGCGGGAGGAAATGCGATTAATTCAATAATTAACGAAGGTGGAATCCCAGGCGTTGAATTTATTTCGATAAATACCGATGCTCAAGCGCTTCTTAAAAATAAGGCTGATGTTAAAATCCAGTTGGGTGAAAAATTAACTAAGGGATTAGGCTCGGGCGGTGATCCAGAAATTGGCCGCCAAGCAGCAGAAGAATCAAAAGATAAAATTAAAGAAGAAATTGAAGGTGTTGATATGGTTTTTCTTAGCTGCGGCGAAGGTGGTGGTACCGGTACCGGCGCTACGCCGGTGATTGCCCAAATTGCCAAAGAATTGGGAATTTTAACGGTGGCGGTTGTCACCAAACCTTTCGATTTTGAAGGAAAAAAAAGAAAACAAACTGCCGAAGAAGGAATTGAAAAATTAAAAGACTTCGTTGACACCTTAATTATCGTTCCCAATCAAAGAGTGCTTCAAATCATTGACAAAAATACGCCAATTCTTGAAGCCTTTAAAAAAATTGACGATATTCTTCGGCAAGGAATAAAAAGTATTGCCGAGTTAATTGTTACGCCGGGGCTAATAAATGTTGATTTTGCTGATGTTAAAACGGTTATGACGAAAGCGGGGGCGGCGCTTTTAGCGATCGGCAGCGCCAGTGGTGAAAAAAGAGCATTAACCGCTATTAAACAAGCAATTTCCTCTCCTTTAATTGATACCTCGATTGAAGGAGCTAAAGGAATTCTTTTTAACGTCGTTGGAGGAACCGATCTAACAATGAGTGAGGTTGATGAAGCAGCGTCAATTATCGCTAAAACAGTTGACCCAAACGCCGATATTATTTTTGGAGCGGTCGTTGATGAACAAATGGTCGATCAGATTAAAATTACCATTATCGCCACCAAATTTGGCCAAAAAAAACAAGTCTTTCGCCCTTTTGTCGAAGAAAAAAAAGAGTTAGAATTTCCTAGCGAAAAAAAAGAGATTGCCCCTGACATTAACTTTCAAGAAGAGTTTTTCGAAGAAAGCTCAGAACTTGATATTCCTACTTTTTTGAGAAAAAAATAAAAATAAATTTAATTTCTAAATTCTAATCACAAGAGGGTTACTTTTGCATTTTTTAATATACCAAAATAGGAGCCTTCGGGATTCCAATTACCAAATTCCAAATTACAAACAAATTCCAATAACCAAATTACAATAACCAATAATTAATTTTGAATTTTAAATTTTTAAGCCTCTAGACAAGATAACTAATAAATTTTATTGTCTTTTTTTAAAATTTGCAATAATTCTTTTTTCATTTGTTACGGTGTTTTCTTCCATCGCCATTCACATTCTTTAAGATGGTAAGGAA
>JBBIRE010000038.1:0-8096 GCA_037441985.1 Candidatus Roizmanbacteria bacterium
CAACAGCTTAAAAGGCTGCTGCTCTGCCAGTTGAGCTACGGGCCCAATTATCAATACTCTTAAATTTTATAATAACTCACTTCCTGTCAGCTTAAAAACCCGCTCAAGATATAAAATCTCTGAGCGGATCTGCCAGTTGCTCGCCGTTTATTTTTATAAAACAGGCGAGTCCCTCTGTCGTAATAAAATTTCGACGACGGAAGCTACGGGCCCAAATTTTCTTAATCAATTAAAATCGTTTTTTAATTATAACAAAAATCTTTATAATTAAGATATGTATTTTTTCACCGGTTTAGGTAATCCAGAAGAAAAATATCAAAACAATCGTCATAATGTTGGTCAGATATTTTTGGATTATTTGGTTAAAAAGTTGGAAGATTGGAAGGTTGAAAAGTTAAAAGAAGAAAAATACTATCATCTCACAATTATTCAATCATCAACCAACCAATCTCTCGCTTTTGTTAAACCAAAAACCTATATGAATCAATCTGGTTTAACTGTAAAAAAACTCTTTTATCACTTTAAAACCTTAAAACCTTCAAACCTTATTATTATTCACGACGATCTTGATATTCCTTTAGGTAAATTTAAAATTCAAAAAGCCGAAGGGCCAAAACTTCACTATGGTTTAGAATCAATTGAAAAAACCATCGGAGAAAAAGATTTTTGGCGGATTAGAATCGGCGTTGACAATCGAGATCCTGAAAACCGTCTTCCCGGTGAAACTTATGTCCTTCAAGATTTTCTTCCCCAAGAAAAAAAGTTCCTCGAAACAGAAATTTTTCCAAAAATTTTTAAACAACTACAAATAAGAAAATTTATTTAATAATAAAAATGGTGAAAAAACCAGGAATATTATATTTAGTCGCTACCCCTATTGGCAACTTAAAAGATATCACTCTTCGCGCTTTAGAAATTTTAAAAAACGTTGATGAAATTATCGGAGAATCAACCGATCAGGTAAAAAAACTTCTTGATTATTATCAAATTAAAAAACTTATCATTCATCTTTCTGATGAAAACCAACTTTTGCAAATCCCAAAAATTATTGAAAAACTTTTATCAGGAAAAAATTTAGCCTTAGTCTCTGATGCTGGAACGCCTTTAATCTCTGATCCGGGACAATTGTTGGTGAAAGAAGCAATAAAAAGAGGAATAAAAATCTCTCCTCTTCCTGGTCCTTCAGCGATTTTACCGGCGTTAATCTCCTCTGGCTTTCTTACATCGCCCTTTATTTTTTTAGGTTTTCTGCCAAAAAAGAAAAATGAAATTAAAAAACTGCTTCGAGAATTAACCAATCTTAAAATTAATAAAAAATCACCAACTTTTATTGCTTTTGAATCACCCTGTCGATTAATAGAAACTTTAACTATCTTTAATGAAACATTCAATGATCACTGTCAAATTGTTATCGCTCGCGAAATGACTAAAATCTACGAAGAATTTATTCGCGGAAAACTAAAAAAAATCTTAAAAATATTAAAACAAAGAAAAACTATCAAGGGCGAAATAACTCTCGTTTTTAGGTTAATATAAAAAAAATTTCAAAATAATACCAATTTGAAACGATCGCGTAAGTTGGTATATACAATTAGGGTTTGTAATAATAACAAAACTACTATGACTATTAATTTTTAAAACTTATCTCTCTTAACTCTTCTAAAATCTTCGTTTTTTGATTTCCCTCAATAAAAAACGGTTGCCCATAATTAACAATTTTTATTGGTAAAATTTCTACATTAACAACTTTATTTTGATAAAGATAAATTTTAGCGACAATCCCTTGTTTGGTCTTTTCTGACCACATTTGATCAAAAATAAAATTACCTAAAGCATAAAAAATTATTTTTTCTTTATATATCTCAACTGGCTGAATCCAATGCGGATGGTTGCCAACTATTAAATCTGCGCCATTGTCTATTGCTAAATGGGCAAAATATTTTTGTCTCTCAGTTGGCTGATGAGTATACTCTGTTCCCCAATGAAAAGCAACAATAACAAAATCTGCTTTTTCTCTCGCTGTTTTTAATTCTTCAATTATTTTCTCTTCCTCTAATTTTTTACCAAATCGTGATGGAATTTCATTGTAGCCCAAAAAAGCTATCGTTTTGCCTTTGATATTTATCAATGTCGGTTGAGAAAAACCGCAATATTTAATATTGTTCTCATCAAGAAGTTTTGTTGTCTGTTTTACTCCATCCTCTAAATAATCTCCTAAATGATTGTTGGCCAAATTAACTATATCCACCCCGGCATCAATCAAACCGGTGATATTTCTTTTATCAGCACAGAAAATCATCCCTTCAACTGTTAGGGAACAATTATCAATCAAGGGCGTTTCTAAATTAATGAAAGTGATGTCGGCATTTTTCAACCAAAATTTAGTCTTTTCAAAAGGCCAAGAAAAATTATTCTTTGTTGAAGTAATATAGTTAACCGAGCGGCCTAAAATCACATCACCGGTGATAATAAGAGAAATTATTTCTTCTTTCTTAATTGCTGACAAATCCTTCTTTCTAAAAGAAAAAATTTCTTCAAGAGAAAGGGGTGAAAAAGAAATTTCTTTTGTTGGACTAATTGCTATGGGAGAAAGAGATTGAGAAGCTTTTGAATAAAACAAGTTACGTTTTAACAAAAATAAAATAATGAAAATAAGAAAAAATAAAAAAACCAAATAGATCGATTTATTTTTAAACATTTTTTATAATTTATTTGTTAGTTAAATTATAAAAAATTAAATTGAAAAAAATTATTTTAAAATTTATTCGTCTTTATCAAAAAACTTCATTTTTCCATACGGCTTTAATGCGCCAGTTATTTTTAACCGATAAAGTTTGTCGCTTTACCCCAACCTGTTCAGAATACACGTACCAAGCAATAGAAAAATATGGAATAATTAAAGGCCTATGGCTTGGATTAAAAAGAATCATCCGTTGTCATCCGTGGAGTAAAGGAGGAGAAGATCAGCTAAAATAAACAGAAGATCGGAAGTTCGGAGAGTCGGATTATCGGATAATCGGAAAGTCAGGTGATTGAAAATGGGAAACTAAAATAAATTAATCTCTTATTTAAATACTTGCCATTTTTTAATTATAGTATTTAACTGTTTAGAAATGATTTTATATTCTTTACCTAATTTTATACATAAATCTTTATTGATATAAGAATTATGTTTTGTGAAAAGATAGATTTCTCTTAAATGAGTAATTGCCTCATCGGAAGAACCAAGCGCCATCCGTAAAAATCTTTTAAATTCTTTTTCACTTACTCTTTTAAGAAAACCTTCGGCAATTAATGCCGGAATTGATTCAGCAGAAGAAATAATTTGTTTTTTTAACTTTATATGAGTCAAAGGTAATTGTTTAGCTAGTCTATAAATTAAATCAAGATTTTTCAAAGCTCGACAATAAACATTTAAATCTCTTACGTCAACAATACTCATACTAATATTTTATCTCTTAATTATTTTTTCTATCCTTCTGATTTTCTGATCCTCCGATTCTCTGACTTTCTGATTTTCTGATCATCTTATCTGTATATTTTCTGCCGTAATCGATCGATCACTATTTTCCTGACCAACGACAAAAACTGTTTCTTTTTCTTTTAAGTCTTCAGCTTTAGCATTGGTTGATTTTGTTAAACTGGTTTTCTCGGTGAAAAAAACTATCCTTGTTGATCCATCTAGAAGTTTAACGACAATTGAATCGGTGTCTTTTTTAATAATCTCACCTCTTATCGGTCTTACTCCTTGACCAAAAGGAGTATTTTGACCGTTTTGTTCACGGGTAAATTGTCCCATTGGATTACCGAACTGAGCAAAACGATTTCTTGTTTGGTTTCTTTGATAAACTATTGCTCCATAAAACCCAATTCCTAAACCAATAATTACAGCAATAAAGTTATCAACCAATTATTTTTCATCTCTATCACCTCCTTTCAAATAACGTTCAAAAAATTCAACTGTTCTCTTCATCGCTAAATCGAAGTTTTGACTGATATTATGATCATCGCCTTCATAGAGAAAAAGTTCTCCCTTTTTACCCGCTTTAACTAAATCTTGGTAAAGTTTCTCTGAAAATTGATAGGGAACAACTTCATCAGTTTTTGCATGATGAAGCTGAATTGCTCCTTTAAGATCATTAAGATAAAAATTAGCTGAAATTGATCGCCAAAAGGGAGAGTTTTCATTTGGCTCGCCATATCGACTAATTAATTGTTGACGCCATGAGACTGCTCGAGTTGGCAAACCTGGCGGAGAAATTCTTCTTCGAAACCAATTATTAATCAAATCAATATGCGAACCAACGACCCCTGCCCAAATTACTCCTGCTTTAATTGATGGATCAACTACCATCGCTCTTAGCGTTAAATAACCTCCAAGCGAATGACCCCACATCCCAATATTTTTTTTATCGACGAAAGACAAATTCTTTAAAGAAGAAACGGCGTTTAAGACATCGATTGTGTAAACATTTGATCCATAAGCGCTTTCTGGTTCTCCTTCAGATTGACCATGACCCCGGTAGTCAATTTTAAAAACCACATAACCGTTGCGGGCCAAATAATCAACATAGGCAACATATCTTTCTGTTGTCTTATATTGGCGAGGAGGAATATAACCGTGATTAAAAACAATCGCCGGCCAACCTTCTTTCGGTCCTTCCCCTTTGGGAAGAGTTAAAAGTCCATAAATTTTTAATCCGTCAGACTGGTATGAGGCAATATATTGTTTGTAATTAATACCATCACTTAATTTTTCCTCTATTTTAATTTTTGATCCTTGATATTTTCTCAGTCTTAAACTTTCGATCGACAATGGATGCATCTGTTTTGTTTCAATATTTTTTTGAAAATTAATTTTATTTTTCGAACTATTAGATGAATGTAAGCTTTTTTTAAAAAATAAAAAAAATCCACCAATTAAAAAAGAAACCAAAATTGCAACAACATATTTTTTCATTTTTCAAAATACTGAGGATCAATTTTTAAAACTTTATCATCATCTATCTTTGGTCGACCTCGACCATCAGTATTGCTTGTTGAAAGATAAAAATATCCATCAGGACCAATTTTTAATGCTCGCAATCTGCCAAACTCTTTATTTAAAAATTTTTTAATTTTTTTTTGACTGAAATCATACTGATAAAGAGATTCTCCGCGCAGTCCAGTAAAGTAAAGCTTGTTTTTGTTAAAAACAATAGATGCCGGTGCCCAGGTTTCTTTTTCTCCGGAATGAAAAACTGGTCGCTTCATCCCTTCTTTTTCTTGATTTCCTTGAATAACTGGCCAACCATAATTTTCTCCTCTTTCGATCAAATTTAACTCATCAAGACCAGAAAGAAGACCCGATCGGCCATGTTCGGTCGACCATAAATTACCTTGATTGTCCCAAGTGATTCCTTGAGAATTCCGATGACCAAAACTATAAACCCAATTCCCAAAAGGATTATCCTCAGGGATCTGACCGTCTTTTTTAATCCGAAGAATCTTTCCTGCGAGAGAATTAACATCTTGGCTTAAATTGGGATTTTGAGCATCACCTGTTGTCATATATAAATATTCATCAGGTCCAAAGGCAATCCGGCCGCCATTATGAAAATTATTACCCGGAACATCATCTAAAATAATCTCTTTATTTTTTAATTGATTATTGATTAATTGATATCGAACCACTTGATTAACTAATTGATCTTTTTTTCTCGTTGTCAAATACAAGTAAAGATAATTGTTGATTTTAAAATCAGGATCTTTTGCCATCCCAAGCAACCCTCCTTCTCCTATCTCAACAACATCATCAACCTTAACTCTTTTTTTTCCTTTAACAAAATATAAATACCCATTTCTTTCGGTAACAACGATTTCTCCATTATCTAAAAACTCAATCTCCCAAGGAACGTAAAGATTGTTGGCAATTGTTTCAATATCAGACTTCTTGCTTGAAGTTAAAGGCGTGTTAATATTTTTTTTAATATTTTGGTGCTCTTTCTTAAGAAACAAAGCAAGAAACATTAATAAAAAAATAATGAAGAACAAAATCAATTTTAAATTTTTCCCTTGAAATCGCATAATTAAAACAAATTTTTTGTTTTTAACTTTTAAAACTCCTAATAGGAAATCGGACTTTTGACTTTTGAGTTTTGAGTTTTAACTTTCTTTTCATTCGTATCTCAAAGCCTCAATCGGTGATAACTCAGCCGCTTTTTTTGCCGGATAATAACCAAAAATTATCCCCACCGCCACCGAAACAAAAAAAGCTAAAATGACTCCACCAAAATAAATGGTAAAAATAAAACTCATTAAACGAGAAAGAATAAATGATTTTTTTTATTTTTTAAAATTGTTTGAAGATTAATTTTCATAAATATCTTATTTTAAAATTCTCACTACAATTGCTCGAATGGCAATCTCGTCTTCTTTCGGATAACCAACAACAGTTACCAGCTTATCTTTTTTAACATCTGAAAATTTACCGGTTTGACCATTGAGATAATATCGAGTATTTTTATTAACCAAAACCGTCACCAACTCACCCCAACGATTCTTAACGACAAAACTCTCTTTGCCCACCGAATCGATCGTCCCCACTAATCCATGACCGCGAAATTTTGGCGGGACAAATCCTTTTCCGTTTTTCCTAAAAAAAGGATGAAACATTGGTGGATAACGATAATAAAACTCTTTTCTACCCATCTTTAATCCAAGAAAAAAAGCCATCAAAATCAAAAGAACAATCCCTACTCCCAAAAGAACTCCAGAATAAAATTTTTGATTATTATCTGATTGGGTTTTATTTTCTTGACTGTTTTCTTTTGTCATAGGTTAAAAAAATTTAAACTGGTAACGATTAAATGACTTTTTCGAAAAAACCACTTTTAAAGTGATTGCTAAAAAAGTGAAAACGAAGAAAAATTCCAAAGCTGATAAAGATTCATTGATTAGATTAAATTTCAAAATAAGACTTGGATTAATAAAGAGAAAACTTAGATAATCAAAAAAACCATCAAGATATAAGTGAAAAATAAAGTTAATCATTAATAAAATTGATGAAAAAATCATTGCTGTTTTTAATACTGGTCTTTGAAGAAAATTAACAACTCGACTTAAGATATAGACCAATGACAAATTCGTTTCTTCATTGACAAAATTAAAAACACCAAAATAAAAAAATCCATCGGCAATAATTTTTTTCAGACTATTAATTTTTAATTTCTGATAATTTTCAACTAATGAATAATAATAAGTTTTACCTTTTCTTTCTCTTGTTAAATATCCCTTTTTATAAAGTTTGTCCAAAACTGTCATTATCGTCGTATAAGCATAGTTTTTCTCATCTTTTAATCTCTCTAAAACCTCCCTCGGTGAAGAATAATCGAATACCCTTTCCAAAACTTTCATTTCTAAATCGCCTAAAACAGGTTTTATTTGGTAAATTATTCTTTTCATATTATCTACTATGATATATAGTAGATAATAAAATAAATTTTAGCTACTGTCAAGAACTAATTATTGATTTTTGAATTTTTTTTAAAGAGTTATTATAAGATATTTTTAATTTTGAATTTTAAATTGTAGTTTTGACTTTTAAGTTTTGATTTTTTAATTTTTAATTAATGTTGTTTCTGTCCAACGATTTGACCCTTATTGACATCCTTTTTTATTCCATAATCCCCGATTGTTTTCTCTTGCCTCCTTTTGAGCGGCGAGGAATAAATCAGCATACTTCACATCCGGTGGATAGGTTAAAATAGTCGCATAACCTTCTCTCACTAGATATTCATTAACAAAAATGTCGTCAACATAAACATATCGCAGCAGTCGTCCATATTTATCGGTTTCAGAAACATCTTTCTCTAATCTTACTTTTTTTCCTAAAACCAATTCTTCGTTTTTCTTTCTTGCCTCAAGCCCATAACATTCTGGTTTTCCTTTTTTGAGGTTTAATTCCGGTGTATCAATGCCAATGTAACGAACTGTTTTACCGTTTTCTAAAACAATCGTATCGCCGTCAATCACCCGGACAACTTTTACTAATTCCTCTTTGACATTTTCATTAATAACTGATGTTGGTGTTAAGATTGATATTGGAGTAAGTGTAG
>JBBIRE010000039.1:0-7879 GCA_037441985.1 Candidatus Roizmanbacteria bacterium
GAAAAATTGATTCATTAAAAAAGAATCTCGAAAAGGAATTAAAACAAAAAATTATTATCAATAGAACAGAAACCTTTGGTTCAACAGTAAGTAAAGAAATGATTAAAAAAACAATTATTGCTGGTTTTTTATCAACAATAGGAATTTTGCTATTTATCTTTTTTTCTTTTCGAAGTTTTAATTATGCGTTAGCCGCCGTTTTAGCAATGATTCATGATATGGTAATTCTTTTTGGAATCTATTCTATTTTTTCTCATTTTTTTCTTGCTGAATTTGATACGATGTTTGTCACTAGTGTTTTAACCACAATGTCCTTTTCAGTTCATGATACGATTGTGATTATTGATAAAATTAGAGAGTATTATCAAGAAGAAGGAAAAGGAGAATTGGAATATCATGTAAATAAAGCTTTAACCGAAACTATGGTTCGATCTCTTAATAACTCTTTGACGATTATTTTTATGCTTTTTGCCTTAGTGATTTTAGGTGGGTCAACGATTAGATTTTTTTCTTTATCTCTTTTGGTGGGAACGATCGTTGGCACGTATTCATCTCCCTTTGTGGCGACCCCAATCCTAGTATTTTTGGAGAAGAGAAAACAAAATGCTAAAAATTAATCAATTTTCTCTTGGTCAGCTTCAAGCAAATTGTTATTTAATCATCGATAAGAAGAATAATTGTCTTATCATTGATCCTGGAGATGAAGCCTATTTCATTTTAGAGAAAATTCAAAAAGAAAGATTAACACCTCAAGCTATTTTAGTCACCCATGGACATTTCGATCATATCGGGGCGGCAGGTGAAATCCAGCTCTCATTTAATATTCCTTTTTTTATTACAAAAGAGGATGATTTTTTAATCAATCGCCTAAATGAAAGCGCCAACTATTTTTTAGGTTATAATCCACATTTTATTAAACCAAAAAATATTAAATATTTATCCTCAAAAAAGTTTCATGTTTCAAGCTTCATGTTTTATATTTTAAAAACTCCCGGTCATACTCCTGGCAGTGTCTGTTTTTACTTAAAAGAGAATAACATAATTTTCACCGGCGATACTTTGTTTAAAAATGGGTATGGTCGATATGATTTTACTTATAGCGATAAAAATAAATTATTTAATTCGATAAAAACAATTTTACAATTACCGAAAAAAACGGTTATTTGTCCAGGTCATGGAGAAAAAAGTTTGATAAAAAATGAAAAAAATTTAATTAATCTGGTATAAATTTTTTAATTTCTTCTAAAAGAGTTTTTCTTTGATTGGGTAATTTATTTTCAACAACTTGTTCAAAAATTTTTTTTAACACTTGGCCGACTTTTGGCCCTGGTTTTAGATTAAGAATAGCCATAACATCATGGCCATTTATTTTTAAATCGGAGATTGAAAAAGGTTTTTTTTGAACTTCTTTAAGCCTTTTTTTAAAAAGCTCAAACCGCCAAGAAGTCGCTTTAGCGCCTGAACCAAGACGGTCGCCAACTCTTAAATCTATAATATCTTGGAGATAGTCTTTACCGACTTTCTTAATAAATCGACGAATGGCTTTATCAGTTTGGATTTCAGATACAGAAAATTGATGATTTCTCACTAGAGTAATCAATTTCACTTTTTCTTTATTAGAAAGTCGAAATCTTTCAGCAATTTTTTTAGCTAGTTTTTCACCGACAACTTCGTGATTATAAAAAGTAATTAATCCTGTTTTTTCATCTTTTTTGAATGTTAGGGCTTTGCCAACATCGTGGATTAAAGTGGCAAAGCGGGTAATGGTATCTTTTGATGGACAAAGTTTTAGCGATAACACGGAATGGGTTCCCACATCATAAATATGATGCCTTTTTGGACTTTTCTGAGGAATGGAAAAACAGATATCGAGTTCAGGAAGAAGATGTCTTAACAATCCGGTACTTCTTAAAAAAATGATCCCTTCAGCAGAATGATCACTTGATAAAATTTTTAGAAATTCATCTCTGATTCGTTCCCAAGAAATTCTTTGGATAAGATAAGCATTTTTTTTGATTGACTGAAAAGTTTTTTCTTCGATTAAAAATCCCAGTTGTGAAGAAAAGCGAATGGCTCGGATTAACCTTAAAGCATCTTCTTGAAAACGTTTGTTAGGGTCGCCAACGGCTTTAATAATTTTATTTTTTAAATCATTTTGACCACCAAAAGGATCGATGAGATTTTTTCCATCATAAGCGATTGCGTTAATGGTAAAATCACGTCTTGCTAAATCTTCTTCGATTGTTTTTACCCATTCAATTTTTTCAGGATGACGGAAATCTTGATATTGACCTTCTTTTCGAAAGGGCGTAATTTCTAAAATAATTATTTGGCGCTTTATTTTTAAAGGATAAGAAACAGTGCCGTATTGATTATTTACAAAAGAATTAGGGAGAATTTTTAAAATATCTTCAGGAGCCGCTGAAGTTGCCATATCCCAATTTTTTACCTCTTTGTTTAGAAGAAGATTACGAATAGCCCCACCAACAATATAAATTTCAAAACTATTTTTTTTAAATTCATCAATGATGTCTTTAATAAATTGAGGTAAAGTTAACATGAGATAATTATAGCTTAAAAAAGTGTTTGAATTTAATTCTTATTAATCAATGACTTTAAAATATCTAAATTTCTTTTATCTGGTCCTTGATTATCAAAACCAGGTGTTTCAATAATAAAAGGGTAATTTTTGGTTAATGGATGATTAAGCAGAGTCTTAAATTCATTGATACCAATTGTTCCCTGACCAATATTCTCGTGACGATCTTTACCCGAATTAAATGGATCGCGGCTGTCATTAAGATGCCAAAGTTCTATTTTTTCATACAACGAAAGTTTTTTTAATTTACCAATAAAATCATCTAATTCTCTTTTGTTTTCAAACCGATATCCGTTAGAAAAAAGATGACAGGTATCAAGACATAGTTTTAAACGAGAGTGGTTAACATCTTTAAAAATTTGGGCAATCTCTTCTAGACTTTGACCAATTTTTCTTGTTCCGGAATTTTCGATGATAAATAGAGATTCTGGTGATGTTTTATTAAGGATTTCTTTAATATTGGTTATTAATTTTTGATATTTACTTTTTTCCTGTTGATTTTTATAAGAACCAAGATGAATGATACTTCCCCTAATTTTTAATTTTGAAGCAATGGTCATCTCGTTGATAAGTGATTGTTTAGAGAGATAACCAATTTTTTCTTCATCGGCGAGATTAACAAGATATGAAGCGTGAAAATATACAGGGTCAATATTCAATTTTGACTTAAGTTTTAAAAATTGTTCAATATCTTGGTTATTAATACGGGCAAGATTCCAACCCCGAGGCGATGATGAAAATATTTGTAAACAATTACCACCAATATTTTTAATTCTTTTTAATGCTTTCCAATAACCGCCGGCGATTGATTGGTGGGCACCTAAGATCATAGATTAATTCTATCAAATTTTGCTCTTGACAAATTAGCAGAGATAGTTTATGATTGCTAATATATGGAAGATTTAACCCAAAGACAAATTGACATCCTTAACGCCATTATCAAAGAATATACGGAAAGCGGTGAGCCAATTAGCTCCTCTGTTTTAGAAAAAAAATATAAGTTAGGTGTTTCACCCGCCACCATTAGAAATGAAATGGTTCAGTTGGCCAAAAAAGGTTATCTTAAGAAAGAGTATTTTTCCTCAGGAAGAATTCCCTCAGCTAAAGCTTTCCGATTCTATATCCAAAATTTAATGAAAGAGAAAGAGTTGTCAACGCTTGATGAAGTCTCTTATAAAAATAGTATTTGGGATCAAAGAGATAAATTTCATCGATTATTAGGCCAAGCGACTAAAGTTTTATCTAAAAGAACCGCTTTGCTTTCGGTTGCTTTTTCTGATCAGGGCGATCTTTTTTATTCAGGAGTTGCCAACTTACTCTCTCAAGATGAATTTACTGATTACGATTTATCTCGTCATCTTTTTTCTCTTTTGGATGAGACGAATTTTTGGCAGAGGATGATCAATGAGATTGAAAGAAGAGCTGAGGAAGTTTATTATCTTTTAGGAGAAGAAGATTTTCGTGATCCCACTTTTGAAGAATGCGCCAGTGTTTTTGGCGGCTTTCAAGGGAAAGAAGTTAAGGGGATTATTGGCGTTGTTGGTTCTAAAAGAATGCCTTATGAAGTCATTATCCCTCAGATAAAGTATTTTTCTCATTTAATCAGTCAGATTTTAATCGAGCAAGGAATGTAATATATCAAGTTTTATTCTCAAAAATGGACAAAAATAAGGGTGATAAAAAAAAGGAAGTAAATGATATTAATAAGCAGAATCAAGTAATTGATCAATTAAAACAAGAGGTTGAGCAATGGAGGAATAAGTATTTAAGAGCTTTAGCTGATTATCAAAATTTAGAAAAGAGGATTAACCAAGAGCAAAAAGAGTTAAAAAAATCAGTTTATAAAAATCTTTTATTAAAATTTATTTCAATTTTAGATGAAATTGAAAGGGCGGCACTTTTTATTAACAATGATGGATTAAAGTTAATAAAAAAGAAATTTTTACAGATTTTAAATGAAGAAGGAGTTAAAGAAATAGATTTAATAGGAAAAAAATTTGATCCTCACTTAGCCGAAGCCGTTGAGGTTGTTCAGGGAAAAGAGGACGATATTATTGTGGAAGTAGTGAAAAAAGGTTATTATTATCACGATAAAGTTTTAAGAGTCGCCCAAGTTAAAGTGAGTAAAAAGATAAAAAAAGAAGAAGGTAGAAATTAATTTATTATCAGTTTGTTTAAAAAAACTATGAATAAAATTATTGGAATCGATCTTGGAACCACTAATTCTTGTGTTGCTATTATGGAAGGTGGCAAGCCAAAAGTTATTCATTCAGCCGAAGGAAGAAATGTTATTCCTTCGGTCGTTGATCCAATTAAACGAATCGTTGGCGATGTTGCCAAACGGCAAATGATTATCAATCCTAAAAACACAATTTTTTCAATTAAAAGATTGATGGGAAGAAGATATAAAGACTCCTCTGTTCAGTATGATATTAAATGGCTGCCTTATAAGATAAAAGAAGGGAGAGATGGAATGGCGGTAGTTGAGGTTGAGGGAAAAACTTTTACTCCACAAGAGATTTCAGCAATGATTTTACAAAAAATAAAGGCAGATGCCGAAGCTTATTTAGGAGAGAAAGTCGTAAAGGCAGTGATTACTGTTCCTGCTTATTTTGACGATTCACAAAGACAAGCAACTAAACAAGCGGGTGAAATTGCCGGGTTGGAGGTAGTAAGAATTCTCAATGAACCAACGGCGGCCGCTTTAGCCTATGGTTTAGACAAAAAACATGTTCATACGATCGCTGTCTATGATTTGGGTGGTGGAACTTTTGATATCACCATTCTTGAATTAGGAGAGGGCGTTTTTCAGGTTAAAGCAACTAATGGAGATACTCATTTAGGTGGAGATGATTTTGATCAGGCAGTTTTGAATTATTTAGCTGATGAATTTAAAAAAGATTATGGGATTGATTTAAGAAAAGATTCTCAAGCTCTTCAGAGATTAAGAGATGCCGCAGAAAAAGCAAAGATTGAGTTATCCTCTTCTCTTGAGACGGAAATTAATTTGCCATTCATTACGGTAAAAGAAGGGCAACCACTTCATTTAGCGATGAAGTTAACGCGAGCAAAATTAGAATCATTAGTCAGTCATTTAATTGAGAAGACTTTTAAACCAGTGAAAGACTGTTTAAAAGACGCAAAGGTCTCGGTTAAAGATATTAACGAAGTAATTTTAGTTGGCGGTATGACGCGAATGCCAAAAATCATTGAAGAAGTAAAAAATTTTTTTGGTAAAGATCCCAATCGCTCAGTTAATCCGGATGAAGTGGTGGCGGTGGGAGCAGCCATCCAAGCAGGTATTATTACCGGAGAGGCAAAAGATGTTGTTTTGCTTGATGTTACTCCTTTAACCTTAGGCGTGGAGACTTTGGGGGGAGTTATGACGCCACTAATCCCGAGGAATACGACTGTGCCAACCTCTAAATCAGAAATTTTTTCCACCGCCGCTGATAATCAAACACAGGTAGAGATTCATATTCTGCAAGGAGAAAGGCCATTGGCAAAAGACAACAAATCTTTAGGTCGATTCATTTTAGATGGAATTCTGCCAGCGCCAAGAGGAGTGCCCCAAATTGAAGTGACCTTCGACATCGATGCTAATGGAATATTGACGGTGACCGCCAAAGATAAAGCCACAGGTAAATCGCAGGCGATAAAGATTACCGGATCAACCGGTTTAACCAAAGAAGAGATAGAGAGAATGAAAGAAGAAGCTGAAAAACATGCAGATGAGGATAAAAAAGAAAAAGAGAGAATTGAGGCAAAGAATAAAGCGGATAACTTAATTTATGTCGCTGAAAAATCGCTCAAAGATGCCGGTGAAAAGGTAGAAAAATCACTTAAAGAATCAATTGAACAAAAAATTAAAGCGTTGAAAGAAATAATTGAAAAAGGAACAAAGGAAGAGATAGAAGAAAAGACCAAAGAATTATCTGATGAGTTGACAAAGATTGGCCAAACGATGTATCAAGAAAATACCAAAACCCAAAGCACAGATGCTAAAACAGAAGAAGAAAAAAAGGATAAAAAAGAAGATGTTGAAGAAGGAGAAGTGGTTAATTAAATTCCAAGAACCAAATTCCAAGAAACAAATAATTCCAAAAGCTAATTTTAATATTATTAAGATATTTGGAATTTTTTTTGGAATACTTGTTTATTGGTAATTGATTTTTTTTATTATGGATTACTATGAAATATTGGGAGTATCGAAAAATGCTACTTTGGATGAAATTAAAGCCGCTTATCGGAAACAGGCACTAAAGTGGCATCCTGATCGAAATAAATCAAAAGAAGCAGGAGAAAGATTTAAGCAAATTAACAAAGCTTTTGAAGTTTTGTCTGATCCAAAAAAAAGAGCTATTTACGATCAATACGGAGAGGCGGCTTTTGAAAGAGGAGGCGCGGCTGGTCCAACAGGTGAATATTACCAACATGGACCATATCGGGTTTATACAAATTTTGGCGGCGATTTTTCAAATTTTGGTTTTAATTTTGATTTTGAAGGTTTTTCTGATCCATTTGAGATATTTGAGCAATTTTTTGGCTTTCAGTCACCTTTTTCTCGTCGATCCAGACAAAGACGTGAAGTTTACCAAACAACGATTGATTTTGAAGAAGCAGTTAAGGGAGTAGAAAAAGAAGTGGTTATTAAAGGAAAAAGGAAAAGAATAAAAATTCCTGCCGGTGTTGATGATGGTTCAAGGATTCGATTTTCTGACTTTGATTTAATTGTTAATGTCAGGCCCCATCCATTATTTAAAAGACAAGGACAAGATATCTATTTGGAAAAGGAAATTTCTTTTCCTCTGGCGGTATTGGGAGGAGTGACTGAAGTAGAGACAATTGATGGAAAATTAAAATTAAGAGTGAGAGCGGGAATGCAGTCAGGGACAACTGTTCGTTTACAAGGAAAAGGAATTCCTTATCTGCATTCTTCAAGAAGGGGCGATCAATACATTGTTTTTAAAATTAAAGTTCCAGAGAAAATTTCTTCAAAAGGAAAAAAATTATTAGAAGAGTTGGAAAAGGAAATTTAAGAAATTTATAAACTTCCTTCAAATTTATTGAATTCTCGAGAAATTGCACAAGACAATAAAAAAGTATTTCTAAAGAATAATTAATATTTATTAAATATAAAGGCTCTAGACCATCATTTTAATAATTTGTAAGTCTCTCAACAAGAATAGATATCTTCTCTATATTATTTTTTAATGATATATAAATCTAAACTCTCAAATTATAAAATAAAAAAAATTATTAATTGTTTTTATCTAGATT
>JBBIRE010000040.1:0-7863 GCA_037441985.1 Candidatus Roizmanbacteria bacterium
TTATCTTAAACAAAAAAACATTAAGCGTGTATTTATCTATCCAAGATGTCCAAAGATTAATGCTTTTATTGAAAGAGCCAATAGAACTTTAAAAGAGGAGTTTATTGATGGCAATAAGCATTTAGCTTTAGAGGATATCGCTGATTTTAACAATGCTTTAGTTGATTATTTAGTATGGTATAACTTGTCCTTAGAATCGGAGGAGACAAAACGTGTTCATAAAAGTCTAGACAATATTTCACCTCTTAACTATCTGTTAAAAATTTTACCTCGAGAGTCTGAAATGTATGTGACCGATAAATTTATTTGTTTCCTGAGATGATTTTTATTAAAATTAAATACTATGAATGATCAAATTATTTGCCCTCATTGTAAAAAAGTTATTCCTTTAACTCAAGCCTTATCTCATCAGATTCAAGAAAAATATAAGGAGTTTTATAAAAAGAGATTAGCTGAAGAAAAACAAAAATTAGAGGAAGAATTAAGAGTCAATTTAACTAAAAAAATTAAAGAACAATTAGAGCTTGAGATTAAAGATAAAACTAATGAAATTGAAGAATTAAGAAAACAAAACAAAAATTTACAAAATCAGTTATTAGAATTGAATCGTTTGATTCGGCAATTAAGAAGTGAAAATGAACAACGAAGAATTGAGATGGAGAAAAAGATCGCCCAAGAACAGGAAAAAATTAGACAAGAAGAGCAGAAAAGGATTGAGCAGGAATATCAATTAAAGATTTTAGAAAAAGAGAAAAAGCTTTCTGACGCTTTAAAATTAGTTGAGGAATATAAAAGAAAGCTGCAAACCGGGTCCCAACAACTTCAAGGCGAGGTTCAGGAACTATATTTACAAGAAAAATTACAGGAAAATTTTCCTGAAGATGAAATTAAAGAAGTACCAAAAGGGGTTGAAGGGGCTGATGTTTTACAGATTGTTAAAAATGATTATGGTCGACCGTGTGGAACAATTATTTGGGAATCAAAAAGGACAAAGGCTTGGAGTGATAGTTGGCTTTTAAAATTAAGAGAAGATCAAAGGAAAGTAAAAGCAGAAATAGCAGTGATTGTTTCCCAAACCTTACCCACTGGAGTAAAAAACTTTACCCAAAAGGAAAGAGTTTGGATTGTTAGTTTTGATTCATTTATTGGTTTAGCGACCATTTTAAGACAAACTCTGATTGATCTGGCAGCCGTCAAATCTTCTTTAGTTAATAAAGAAGAAAAAAAGGAAATTTTATGGAATTATTTAACAAGTATCGAATTTCATCAACGAATAGAGGCAATTTATGATGCTTATCTTCAATTAACAGAAGATTTAAGAAAGGAACAAGACTGGTTTCGAAAAAAATGGGCCAAACAAGAAAAAAATATCAAAAAAGTGGCGGAAAATATTTTGGGAATGCATGGTGATCTTCAAAGTATTGTCGGTCGAGCTCTTCCTGAAATGAATAATTTCCAATCACTACCGGAAAAAGTTGAAAAAGATAAAAAAGATAAAAATCAGTTATTTTAAAAACAATGAAGAATCAAAAAATTATTCATTTTTTTGATAATTTTTTTACCCAATTTTCTAAAATTATTTTTATTTTTCCTATTATTATTTTTATTTTAGGAATAGCGGTGAAGTATTCTTCTAATAAAAATTTTTCAGTTATTAATCTTTCTCTTTCACCAACTGTAGTTAAAATTTTGCCCTCCCTTTCACAAAAACCAATCAGAGAAAAAAATAATTTAATTGGACCATGGGTGTGTCAATATCAAACCAAAGAAGCATCGATTTCTGCCTTTATTCAAAATAAAAAAATTCTTGTTAAAACAATAGATAAGAATGAGGTAAAAAATTTTCTAATTAGCGACGATTGTTTATATCTTTGGCAAGAAAAAAGTTATACTGGCGAACGGCTTTGTGGTATTGGTCGTTATCTTAATCTTTTCGAATCCATACCTTTTTTCAATTTTGACACTTTATTCCAAAGAAGTGAGTTTAGCAATCAGTTTGGTAAAAATTTCGACTTTGATAATTTATTAAATAGCTGTCAAAAAAAGGAGATTAAGGAAGAATTATTTTTAACCCCCAAAAACGTGATTTTTAAAAATCTTTCTATTGATCAAATCAATAAATAAAAATGCCCGGGCGACGACCTACTTTCCCGTCTCCGAGTTGGGAGAAAGTATCATCGGCGCTGACTAGTTTCACGACCTTGTTCGGGATGGAAAAGGGTGGGTCCTAGTCGCTTCAATCACCCAGGCAGTAATATTATACAAATTGTATATAATAATATCAATGAGTAATTTAAGGGCTTTTTTATTTAAGCCAAAAATAAAAAGTGCATTTCAACAAGAGAAAGAAGAGATTATTTTTTTGGTTCGCGCCCATCCAATTACCCAAATTTTCTGGCTGCTCAACGGCTTTTTAATTTTTATTATTATCCTTTTGGCGATTAAGGTCTTTTCTCCATATTTAAACAATAGACAAATTTTTTTTATTTATTTATTTAATATCATTTTCGTTTTTTCTTATTGGTGGTTTAATTTTTTAACCTGGTTTTTTAATGTCGGTCTTCTTACTAATCAACGGGTGATTGATATTGATTTTCACTATCTCACCTATAAAGAAGTCACAAGTGCAAAGTTAGATAAGATCGAGGATATTACAGTTAAAAGCGGCGGATTTTTACCATCGATTTTCAATTATGGTAATGTTTTTGTTCAAACCGCTGGGACTGAGGTTAATATTGAATTTATCAATATTCCCCAACCAGAGAAAGTAAAAGAAATGATTAATCAGTTATTACCAAAAAATAAATGATTAATTTATTGTTTAAAATTTTTGCTGTCTTTTTTTCCTTTTTATATCTTTTATATGCGATTGTTTTGTTTCAACAATCAAGAGTATTGGTAAGAACAATTAAGACAGAGATAGACAAATCGGTAATTTTTATCTCAGGAATTAAGATATTATTAGGATTTTTACTAATTTTTTATAGTCTTGTTTTATGATTGATTACCAATTTTCTTTATTTCTAGGCAAGGAAAAAGAAGAGAATAAAGCGGTTTATTTGGTGGAAAGAAATTTTTTTGCTGTTTTAAAAATAGGAAAAGATCTGTCTAAAGAAAACGGAAAAAAATTCCTACAAGAAGTTTATCAATTAATCACCCAAGAGCAAGAAATAAGATTAGAAAGACTTGATGAAATGATTATTGAAGCAATTCAAAAAACTAATTTTTCTCTTGAGCCTTCATTAGCGATCGGTCTTTTAGAAAATGAAATTTTATATTTAAAGACGATTGGGGAGGGAACAATTTTTGTTAAAAGAGGAAGAGAAGGAGGAAAGATTATCGAAGGGACTAAAAGCGCTTCCGGTTATATCAAAAAGGACGACTATTTTATTTTTTCCTTTAGCGATTTTTTTCAAAAAATTGATGAAAAAAAGTTAAAGGAGGTTATTGATCAAAATTCACCGCTTGAGATCATTGAAAGACTAAGTTTTTATTTTACAGAAAGTAACAATGGGTCAACGGCTTTAATTGTTAAATTTTTTCAATCAAAAAAGAACGAAGATAAAGATGTGATTAGTAGCAAACTAACAGTTGACTGGCAAAAAGTTAACGAAAAATTTTTTTCTTTCATCTCTTTTGGCCATAAAAATAAATTGGCGCTTCTGGTAATTTTGTTAATAATTTTATTTTTTGGCTATCGACTATCAACAGGATTAATTAAATTCAGTTTTAATTTCAAACAACAAAAGATTGAAATCACTCGTCAGTCAATTGAGAAAAAGTTAAATGAAGCAGAAGACTCGGCATTTTACAATATGAAAAAATCTATTGAATTAATTAATGAGGCAAAAAATGAGTTAAATCAGCTAGAAAAAGAAGTTGATAAAAGGTCAGAAAAAGAGATATTAGCGATAAAAAATTTAATCAGTCAAAAGGAAAAAGAGATTCTAAGGAAAGAAGAAAAAAAAGCCGAAGAGTTTTTTGATTTAGCGATTTCCGAAAAAAACGCTACTGGCAACCGCCTATATCTAAACGACAATCAGTTGCTAATTTTGGATCATAAAAATGGAAGGGTTTATCGATTAAATCTAGAAAAAAAATCAATCGATGCTTTTTCCCATTCAAAACTTAAATCCGCCAGTTTAGTTGCCAGTTATGAAGATAAAATTTTTTTCTTCAATCAAAAAGAAGGCGTTTTCCAAATTGGTGAAAATAATCAATTAAAGAAATTAATTGATTTTGATAAAGATTGGGGAGAGGTAATTGATTTCTGGGTTTATAATGGCAACTTATATCTTTTAGATAAAAAAAATGATGAAGTTTATAAATATCTTGTTACTGGTGCTGGTTATTCAGAGAAAAATTCGTATTTCAAGAGCGGGGAAGCGGTTAATTTAGAAGAAGTTAACTCAATGGCGATTGATGCCTCAATTTATTTAGGGTTTACTGATTATATTTTAAAGTACACTTCTGGCATCAAAGAAAGTTTTAATGCGAGTTTTCCAACAACCTCGATTCAAGTAAAAAAAATTTATACTGATAAGAAGCTAGAACAATTGTTTGTTTGGGATAAAAAAAATTCTTCGGTCTATCTTTTTTCCAAAAAAGGCGATTATCAGCAGGCAATTAAGTCTTCTTTTTTATCCCAGGCTGATGATTTTGTCGTTTATAACAAAAAGATTTTTCTTCTTTTAGGAGGAAAAATTTTTATTATTGAACTATGAAAAATTTATCGGAGCAATTATTAGTAAAAAAAATTATTGAAAGAGACGAGCGGGCATTTAATTTTTTTTATCATCAACACGAAAAAGCAATTTTTAATTTTATTAAGAGAAAAATTGGCGATGAAGGGATAGCAAAAGAAATCACTCAAGAGGTCTTTCTTTCTTTTTTAGAAGGTCTACGTGACTTTCATTTTCAAGCATCTCTTAAAACCTATCTTTATAGCATTGCCAAAAACAAAGTGCTTGATTATTATCGAAAAAACAAAATCAAGAAAATTCTTTTTTCTCATTTACCCAATTTTTTAGTTGAAGGGATAAATATTTTTTTGATGGAAGAAGAGATAGAAAAAAAAGAAATAAAAAAAAGAATTGAAAAAGTTTTTCGTTTATTACCAAAGGATTATCAAGGGATTTTGCGACTAAAATATATAGAGAACGTGAAAGTAAAACAAATAGCCAAAAGGTTAAAGTTGACATTTAAAGCGACGGAAAGCCTTTTGTTTCGGGCAAGAAAAGCTTTTATTAAGTTATATCGATCGATCTAATGAAAACAAAAGTCATTAATTGGGAGAAAAAAATTAATGAAATTTTTGTTATTAAACCAAATGATTTAGAATGGCTACCTTTGACTAATTTTTATAAAAAAATTGTTTCTCGATTGAAGATGATGCCTTTTTTTATTATCGTTCCTCTATCAATCTTATTAAGCATTTTTTCTTATTTCTTATTAGGTTATTTTTTAATTAAACTAGTGAGTTTTTTCCAAAAGATTATTTAATGAAATTAGTAATTGAGATTTTGACTTCATTATTTTTTATTTTTTACTACTTAATTCAATTAATCTTTTTCCCATATCAAGCAATGCGAAAGATAAGTCAACAAAAAGATGAGAATCAGATTTACTTGATTTTCTTTTTAGTTTTTTTATATTTAAAGTTTGCTTATTTTCTAAAAGATAATCCTTATCCAGCAACAATTTTATTTTCCTTTTTTCTTTTAGTTTTTTTTCTTACAGTTGGTTTTTTTTATTTTTTATCAAAATTTTTTAATAAAAAAATTAAACTTCGTTCTTTTATTTTTACTTTTTCCTATGCTCTTTTTCCAACATTAATCTGGTATGGATTTAATTCGCTTCTTTACATTCTTTTGCCACCGCCCCGGACAACCTCAATCTTGGGGATTAGTTTCAGTCTTTTTTATCTGACAATTTCTTTTTCGCTTTTGTTTTGGAAGATAATTTTATCTTATTTAGCGATTCGTTTTAGCAGCGGATTTCATTTCTTTCGGATAGTTTATTTTATCCTTTTGTATTTTTTAACCTTTTTTCCTATTTTTTTTCTTCTTAATTATTTTCGATTATTTTATGTGCCGATGGTTTAAGTATAAGTTATAAAGCTTGATTTATTTATTTTTTCCAAATAATGTGACCATTTATATTATGCTTTTCATACATTTCTAAAACATCAGTGGTGAACTCTAAAAGCTCTTTATTGTTGTGCTTTTTCGCCAGTTCATACAATCGAATAAACATTTTTTTTACCTGTTTCTGTTTGTCTTAAAGTTTTTTTAATAAAATTATGTTGAGCGCACAACGTTTGACCATTTTCAATGGTTGATTCTCCTCCTAAATATTTTGGTTTTATGTGATCAACATGTAATTCAAC
The DNA here is from genome assembly GCA_037441985.1 of Candidatus Roizmanbacteria bacterium. Lineage (GTDB taxonomy): Bacteria > Patescibacteriota > Microgenomatia > UBA1406 > GWC2-37-13 > JBBILO01. The sequence continues at coordinate 6,389 of JBBIRE010000040.1, forward strand.
GCCTTCTTTTTTACCTCTACCACAAATGACACATTTATAATCATCTCTTTTTAAAATTATTTCTTTTTGTTCTGGGGTAAAATCTTCTACTTGTCTTTTTTTTACAAAATCAGGATCGTATCGATAAACTCCTTTTTTAACTTTTATTAGAAAGCCAACTTCATAAAGATTTCTAATCGAACGCCAAGTATCACGTGGTTTTTTATGATAAAGTTTCATATACTTTTCTTCAACCCAATCAACTACGGGTCCATGAGGCATATCTTGTTTTGGATGATTTTTAAAATATTCGATTAATAAATCTTTAATTGATTTTCTCTTTTTCATATTTTTTTAAATTGGCAATTTCTTTTGATTAATTTTTGCTTCTTGATATAAACGCTTAACTGATAAATGACAGTATTGTTCATCTATTTCAACTCCAACCCCTTTTCGTTTATTAAGATATGCGGCAATTAAAGTAGTTCCACTTCCTAAAAATGGATCAAGAACAATGTCTCCAACAAAACTAAATAATTTAATACAACGACGTGGTAATTCTATAGGAAAAGGGGCAGGATGCCCCACTCTTTTTTTGCTTTCGCCACTAAAATTCCAAACACCATTTGTCCATTGCATAAATTCTGATTTTGTTATATCTGATTTTCTACTCCCACTCGTTTTTTTCCATTTTTTTTTATATAAAACGACAATCAGCTCTACTGGAGCGATGACGTATGGGGCGGCAGCAGACATAAAAGAACCCCAAGCAGTTCTTCTTGAGATATTTCCTTCATTCCAGATAATAGTTGAGTGGTACTTCCAACCAACATTTTTTGCTATTGTAGTAATATCAGCACCCACCGATTGTTGACCACCTTTATTTTTATCTAAAGGAATATTTAAACAAAATCTTCCATCTTCTTTTGCTAAAAAATAACATTTTTCTATCCATTTTTTTGTAAATTTTAAATATTCTCCATAAGAAATGTTATCTTTATGGGAATTGTAGTGAATATTAACATTATAAGGAGGAGAGGTGATAATTAAGTCAATAGCATTTTCAGGTATACTGGTTATTTTTAAAAAATCTTCGTTGTAAATAACAATATCTTTAGTTTTAAAAAACGGAGCTTTATCAAGCAATTTAGATTTGTAATTTTGATTGGTAATTAATTGATACATTTATTTATTAGATTGCTATTATTAATGAAAATTTGCGTTAATTTAATAAAAGTATAACAAAAATAAATTTAATACGCGATAATCATTGTATAAGAAGCTTTCTTTAATAATCCTTAAAAAAATAATTTTAACAAGGAGAATCCTTGCATCAAGGATTCTCCTTAATAGTTTAAAAAATGATTCTTCCTTCTTCTTCGTCTAATATATTATGAAATTATCCCAATTCAAATCCCCAAAAGATCGGCGGGAGTTTTTGGAGAAAAAACTAAAAATTTCTCTTTCAAAAATTTCCCAAGCCTTTGTTGATGAAG
>JBBIRE010000041.1:0-7632 GCA_037441985.1 Candidatus Roizmanbacteria bacterium
CTAAATTTTCAATTAATTTTGTTTTTGGGATAAACATATAAAAAATTAATTAAAAAACTCCATATTAAATAAAATTTCTTTTATCCTCTTATCTAAAATTTCTCTCTCTTGTTCCAATTTCTCCAAATCGGCTTTTATCTCACTAATTGAACGATATTTTTCCTCCTCAAAAACACTCACAAATCTCGAAGGACTTAAATTATAATCTGCTTGTTTTGCTTCTCCTAAAGTGATGATTTGGCTGAATTTTTCTTTTTCTTGAAAGTTATGATAAACTTCGACAATTTTTTGAATATTTTCTTGACTTAAAGTATTTTGCTTTTTGCCTGGTTGAAATTCTTTACTGGCATTAACTAGAAGAATTTTTCCTTTTTTTTCTTGATTTTTATTCTTATTAAAAACGATAATCACTGCTGGAGCGCCGGTATTATAAAAAAGTTTTTCTGGAAGAAGAATCACCCCTTCAATCAAATCTGCCTCAACAATCTTTCTTCTAATCTCAAGCTCTCTTCCACCTCGAGAAACAGCGCCAGTATCAATAACCACCGCTACTTTTTCTTTCGCCACTGCCAACATATGTTGAATCCATATCCAATCCGCTGACTGCTTTGTCGAAAAACCATAAGAAAAACGATTTTGCCAAAAATCAGCTTTTTTTAATTCATCTTCACTATAACCTTTCTGATTCCAAGGAGGATTGGCAAGAACATAATCAAACACCTCCAATCTCTCCCCCTCTCGAAACTTTGGATATAAAAGACTATCGCCTCCTTTTAAATCAAAATTTTTTATCTGATGAAGAAGCATATTCATCTTTGCCAAAGCCAAAGTCTTAAGATTTTGTTCCTGACCTTTAAGAAGAAGAGTATCAGCCTCCCCTTGAGAAAATTTTTCTCTTAAATATTGATAAGCGACAATCAACATCCCCGCTGATCCTAAAGCTGGATCATAAACACTTGACTTTGGTTCTATCTCCAAAAGCTCAACCATCAGTCTAACCACCTCTCTTGGAGTATACACCTCGCCTTCTTTTGCTTTCGTCGGGGCAAAATACTTCAAAATCCACTCATAAGCATCACCTAAAATATCGCCTTCAACCTCGGTAAAATCGAATTTACTAAAAAGCTCAACCAGCTGATTTAAAATGGCTGCGTTTTCAGGATTGGAGGTAAACTGATGAAAATCAAACTGAGAAAAAATGTCCTGATAATCAGGATTCAGCTCTGCCAATTTTCTCAAACCAATTGACAATCGCTCCGACACCTGATAAGTTGATTTTCGAAGATTCTGCCAAAGATATTCTTTAGGAAAATTAAAAGCATGACGAAAGGGTTGCCCGGCCTCTTTTTCCGCATCCTCAACTCGCCAGCCCAAATCAGTAAATTTCTTTTTAATATTTTCATACTCTCCCTGCCACTTATCAGAATAGGCTTTATAAAAAAGAAGAATTAAAATAAAAGTGTAGTCAACTCTTGTTCTGATAATATCAGCCGCCTGACTTAAAAGAGTAATCAATTCATCTTTGGAAATCTGTTTTTTGTCAGGAACAAAAGACTTAAGTTGATAAAATTTTTCTTTTTTGTTTTCCGAATTTTCAAAACTTTTTAACAGTCCAGCCTGATTTAATTTGGAAAGAATCACTCGAGTTTGCTCTTCCGGTTGATTATAAAGAGTTTTAAAAAGGTTATGAGCCTCTTGAAAACTGAATTTTTTATCCTTAAAATAATCAAGAAGGGAAAAATATCTTTTTTTCTGCCAATTCTGAAGCTGATCTAGATTAGCCATACTTTGAAAAAACTGATAAATATATAATGTAAATTATTTTTACATAATATCATAAACTCAGAAAAATTGCAAGTGGTTTTTACTATAGGAGGTTATTCTCTTTGAAACTAAAATAATCATCCTTACTAATAATCACATGGTCCAAAATCTCAACATCCATTAACTCCCCTACCTCTTTCATCTTTTTTGTGATTAAAAGATCAATATCAGAGGGCGATGGAGTGCCAGATGGGTGATTGTGAGAAAGAATAAAATATGTCGCGTTGTTCAAAAAAGCCAATTTAAAAACCTCTCTTGGATGGCAAATATTTGAATTTAAAGTTCCAATAAAAATCACCTCTTTTTTTATCAATTCTTTTCGGGCGTTAAGATACAAAACCATCAAGTGTTCTTGCTTCTTATCTCGAATTTCAGCAATTTGAGCAATAATATCTTTGATTGTCTCTATCTTCGGTGTTGTTTTTGAAGAAGAAACAATCGTTCTTTTAACCAACTCATAAGCGGCGACCAAAGTAATCGCCTTAGCCAAACCAACTCCTTTAACCTTTTTCAATTCTTTTGGGTCAAGATCAAACAAAATCTCTTTTGGATATTTTTTTAACAGTTTTTTTGCTGTCTCTAAAGCACTCTCTCCTTTTGTTCCTGTTCTTAAAAGAACTGCCAAAAGTTCTTCATCTTTAAGATTTTCCTTTCCTTTTTCCAAAAGTTTTTCCCTTGGCCGAGCAAAAAGAGGAAGATTTTTAATTAATCGATTTTTTTTAAACATTTGATTAATATCTTTTATTTTACAAAAAATTTATGAATATTAATTTTGATATAATGTTTGTATGAAAAGCAACAAACACTGGTTTTCAACTTTTGTTAACTATTCAGGTTGGTTAATGCTGCTTTTAGGAATATTTTTTTCTATTAGATTTATTTTTAATCTTCTTTATTATAAAGAATACCCTATTAATACTTCTTAATCCAAAAACCAAAGAAGAATGTTATCAACAATATAACTATCCTCTCTATGATGATAAAGGTATTTTTCGCAATCCAAATCAATATGAAGAAGAATTAAGAAAAAATAATTACAATAACCGTCTTAATCAGCTAAAAAATAATCGAGAAGAAGCAAAAATTCGTGACTTTTGGCTTACTTTTGGTTTTGTTTTTGTTGGAGGAGGAGTTCTTTTGACAAAAAAAGCTTTATCTTAAATAAATTTAAAAATTATTCCAAATCCACTGATTATAAACCTCATGATGATACCAAACTTCCCCATTTTTCACTCTTGTTCCCAGATCATCAGGACAGCGATCGGCCGCTTTTTGCTTTAGTCCAGCAAATCGTTTAACAAACTCTTCGCCTAAAATTTTATTCATTAACTGACTCTTTCGAAACTCTTGAATAGCAAAATTAATTTTTGATGGTAAATAAGCGGTTCTTTTTCTTTCACCAATCATATTTTCTTTTATTTTTCCTTCGATAATCATTGCCGCAAAAACATAAAATAATAAATAAGGATTTGAATCCGGAGCGACACTTCTTATTTCAATTCTGGCTGATTTTTCACTAAATAAAGGAACTCGAATCATTGCCCCCCTATCCATAGCGGAAACTTTAATCTCGTTTGGCGCTTCAAAATGAGGATCAAGTCGACGATAAGCATTAACCGAACTATTCATTACCAAACAAAAATCGTTGGCAAAATTTAAAAGTTTATTGACCGCTTCCCATCCAAAAGAAGAAAGATTTTCTTTTCCTTTTTTATCATAAAAAAGATTCTTCCCATTTTTAACGATTGAAAGATTAGTGTGCATCCCGCTTCCATTAATCCCCATAATTGGCTTTGGCAAAAAAGTAGCAGTCATACCCATATTTTTCGCCACCTGACGGGCGATAAGTTTATATAAAACAATCTGATCGGCGGCATTGAGCATTGGCGAGTAAGAGTAATTCAATTCAAACTGAGATGGGGCAACTTCTGGATGATCTTTTTCATTTTCAAAACCCATCGCCCGTTGAGCTTCAGCGGTTCGATCAATAAAAATTCGCAAGACATCATTGGGCAAAGAATGGTAATAACCTCCCTGAGATACCAATTGAAAACCAATTCGTTCATCAAAATTTTGTTCTGCATTCTCTCCACTCACAAGAAAACCTTCAATCTCATTAGAAGTCAAAAAAGTATAATTATACTTTTTTTTAATAGATAATAAATAACTTTGGAGTCGACCACGCATATCCATTAAATAGGGCTGCTTATCTTTATCCTCAACAAATGCCATCATCAACACCTTTCCTGGACCAAAAACATCAGCTGGCAACCACCAAAAAGCTCGCCAATCAACTTTTAATCGCAAATCAGATTCTGCTTGACGAGAAAAACCACGGATGGAAGAGCCGTCAAATGTCAAATTATGATAATTCTCAATAAAAAATTTTTTGTCATAATCAAGCATATGAAAACGACCCTCAATATCACAAAAACCAATGGTTACCGCTTTTAATCGCTTCTCTTTTTTGAGATAACCTAAATAATACTTTTTCATTTCCTCCTCTTCGACCTCATCGATTCGCGCTTTTTTTGCTCTCAAATTAAGTTGTTCCAATTCGTCATAAGGAATAACTAAAAAATTTCGAAGATTTGGATAATTTTCCATATTTTTAGCTAAAAATTTAAACTTTTAGATTAAATATAATAATTTTAATTATATAAAATAAAAAGAATCAATTGTCAATAGATGTCTAAGATTCAAGCTGAAAAAAAGAGAATAAAAAAACTAAAAAATTCAATCGCTGATGTTCAAAGACTGTCTTTAAACAAAAACAATCTTTCTTACTCTATCATATCAGAAACTTTTTTTCCCAGCATTACCGCATAATTTGTACCCCGATCATATGGATAGGTCATATCGAGATTGGCAACAAATAAATTTTTTATTGGGGTTATAAAATCAGGTTTGTTTTTAATAAAATCTTTATCAAAAATCGGTTGAGCATATTTGGCTTTAAAAAGGAAAGAATCAATTAAATCAGTCTTTTTAAAACTTCCAACCTCATTTAAATAAGGCGCAATCCAATTAATTAATTCTTCTTTCGTCATTAACCATTTTTTATCACTCTCTTCTAAATACCAACCAACATAAGTTAGATGATGATTGTTGTAATTCTTTTTGTCCATAAAATTCGTATGAGCAAAAACACCCATTAAAGGATTTTTTCCATCATTAATATTCAACCAGTAAACATTTTTTAAAATTGGCTTTTTCGTTTCTAAAACTAAAGATAAAGCATGCAGATATTCAATCTGATTTAATCTTTGATAATAATTTTCTGAAATGATGTCTTTTGCCGCTTTAAGAAATATAGGTGTTGGTAATGTAGAAATCACGATATCAAAAAATTCTCCATTAATAAAAAACCTCTCTCCCCTTCTTTCTATTCTTTCAACTGCTTGATTTTTAATAATTACCGCATTTCTCACGCAGATTTCCTGCAAAAAATTAATAAATGATTGAAAACCTCCATCAGGATAGCCTAATTTTTTTGTTCTCTTTTTCATCCTTGCCCAGATAAATGAAGCTAAAATATTTTCTGCATATTTACCGAATTTTTTCCGAAAAAGTTGTTGGAACAATACGCGATATCCTTTATCACCCATCGCCTGCTTTAAAAAACTAACTGAGGTTGTTTTTTCATAAAAAGAAAGTTTTGGTGAGAGTTTTAAAAAAAGAAAGGTTATTCCGGTTCGTATTTTATCGATTAAATTTAATTCAGGCATCTTTAGTAATTCCTGCGGAGAATCTACGGGAAATATGCGGGAATTGTAAAAGCTGGCAGTTTGTGGTGTTTTAGATATAATTTTAGAAAAACCAATCTCTTTCGCAAATAAAAGAAAATCATAATCATTGGCAAATAAATGATGAATTGTCTTCTCTAAATACCACTCCCAGTTTTCTTTTTTAAAACCTGAAGCCATCCCACCTAATATTTTTTCCTTCTCAAAAAGTGTAATTGAAAAATTTTTCTTCGATAGATAATAAGCTGCGGTTAATCCAGTAACTCCTCCACCTAAAATAGCAATTTTTCTTTTATTCATTTTATAATTATAATTATTCTATGAAAAAATTTATTACTCTTATCACCCATCTTTTTATTCCTCATGAAAAAAACCAATATCAACCAAAAATCATTCATTTAGACTTTCTTTCTTTTTATCTTGTTTTGGCACTAACCATTACTTTTGGCTATCGTCTTTTATCACACACCTCGCTCCAAATTCTTGGTCTTGCCACTGATATTACTATTAACAAACTTTATCAATTAACAAATGAAGTAAGAAAAAAATATGGTTTACCACCGCTGCGATACAATAAAAATCTTGAACAAGCGGCTTATCAAAAAGCTCAAGATATGTTTCAAAAAAATTACTGGGCTCATTTTGGTCCTGATGGGACAACTCCTTGGCAGTTTATTCTCCAAAGTGGTTATCAATATCAATATGCTGGCGAAAATTTAGCGAAAAATTTTTTATTTTCTGACGGTGTAGTCGATGCCTGGATGAATTCTCCTACCCATCGAGAAAACATCTTGAAAAAAGAGTATCAAGATGTTGGGTTTGCCGTGGTAAACGGAGTCTTAAACGGGGAAGAAACAACTCTTGTTGTCCAAATGTTTGGGACACCAGAAAATCCTTCTCTTACTTTTTCTCAAGAAAATCAAATTATTCCACCAGTCCAAGCCGGCGAAAAGAAAGAAGAAATTCACTCATCAATTCTTGCTCAAACCGAAAAAGAACTTCCATCTGACAAAAAAATTAGTTTCATCAGTTTTAATTATCGTTTAAATTTTATTATATTCATCTTGCTTACGATTACCTTTATCTCTGATCTTTATTTTGCTAATCGTTTGGGTTTAATTCATCTTAAAAGAAAAAATGTCCTTCACCTTATATTTTTATCATTTGTCATTCTTTCTTTATTAATTGTCAAACAAGGGAAAATCATATGAAATTAAAAAACCATCTTTTTGATTACCTGCTTTTTTTTACCGCGGGAATAATCTTTCTTATCGCCCTTAATTTTTTCAAAGGAGAAAAATTGATTGAATTTACTATCTTTCTTATCTTTATCTCCTTTTATATTATCTTCGGTATTTATCATCACGCAATTAAAGACCAATTAAAATTAAAAATAGTGGTAGAATATATCTTGCTTGGATTTCTAGCCCTGTTTTTAATTAAGTTATTAATTTTGCCATAAAAATCTATGAAGGGAGTAATTTTAGCCGGTGGTTTAGCAACTCGTCTTTATCCATTAACTTTTGCGACTAATAAACATCTTCTGCCTGTTTATGATCGACCAATGATTTATTACCCGATCCAAACTTTAGTCAAGGCGGGTATTAAAGATATCCTTGTTGTTGTTTCAGGCCCTCATGCCGGTCATTTTATTCAAGTGTTAAAAAATGGAAAAGACTTCGGCATCACTCATTTAGAATTTGCTTATCAAGAAAATCCAAAAGGTGGCATTGCTGACGCTTTGGCTTTGGCGGAGGATTTTGCTGATGAAGGACCAATTACTGTCATTCTTGGTGATAATACCACTGATACTGATATTAGCCAACCAGTGAAAGAATTTTCATCCGGAGCGATGATCTTTCTAAAAAAAGTCCCTGATCCAGCTCGATTTGGTGTTCCTCGATTTGATAAAAAAGATCCTAAAAAAATTGTTGAAATTATTGAAAAACCAAAAAATCCTCCTTCTGATTACGCGGTCACTGGTCTTTATATTTATGATAAACAGGTGTTTGATTTTATTAAAAAATGTGATCCAAATTTTGCCGGTAGAGGAGAGTTGGAA
>JBBIRE010000042.1:0-7567 GCA_037441985.1 Candidatus Roizmanbacteria bacterium
ATCGCGAAGATTAATTAACTCGATCTCAACCGCTCCTTTTTCCTTTGCTTTCTTCATCATACTCTCATTAAAAAAACCCTCAAGCATTTTGGGAAAAAGAGTGATGATTGAGATTCTCATTTATTGATATGAAATTATCAAGAAACCGACAATGATAAGGATACTGCCAATAATTTCCTTTATCGTTATCGTCTCTTTAAGAAAAATTGATCCTAATAGGATTGAAAAAACAGGAAGAGTCAAGGTTGTTAGAGAAATTGAAAATGCACTTAACCCCTTTTGAACTCCGGTGACGTAAAAAATTTGGGCTAAAAACCATGATGTAAAAGCATAGATAATTAATATCATCCAATTATTTAAAGACAATTTTTGCTTTAAATTAAAAAATATTGGCAGATAAAAAATTGATCCCAGCAATGAACCAATTGCTGATAAAAACAGTGAATTAACATTGGGGAAAAATTTACGAATTAAAATCATCTCAGTTGACCATAGTAGTTGGGCAAAAACGATATACAAAAGGCCTACATTCATGGGATAATTTTATCATAATATACCTTTATCTAAACAATCAAACTGGTCGACGTCCGGTTGTTTAATATCACTTTATCAGATTTTTTGTGTGAATTGAGTTAGTGGATATTTTTAACAAGTTCTCTTAAAATATCAAGTCTTGAACAAAGAACTAAATTTAATCTTGAATCTACTAAAAAAAGATTTATTTTAGCTATTTACCAAGGACTACCCGGTTCATTAAGTGATATTTAAACTAATAATTTTCTCAAAATACGATCTTACTATATGAATCACGCCCTCCTTCAAAACAATCAGCCAATCATTAAGCTAATTCAATTTTTGGACTTTTAAATCAAACTACTCGCTAAATGATAAATTATGTATTAAAAATGAGACTATCTTTTACCATGAAGTCAGAATTTTTAAAGTTTCAAGTTACACTTTCTGAATTCCGCTTTCTTGTTTGATGTTTAAAGTTTAATGTTAAATAAAGGTGGGTGGACCGGATGGGATTTGAACCCACAACCCCCCGCTCAAGAATATGGTGGACCTGGGGGGAATTGAACCCCCTCTTCTTCCATGCCATGGAAGCGTACTGCCGGTATACGACAGGCCCATCTGAGCGAGGGTGCTAGCCGTTGTGCCACCGGCCCAATCTTTTAAAATTTTTTATAATCTATATTATATCAATAAAATGATTTTTAAAAATCGATCAGAAGCAGGAAGTAAACTTGCTGAAATTCTTGAAAAAAAGATTGCTGACAAAGAAAATCTTGTGGTGGTTTCGATACTAAGAGGTGGGGTAGTGGTTGGAGAAGAAATTGCTAAAAAATTAAAAATCTCTCACCTTTTCCTTCCAGTAGTAAAAATCCCTGCTCCTGATAACCCAGAATTAGCCATTGGTGCTTTTGTTTTTGATGCCCGATATATCAATCAAGATATCGCTTCTTATTATTCAAATCAATTAATAAAAAAAGTGGTTGATTTGGTTAAGGATAAATTTAAAAAATACTCTGATATATTTCAAATCAATAAACAATCATTTAATTCGATTAAAAATAAAGTTATCATTTTGGTTGATGATGGAGCGGCCACTGGAGCCACTACTAAAGCGGCTGCTATGTTTTTACAGAAAAATAAGGTTAAAAAAATCATTCTTGCTTTACCAGTAGCTTCCTCCAGTTTTGAACAAGATTGTTTTGATGAAGTGGTAATTCTTCATCAAGACCCTTATTTATCTGCTGTTTCCCAATATTATCAAGATTTTTCTCCTGTTTCTGAAGATGAGATTAAAAAATTGATTAAAAAATAATTCTTATTCAATCATTTGGCGTTCCTCTTCTGAAGCAATTACCTTAAAACCAACATGGTTTTGACCGGCAAAAAACAACCCCTCACCGATACTGACTGATAAAAGAAAGTGTTTTTCTCCTGAAGTTAAGAAAAAAGTTTCGGCAATTTTTTCAACCGCCGCGGTCGATTGTTTGAGAATGATTTGTAAAGACGAATTGGTAATGATTGCTTTTCCTTCTTCGGTGGAGAGAAAATCTTCAACGTCCTGAGTAATTGTGGTCAAACCTAAAAGATATTTTCTTGCTCTTTTAGCAAAAGAATAAAGATAGGCGCCGGAATCTTTATGTTTAATCAGATACCAAGCCTCATCAACGACTAAAATTCTTTTTTTTCTTTCTTTTCTTACTCGATTCCAAATGTAGTCTAAAATAATATACATCGCCACCGGTCTTAAATTTGCTTCCAAATCGCGGATTCCAAAAACTGTCAATGAGTTTTTAATGTCGAAATTTGACTGTTGATTAAAAATACCGGCGGCTGATCCAGAAACAAATTTTTCTAAACGAACAGCTAACTCTCTTGCCTCATCGGTCTCCATTCCAAGAAGTGTTTTATATAAATCTTCTATTAATGGCGGCTCAAACTTAAAGGTTTCGGGATCTTGGACTATCCCTTTTTGTTGATAAGTAAGAACAAGGGCTTTGTCTAAAAGGGCATCTTGTGAAGGAGTAAGATCCCCCATAATCACTCTCATTAAAGAATGGAGATCTAAAATTTTATTTGATAACTCATCTGGTTCAATCTCTTCTTTTGGTAAATCAAAAGGATTAATTTTATATGGTGAAGAAAGAGAGAACTCAACAAATTCACCGCCAATTGTCTCTGTCAATTTTTTATATTCATTCTCTGGATCAATAATAATCACATCAATGCCGGTCGCCAACAATCTTAAACTTTCCAGTTTTACTAAAAAGCTTTTTCCTCCTCCTGATTTTCCCAAAATCACCGAATTGGTATTTTCTAAAGTAAAACGGTCAAAAATAATCAACGATCCATCATGAAGATTAATCCCATATAAAATCCCTTCATTTCTAGTCAAACAAGCCGTAGCGAAAGGAAAGGTGGTTGACAAAGAAGTGGTATCCATATTGCGCCAAACCGCTAATTTATCATAAAACATTGGCAGGGTTGATTTAAATCCTTCTTCCATTTCAAGAGTCGCCTGTTTGGCAATGATCATAATTGAAGAAAGAAGTGAATCGACTTCTTTGGTTTTTTGATTTAACTCCTCCAAATTATCAGCCGGGATGGTGATGTATAAACCGAACTGAAAAAATCTTTCTGCACCTTTAGCCAATTCTGCTTGAAGAGCTAATGCATCGTCTAAAGCGACCTGAACCGCTGGATCAACCACTTTTCCTGCCTTAATATCGTTTTCTATAGTTGCCTCCATTTCGGCAATTTTTCTTTTTAGGTCATCTAAAACCCCTTTTGTTTCTGTTGGATAAATATACATCGAGATATAAAGTGGGTGATCAAAAGTAATTAATGAATAAAGCCAGTTGGCAGAAACATAACGGGGATAGCCAACAACGTATAGCGTTCGGTAATACTTATCGTCGATTCTCAGATGATTAAAATCAACTTCGATGTATGAAGGAGCTATTAGGTCTTTAACCGAAACCGCGCCTTTAGCGAGATAGGCGGCGACGTTTTGGGAGTCGGGCAAAGAAGAGGACGGTTTTTTTGTTGTTTTTTGAAAAAACATAGTTATTGATTGGTTAAAATCACATCCGTATAACTTTCAACTGGGGCAAGTTTTTTACCTGTTGTTGATGGATTGTAAAGATTATAAAAAAGTTCGACTACTTCTTGTTTAAACAAAATTTTTGGCTTAAGACCAATTTTAGAAATCAGCCTTACCAAATGATCTCTTTTAGGATAAAGAGAGGTTTTTGCCCGACTAAACAAATATTCTCTGTTTAAAGACCCTACATTTACCGCTCCCAAACCCAACTCTAAGGGAGAAAAGGGAACAATAAAGAAAAATCGTTTTTCTAAAACCGAATTTTTTTTTACAATATTTTTAATAAAGTTTTTGTATGATAAAAGAACGTTTTTTAAAAGCGGGTTGTTTTGGTTATTAATTTTGTTGTCAATGTAATCTAAATATGTAGAAATGTCCATTTTTTTAGAAAGAATTAAAATTTGAACTGGAAAAGAAAGCGAGTTTAAAAGATTGGCATAAGCATAAATCATTGATTGTTGCTCTTCGGCCGACAAAAGCCAGTAGTTAACCGCTCCCACCTCAATAATACAACCCATCGAACCATCGCGAAGCAAAAAAATATCGTCTTTCATTTCTTCTAGTTCAATAAAGTTTTGGGTGGTTGATTTAATTGGCGCTTGAATCTTTTGTTGATTCATAAAATTCTTTGAGAAAAAAATTCTATCGGTTTTGGATTAAAGTTCTCTATCTTTATTTTCATTTTATCAAAAAAGTGGTTGTTGTTTGGATCCTTAGCTTCAAAAACATATTCTCCTGCTGGAAATGGCTTAAAGCTGGCAAAAAGACCTTTGTTGTTTGATTTCAATAGGCGAACAATTTTTCCTTCATTATTTTTAATATAAATAAGAATTCCAGGTAGAGGAAAAAGTTTGTTGCTTTTTATTGTTCCATAAATAAACGGTTGGTTTGGTAAATTTGCTGAAAGCGGAGAGTTGTCTTGTAAGTTGTTGTTTTTGGTGGTGGACAAGTTTTGTGTTTGATTTGATGAGGTTTTGTTCTGAAGTAATAACTGATTAATCCCTTGTTTTTTTTGCTTTTGATCATCTGTTTGACTAGCTTGTTTACCAAGATATTGAACGAGTTTTTCTTTGGCCTCAATGTGGGCGAGAACAATGTGGGGGTTGGTGGTAAAATAAAGATTTTTTAGAAAATAAAGTGGTTGATTTTCTTTATGATAAAAATATTGAGTGGGAGAGTTAAGTTTTTTCCACAAAACAACAATCCAGTGATCAAGCGGGCGATCGTTGTATGGAAAAAAAGCTAATGCCACCCCAATAAAGCCAACAAGGAAACCAAGCAAAATATTGAGAAGCGGGAGGGGAAAAAGTCTAAAAACAATAAAACCCAAAGGAATAAAAACCACTAAATAAATAAATTGCTTTAAGGTCATAAAACCGATGAGTTTAAATTCAAAGGTGGTAATTTGTTTTGGGATGGAATGTTGCTCCATATAATTTAGTATAAAACAAAATTAGATAAGTATAATTTGTAACCAAAAAAAGCTTTTATAAAAATTTAAAGTTACTATTACGCTCTATTTTTAAGTTATAATTAACCATATAATGGGAATCGTAGTCGGAGAAATCAATTTAGGAAAAACAAAGAAAATTATATGTTCTATAGAAAATTATAGAGGAAATGATTACGCATCTATAAGAATCTGGATAAATTCGCCAACCTTTATTGGACCTACTACAAGTGGTTTAATTCTAGATAAAGATAAAACTAAAATACTTATAGATATATTAAATAGAATTAAAAAAGAGGATATCGAAAAAAATACAAAAGAAAAATTAATTGATGAAATCTCTTTAAATAAATATAGAACAATTAAAATATCATTAAAACGATATAAGGGGAAACCCAAATTAGATATTAGAGAGTATATAGCCTCTGAAACTTTTAAAGGATATACAAAAAAAGGACTAGCCATCCATCCTAGTTATTTTTTAGAATTCGTTACTTTGATTAAAAAATTAGGTGAAAAAATCGGTAGTCAACGACAACAAATTCTTTTTTTTGAACGTGAAAATAAAAAGCAATTAATTGTTGATGCAGAGAGACAACAATCTGATTCAAAAAAAATTAAGACAGAAAAACAAAATAATTACTTTAAAAATTTTACTGTCAATAGACAGTCAAGAGATATGGTTAACAAAAGTATAACTAATGAAAGTGTTTTTACGAGATTATTCCATTACTATTGGGCGATTCACAAAACTAAAGCAAATTTTAGCGACTTAATCAACATAAATAAAACAATTGATTACTTTGATTTGAGTGCTTACCTTAAAAAAGAATTTCTTTTTACAGGGAATAAAGAAGAATTAATATTTAACCTGCCATTAATTAAAAGCGATAAAAATGAAATTAAAAACACGGAGGATAAAGTTAAAGAGTTAACATTTGAAAAGGTAAAAAAATTATTTCTTGCTTTTCAAGAAAATATATATGAAAGAGAATTAATATACGGCTTCCCTTTTATTTTTTTCAAAAAGAGCGAGGAAGAATTAATTGCAGCTCCACTTTTCATTGCTCCTTGTAAATTAGAATATGAAACACTAAATAACGAAATTAGACTAAGATTGCTAAAAGATGACTTTGAATTGAATATCGCTCTTTTAGATGAATTTTTAAACGAAGATGGAAAAAATTATGTAAGAGATGAATTGTTTAAAATTAAACCCTACTTACCACTTGATCAAAAATCGTATGAAAATTTTATCATCTCTTTTATTAGTCTCTTAAATTTAAAAATCGATAGGAAAAAATTTCCAAAAACATTCGAATTAAATACTACAAATTATAGAGATTGCTTTGAAGAAAAAAATGAGAATTTAATCATAAATAAAACCTTTTTAGTATTAACTAGAAAATCTAGTTTTTACATATTAAATGATTTAGAGAAATTAATTAAATTAGCTGACCAAGCAAAAAATTCTATTTTATCAAAATTTTTTGATCCTGAAGATGTTGACATCAGGGAACAAGAACAAGAAAAAAAGGAAAACAAAATCTATCAAAAATACCTATTCCCATACCCAACCAATAATGAACAAATACAAATCGTTGATTCTTTGTCAAAACATTTAATTCTTGTAGAAGGACCACCAGGAACGGGTAAAAGTCATTCGATATCAAATATCATATGCCATTTGGTAGCGAATGGAAATACTGTTTTGGTTACTAGTCAAAAAAATAAAGCCTTAGATGTTATAGAGCAAAATTATCTTAAAAAGACGCAGGTTAATTACCTAAACATGACGTTACTCAAAAACGATTCAGAAACAAAAAAAGAGTTAATCGAAAAGATTTCAGATCTTAATTACTACATAAATCAAAGAAATGAAAGAGAAACTAAAAAATTAATAAATGAAGCTCAAGAAAAATACACAAAGATTGAATATGAGATTGCTGAATTAACAAATCTATTTGAGGAAACGAAAGAATCAATGGTAAAAAATGAGAAACTGTTTAAAGAATACAACAGTATAAAAGAATTTAATCTAATAAAAGACGATGTGCTTTTTCTAAAATCAAACAATTACAGAAAATTTAAAAATAGCATATTGAGGCTAATAAAAATTTATAAAATAATACTACCAGAAAAAGAAAAAATCGATAATTTTATCAGAAACAACAGATTAAACCAAAATGATATTATTTTTTTAGAAAAATTACTAAACAAACTTGTAAAGATAAAAAAAGAAAAAAGAAAAATTTTACAAAAAAAGGGCATTAATTTAATAAATAAGATTAATAAAGACCTTTCCTTAAACAACTTAAATTTTTTATTTTTAAAATCAAATGATTTGATTTTTTTGGCAAAAAAATGTGATAGATTAATTAACAATATTAGTGATAGAACTAAAAAATTAATATTTAGTCTTTTAGACGAAACAACAATCAACGAGCTAAAAGATCTTGAAAAAAAATCGAATCTAATACTAGAAAATATTAAAATTTTTA
>JBBIRE010000043.1:0-7431 GCA_037441985.1 Candidatus Roizmanbacteria bacterium
TCGAGCGGTTTATTAAGGTTCTTTTTAGGTTAATATCTCTTTTACCAATTAAAATTTATCTTAATGCTATTTTACCAATCAATTATCATCATAAATTTTTCTCGAAAGACACATCAAAATATACTCTTGATTTAAAAAAATTTTCCAACATGGAACAATTTTTAAGAACTCTTGACAAAAAAATGCGCTATAAATTTAAAAAAGACTATTTAGAAATTAGTTCTTTAAATCCTAAAATAATTTTTATTGATAATCCAACATTGAGTGATCTGCAGGATTTGAAAAAGCTAAGTACTCAACGTTTTAATGGCGTTGTTCGGGATACAAGTGATTTAATTATCAAAGAAAGATTCCAAACATACCTTAACTTCATTAAGTTCCGCCAAAAATATAAAATATGGTTTTTGAAAGTGTATATTCAAAATTATCTCGTCGTTGTTGATATGATTATTTCTTACAACAAAGTTTATTATCCATTAAAGGGAGCCAGTGATGTTGAGAGATTTAGTGGTATAGGTAACTTTATCAATTATTATGAAATTAAAGACGCAATCGAAAATAGTTACGAAAAAATTGATTTTTTACAAGGTGATTATAACTGGAAGCATTATTATTTAAAAGAAATTCCTCTTTTGAAATATCAAAAATAATAATGTGGGTGTGGGAGGGATCGAACCTCCGACCTTCGTCTTATCAGGACGACGCTCTACCACTGAGCCACACACCCAAGGTTCATTACACTTAATTTATTATATAATAAAAAAATACAATTTGAAAATTAAAAAAATATATATTATGATAATTATATGAAAAAATTAATAATTATTTCTGATTGGGGACATGATTCTTTAAGTGCAGCTGAGGTAAAAGTAGCTATTTTTGGATTTTTGACCTCAAATAAAATTCCCGATATTACCTTTGTTAACACCAGCCCCTCAACCATTCATGCTTCCTTTATCACACAGCAATTAGTTTATTCTATTGAAAGATTAGGCGATCCTCAAGAAACAATTATTTTCCAAAATGTTGATCCAAGAATCATTTTAACAACAAAAAATAATACCAATTATGATGAAGAAAATATTTTTACTCAAGAGGGCTTTAATCGTTTTCTTCATAAATTAGTATTAATGAAATTAACTACCGGAATTTGGGTATTTGGTCCCAACGCTCAATTTAATTTTTCTTTAATAAAAAATAAAATAGAGAAAATATATTACTATCCTAATTTTGAAAAAGGTGGACAGTTTCGATCAAGAGATTTATATTCCCGTATTTGCGCCCATCTTTTAGAGGAAAATGAAGATCAATTAGATCTAGAAGAAATTACTCTCGATGCCATCCCTCCTTTAACTGGCTATTACATTGGGCATATCGACAATTTCGGCAATATAAAAACAACCATCAAAAAAAGCGCGCTTAAGGGAAAAGTTGAATTCAATCAAAAATTAAAAATTAAAATAAATAACATTACCCAATCAGTAAAATATGTGAAAAGTCTTTTTGCTGATTCTCCTAATCAATTAATTATCTACCCAGGTTCTTCTGGCGATTATGATGATCCTTACCTTGAAGTCAGCGTTTGGCGGACTTTTGAAAATAAAGATAGTCAAAAGACAGGATTGCATTATTTTAACAATCCATTGCCTGGTGAAAAAATTGAGTTAATTCTTAACAAATAAAATTTGAAAAAAAGCTAGCTAAAAGATTTAAGCTTTATGAGATAAGTGGTGTCTATTCTCAATTTAAATTCAATAATCGGGTTAGGAGAAAAAAAGAAAGGAGGTGATCCAGCCGCTCCTTCCAGAACGGCTACCTTGTTACGACTTAACCCCCATCGCCAGCAATATCTTCCCCTCCGATTCGGAGGGTTCAGATATCCCTGACTTTGTTGGCTTGACGGGCGGTGTGTGCAAGAGGCAAGAACGTATTCACCGCGGCATGGCTGATCCGCGATTACTACCAATTCCGCGTTCATGAGGTCGAGTTGCAGACCTCAATCCCCACTGAGGGTGCTTTTGACGGATTTGCTCTTCCTTACGGATTTGCAACCGATTGTTACACCCATTGTAACATGTGTGTCGCCCAGGGCATAAGGACCATGCTGACTTGACGTCTGCCCCACCTTCCTCCCTCCGGCTCGGAGGGCAGTTTTCTGTGACAGATTTAACACAGAATAGGGGTTGCGCTCGTTGTCCCACTTAAGGGCACTCCTCACGGAACGAGCTGACGACAGCCATGCAGCACCTGTCCCGACCTGCTTGCGCCTCTTCCGACTTTCATCGGAATAGAACTTCGGGATGTCAAGCCCTGGTGAGGTTCTTCGTTTCGTGTCGAATTGAACCACATGTTCCACTGGTTGTGTGCCTCCCCGCCAATTCCTTTGAGTTTTAGCCTTGCGGCCGTACTCCCCAGGTAGCTTGCTTAACGGGTTTCCTTCGCCACACCCCATCCTCCTAATCGGAGGATAGAATGCAGCTAGCAAGCACGCGTTTACGGCTAGGACTACGCAGGTCTCTAATCTGCTTCGCTCCCCTAGCTTTCGTGCCTCAGCGTCAACCAACTTCCAGGGATTCGCCTTCGCCACTGGTGTTCCTCATGGTATCAACGCATTTCACTGCTCCTCCATGAGTTCCAATCCCCCTAAAGATGGTTCAATTCTAGCAGTATTTTATCCCTTTCTTCTGTTAAGCAGAAGTCTTTGAGATAAAACTTGCTAGAAAGCCTACGCGACCTTTTACACCCAGTCACACCGGATAACGTTTGGGGCCCACGTATTACCGACGCTTCTGGCACGCAGTTAGCGGCCCCTTTCTAGTAGGGTACTGTCAAACCTCCGCATCGGAGGTCTTCCTCCCCTACCACAGCGGTTTACACCCTTTCGGGCTTCTTCCCGCACGCGGCGTCGCGCGGTCAGGCTTTCGCCCATTGCCGACTATTCCTGATTGCTGCCTCCCGTAGGAGTGAGGGCCGTGTCTCAGTCCCTCTCTGGCTGACCACCCTCTCAGGCCAGCTACCCGTCATCGGCTTGGTAGGCCATTACCCTACCAACTACCTGATAGGCCGCAGGCCCTTCCCTATCCGAGCAGTTACGCCCTTTACCCTCCAAAAAGGGAGGGACCATTGAGTATTACCCTCGATTTCTCGAGGCTATCCTCAAGATAGGGGCAGGTACCTACGTGTTACTCAGCCGTCCGCCGCTCCCGCTCAGCTCCCTTGCGGGATTGAGCGAGTCGCTCGACTTGCATATCTCAGGCACGCCGCCAACGTTCATCCTGAGCCAGGATCAAACTCTTAAGAAAAAGGTTTAAAATTTTCCTAACCCGATTACTGAATTTAAGATAACCTAATTGTTAACGTGCACTGAATATCACTTGATGTTATTGGAGGAATAATATTATAATCATAAAAAAATAATACGTCAAGGGATTTTTTAATATTTAAAATCACTAATAACCAATAACTAGATCTTAATTTTTATTTTTTAATTGTAATTAACTTTTATCTCTTTACTGATTTCAACGTCCAACTGATTACAGATTTTTACTAATCTATAATAAAATATATAAATGTTTTTAGAAACACCAATTGAATCGCTGCCATCGACTAGTTCGAGCACCATTAAAAGATTAAAAAATTTGTGTATCAGCACTTACTTTGATCTTCTTAATTATTTTCCAATTCGCCATGAAAATTATTCTCTTATCTCCCCAATTAATCGCTGCCAGGAGGGTGAACAAGTCACTCTTATTGGTCAGGTAGGAGATTTTAAAAGCGAAATCACCAGGAGAAGGCTTTCAATCCAAAAGCTAACTCTTTATGATCAAACTGGTAAAATCAATGCCATCTGGTTTAATCAACCATATTTAGCTAATTTTTTTAAGAAAAATCAGTCCTTGGCCCTTTCGGGTACCATAAAAAGATTTGGATATCAACTGAGTCTTATCGTTGATGAGTATGAACTAATCAACGGTCAATATGAAAAAATTCATACCGGAAGGATTATCCCCTATTATTCAGAAAAAAAAGGCCTCTCATCTCGAGTTATTAGAGAAAAGGTCTACTTTATTCTCAAGAATATCACCGAAGATCAATCGGTTCTTGAAGAAATTCTTCCTCAGGCGATTGTTGGTTATAACCAACTATTGGCTGAAAAAAATTCATATTTTCAAATTCATTATCCTGACAATAAAAAACTTCTATCATTAGCAAAAAAAAGATTAGCTTTTGATGAACTTTTTTTGCTTATTCTTTCCCATGACCTAATGAAAAAAGACTGGCATAAACAAATAACTAAAAACAGTTTTCAAATCAATGATGATAAACTAGATAAACTTAATCAAATGATTAATTCTCTTCCATTTTCTCTCACTAATGCCCAAAAAAGAGTCTTTCATGAGATCTTGGATGATTTTAAAAAACCTTATCCGATGAACCGTTTTTTATACGGTGATGTTGGCTCAGGAAAAACTGTAGTCGCGGCTTTGGCCTCCTATGTCGCTTATCTTAACGGTTATCAGACGCTTTTTATGGCGCCAACTGAGATTCTAGCCATCCAACACTATCAAACAATCCAAAAAATTTTTGATAATCGATTAAATCTTAGTCTAGTTACTTCCTCGAGAAAACCAAAGAAAGAAGAGTTAAAAACTGCCAGTTTAATCATTGGCACTCATGCATTGATTCAAAAAAAGATCAGTTTTGATAATGTTGGTTTAGTAGTGATTGATGAACAACATCGTTTTGGTGTAATGCAACGGGCTATGCTTAAAGAAAAAGGTGAGAATCCTCATCTTTTGACAATGACCGCGACACCAATTCCTCGAACATTGTTTTTAACTTTATATGGCGAACTTTCTTTATCGGTAATTGACGAGATGCCCAAAGGAAGAAAACCAATTAAAACTTATGTTGTCCCACCAGAAAAAAGAGATGATGGCTATCGATGGATAAAGGAGATGATAAAAAAAGAAAAGATTCAAGTTTATATTATTTGTCCATTAATCGAAGAATCAGAGACAGAAACTTTGCAATCAGTCAAAGCAGCAACAACTGAGTATCAGTTTTTAGCCAATAAAATTTTTCCTGAATTTAGAGTCGGTTTAATTCATGGACAGATGAAGATCAAAGAAAAAGATGACGTGATGACGCAATTTAAAGATCACAAAATAGATATTTTAGTTTCAACTTCGGTGATTGAAGTCGGTATTGATGTTCCAAACGCCAGTATCATTCTTATCGAAGGGGCAGAAAGATTTGGATTGGCTCAGCTTCATCAGCTTCGTGGTCGAGTGGGTCGAAGCGAAAAACAAGCTTATTGTTTTTTATTTTCAACTAAAAATGAGTCTTCCACCCTTCGTCGACTTTCCTTTTTTGCCAAAACGCAAAATGGGATCGACTTGGCTGAATACGATTTAAAGCATCGCGGACCAGGCGAGATCTATGGAATTAAACAACATGGCTTTATTAATCTAAAAATTGCGTCATTGACTGATTTTCATTTGATTGATCAAACAAAAAAAGCCGTCTCTTATTTTCTTTCTCACTTCACTTTAGATCAATTTCCTGTCTTAGAAAAAAGATTGAAAACACAAAGTAAAAAAGAGTTGATCGCCAGGGATTAGATTTAAAATTTTCTAGGATACTTTATCCAGCAAAATATGACTTCAATTTAAAAACTGCTTCTTCTTTCTTTTTAGCTTCAATCATCAGATGAAAATCAAAATCGATCAGATCAACAAGATTTTTAAAATCATTGATTTTTATCCAGTCATCATGAGAGCCAAGGCGAGCATTTTCTCTCTGGCTTGAAAGATGGATTTCAGGTGGATTTCGCCAAATTTTCCTTGCCCGCCTGAGAAAATTCTTGATGTCTTGACATGGATTGATCTGATGATGATGAAAATCAAAAACTGGCGAAAGACCGCTTATCTCAGCGATTTGAACAACCTCACCGAAATTATAGTTTTTTTCATCGTTTTCTATGGCTAATCTTTTCAAGGCAGTTTTTGAGAGTAGGAGTAAATTCTTGATAAATCTTTTGATACTTTCTTTTTTGTCACAATATACTCCACCAACATGGATGATAATTTTATGATTTTGGTCACAGCCCAATAGGTCAAGGAGTTTTGAAGAATATTCTATCTCTCTGATTGAGTTTTGGACTATTGACATGGAGGGAGAGTTAAGAATGGTGTATTGACCAGGGTGCATTGAGAAGATGAAGCCTTTTTTGAGATATTTTTTACCGATGGATGCCAATTTTTGAGCAAGGATCTCCTCCCACCTAAAGGAAAAAGTCGGATGCGAGGCAAATGGGATAAACCCTGAACCAATCCGAAATAATCTCATTTTTTCAAACTGGGACATGAAATTTAAAATATTCTCAAGATCAGTAAGATTTTTTTGGATGATTTTGACGATATAATCTTTATTCGTGAGGCTCTTTAGTCTTATGGTGTGGTTGGTTGAAAATTTTTTTGATGTCATCATGCAGGCAAAACCAATTTTTTTGATTCGCTCAGCAATTTTGTCAGTAATCATATCTTTTTTAGTCAATAACTAACTGGCCCAAGCCCATAGTGGTTTTCATCCCAAGGCCAAAAAAAGAGAGCGGGTGGAAAAATGGAAGGAGATTGGCTTTACTTTTGACTTCTATCTCGCCTGTAATTCCTCGATAGACAGCAAAAGGTTCAATTTTAATCATCGTTGTTTTTATCTGGTGTTTGATGATTTGAAAATCAACTGGGGGGAAGATAATCTTTTGGTATATCGATTTTTGCTTTTCTAAGAATGAATTGATGATTGCTTCTTTTTCTGGAAGAAGAAGGAAATCGTCTCCTTGTTTGAAAACGGTCGGTGAAAGGAAGATTAACTTAAGCTTTTTCTTATTTTTGGGCAGATTTTCAGGGTCAAAGACATCAATCATTTTATTGATCATAGGTGGAAGATCTTTATGACGGGCGATAAAGACATTGATGATCGGGTATTTTTTCTCTTTCAAGACAAGATATTGTTCTTGGAAAATGGCGGTGAAAAAAAGATTGAAAACATCATTGGTGAGAAAAGTAAAGCGGATGAAATTCCTTTTTTGATAGTGGTAAATGTTTGAGATGGTGAATGGCTTTTGGGTGTTTTTCTGATGATACTGATTGCTTTTTTTGGGATTAACTTTTTCTAGACATGACAAAAACCACGAGTAAACTGAATATCCATAAAAAACCTCTCGATCAAATTTTCCTTCAACTTCAATAACTAGTGATTTTAACATTTTGTTTATTAAGAATATTTTAACCCAAATTTTTCATATGAAATCCCTTAATTGGTTTTAATATCTCAAACGAAAAATGAGATAAGAAAATCATCAAAATTGACAAAAAAATTGTCTCAATCCCTTAATTGGTTTTAATATCTCAAACCAATAAATTAGTT
>JBBIRE010000044.1:0-7395 GCA_037441985.1 Candidatus Roizmanbacteria bacterium
CTAGATAAAAACAATTAATAATTTTTTTTATTTTATAATTTGAGAGTTTAGATTTATATATCATTAAAAAATAATATAGAGAAGATATCTATTCTTGTTGAGAGACTTTAGAATTTTAGGGACAAAAAAGTTGATATGACAGATAAACTAGTTGCTTTTGAACCGGATGAAATAAATTTTAGAATTCTACAAGAGAATGTCGCTTCTCATAAAATTAACCAATGTTACTTTAATAAACAAAGCCGTTTTTGATAAAAAAAATTAAACATAAACAATAATAATTTTATCCGCTTTTCTATTCGCTTATTGAACAACAAAAAGGATAAATGTATGGTAAAAGTTGATACGGTAACATTAGATGATTAACTAAAAAGATTAGGGATTTCTAAAGTTGAGTTTATAAAAATGGATATTGAAGGAGCTGAGCTCGAGGCCATTAAAGGAGCTACGGAAACTTTAAAAAAACATTTTCCACTTGGCTATTGCTTATTATCATCATAAACGAAATGGTATAACAGCGGGAAAGACGTTGCAAAAATTATTAGAAAAACTAGGGTTTATAACAAAAATTGGTTTTTTTTACACCCAACACTTTATGCTAAAACAACACTTTATGCTAAAAAAGATTTAAGATTAAAGCCCAACTTCACCTGATATTTTTCTCCAAAGTTCTTTGCCTGCCTCCATTTTTTGATTTTACTTGATAGATTCTATCATAAGATTTAAATCTAATTTCACACTTCAAGATTCAACAGGTAAAAAAATCATTATTGCTTAAATCATTGATCTAAGATTATTATCTGCTTTTTTAAATATGGAAATTTTTATTAACTTAATTTATCATTAAACTATGATAAAAAATAAAAAATTTATTTATCTAATAATTATTGGTTTTGTTTTGCTTATTTCTATTATTTTTATTTGGAACAATTATCAAATTCAAATTTACCAAAGAATAAATAGACCGATAAAAATACTACCACCAGTTACTAAAAAATGTGGCGTAGAGAATTGTCACGGTTTAAATATTACTTGCGGACCAAATGTGCCTGATACTTGCACTATGATATATGAACCAGGAGATAATTGCCGCCAATTTGCTAGTTGTCAAATTATTGACGGTCAATGTAAGCTAAAAAAATCTCCAAAATTTGATAGTTGTAAAATCTGTGTAGAAAAATGCGAAATAGATTATTCGAATAACCAGATTAAATTTTTTGAATGTGAGAGTAAATGCTCAGAATAATCTTCTTGCAAAATTAATAAGTATTCTTTGCTAAAGAGATTGGGTTGATTGATATAAATAAAAAAAGCGTTTTATTTTAAACAGGCAGATTAATAAATATTGGTCAGTTTAAATTTATTCCTTATTAAATTTGTTCTTTAACTCTTTGTTTTTTAACTTGGTTAATAAGAATAATAAAAACTGTCATTAAAATAAAAAAAGAGATTAAAAAAATAAGTTTTTCTTTACCTTTTAAAAATAAACTAGCAAAACCTAAAATAGTACTAATTAACCAATAAAAAATAGCAATTCTCCTTCTTCCCCAACCAATTTCTAATAGTCGGTGATGAAAGTGACCCCAGTCAGCTCGAAACGGTGATTTTTTTTGATAAATTCTCCGACAAATGGTATAAATTCCATCGATTAGAGGAACAGAGAGTATAAGGACAAAAGTACCGATTTTTCCAAACGAAAGGATAGAAAGAATTCCCAGAAGAAAACCAGCTAAAGCTCCACCACCATATCCAGGCATAATTTTTTGAGGGTAAAAATTCCAAGGAAGAAATCCTAAAAAAGCACCGGCAACAATAAATGAAAAAATAGCTGTTGTTTGAATAGAGATGTCATGAGCGGAAAATCTTTGGGCTAAAATACCTAGAAAAATGCCCGCAATGCCAACGAACCCAGGTAATTGACCATCAACGCCTTTACTCCAATTTATCATGTTGGTTAATGCTGTTAGCCAGATGATTGCCAATAGGTCGGCAAAAATAAGAAGTTTTCTTACTCCAAAAAAATTAATTGTTAAAATATTTTGATCTAGTCTTATTACTCCACCAAAAGGATTTGAAATATAAGGAATTCCTAGGCCAAAACTAACTACTAAAATTGACAATAAAATATTATAAAAAAATCTTTGGTAGGGAGAAAGATCAAAGATGTCGTCTAATAATCCAATAATTATTAATAAAAATGAACTTAATAAAATCCCAAAAATTATTTTATTTATTGGGCAAAGAATAATTGTTGAAAAAAGAATTGAAAAATAGATTGGTAATCCGCCAGCTCTGGGAATTAATCCTTTATGAGTATGAGCTGGATGATAGCGTTGTTTTTTGTCAGTAATAATATTAAATTTTTTAGCTAAGATAATTGTTGGTAAAGTTAGCAAATAAGCAATTATAAAAGAAACAAAAATTGAGTAAAAAGATTTCATGAAATAGTTAAAATAATTTTAATAAAAGCAAAAGTAAATCCAGAAAGTATAAAATAATTTAGATAGTGAGAGATTTTGTTAACTAAATAATTATCTAAAAATAATTTTTTAGTTAGATAAATATTAATAAAGAAGAATAGATTCATCATAATAGGAATGATAAAAATTAACCAAAGATCAGTTAATTGATTTTCGGGGGGAAAATAGCTATAAAAGAGAGGTATTTGTGGAGGAAGAGTTTTTATTTTAAGAAAGAAAAAGAGTAACATTAAAAAATTTGCAAAAAAGATTTGAACGATCATATTATATAATAATTTTATAATTTTTTATAAATTATAACAATTATTATGATAGACAATAAAATTCGCTCCCTTATTAAAAAAGAAAGAAAAAGACAAAAAGAAGGGATAGAATTGATTCCTTCAGAAAATTATGCTTCAATGGAGGTCAGAAGAGTTTTATCATCAGAATTTGTTAATAAATATTCTGAAGGTTATCCAGGAAAACGATACTATGGAGGTAATGAATGGGTTGATAGAGTAGAAGAATTAGCTCAAGAAAGAGCAAAAAAACTTTTTGGTGTTGAGTATGTTAATGTTCAACCTTATTCTGGTTCTCCAGCAAATTTAGCGGTTCATATGGCTTTATGCAAGCCGGGAGAGGGAATTATGGGACAAACATTAACTAGCGGCGGTCATCTAACTCATGGTCATCGTGTTTCTGCTTCAGGAATTTTTTTTAAAGCTTATCAATATGGTTTGAAGAAAGAGGGAATTTATGAAGACAAGGATCTCTTTGATTATGATGAGATTGAAAAATTGGCTTTAAAGGTAAGGCCAAAAGCGCTATGGGTTGGCACAAGCGCCTATCCTTTAATTATTAATTATAAAAAATTTGCTGAAATTTCTGATAAATTTAATGCCTATTTAGTCGCTGATATTGCTCATATTGCTGGATTGATTGTTGCTGGAGTTCATCCTTCCCCAGTTCCTTATGTCCATATTATGACAACGACGACTCATAAAACATTGAGAGGCCCAAGAGGGGCAATGATTATGGTTACTAAAAAAGGGTTAAAAAAAGATCCAGATTTGCCAAAAAAAATTGATAGCGCTGTTTTTCCAGGTTTACAAGGAGGACCTCATGACAATCAAACAGCGGCAATTGCTGTGGCTTTATATGAAGCCAGTCAACCTTCTTTTAAAAAATATGGGCAACAGATAGTTAAAAACGCGAAAAAATTAGCTGAAGTGTTAAGAGAAGGAGGATTGCAACTCGTTGGTGGTGGGACAGACAACCATCTTATTTTGGTTAATTTAACCAATATTCTTGGTCCGGGAGGTGGAATTTTTGTTCAAAAAGCCCTAGACAAAATCGGTTTAACCTTAAATAAAAACACCGTTCCAGATGAAACTTCCTCACCTTTTTATCCTTCAGGGATAAGGTTGGGAACTCCAGCAGCGACGACTCGAGGAATGAAGGAAAAAGAAATGGAATTTATTGGCAAAAAGATTCTTGAAGTTATCAATCTATTAAAAAAATATCGTTTACCCATAGATAATCAAGAAAGAGGAAAGTATATTGCCAGTTTTGAAAGAGAAATTAGTGAAAATAAAGCTTTAAAAAGAATGAGGACAGAAGTAAAAAAGGTAGCTTTAAGATTTCCTATACCTTAAGAGATTAAATTTATTGGGTTACCTTCAATAAATTTTTTAATATTGTCAATTGTTGTGATTAAAATTCTATTAAGAGCCTCACGAGTGTTAAACGCATTATGAGGAGTAATGATTACTTTTGGGTGGTTGATGAGAACATGATTTAAAGCCAGGGTTTTTAAATCGACTTTTTTTTTATAAGTTTGAGTTAAAACTTCTGTTTCTTCGGTTAATAATTTTTCTTCTTCTAAAACATCTAAGGCAACACCTTGCAAAATATTTTCTTCTAAGGCTTTAACTAACGCTTGTGTTTCAATTAAGCCCCCTCGGGCAGTATTAATTATAAAGGAGCCTTTTTTTATTTGATAAATGTTTTGACTATTAATTAAGTGATATGTCTCTTGGGTTAAAGGAGTATGAAGAGTAATAATATCTGATTGAGTGAGAAGAGTATTAAGATCAACATATTGAAATTGATATTGGTTGGCTAAGGCTTCTTTTTTTGTCCGGGTATAAACTAACACGTTCATTTGAAACCCTTTGGCGATCTTTAAAACCTCAAATCCAATCTTTCCAAAACCGATAATGCCCAACGTTTTACCAAAAAGATCAAATCCACGGATCTGATTATGATCAAAATTGAAAATTTTTGCTTGGTTGATTGATTGATAGATTTTTTTTAAGAGAGTAAGGATTAAAGCAAAGGTATATTCAGCGACCGTTCTTGAACCATATTCCGGGACGTTGGCGACAGAAATATTTTTTTCTTTAGCGAAGTTAATGTCAATGTGATCATATCCAGTTGATCGGGTAGCAATTAATTTTAAATGAGGAAGTTTTTCCAACAACTCTTTTTCTAGATTGGAATAAATAAAACAGGAAAGAATTTCGGTGTTTTGATATTGTAAAAAATTATTTTCATCTATCGGTTGAGGAACAATTTTTGCTTGGGGAAAATTTTTTTCAATAATTTCTTTTTCCCAATCTTCGACTTCAAAAAAAACGATTTCCATATATTTATTATAAAATAAATATATAATGTTGAAGATGAAAAAATACTTTTATTTTTTACTGATTTTAATTTTAGGCTTTTTTCTTCGGTTCTATCGTTTAGGTAGTATTCCTTCAGGTTTCCATCAAGATGAGGTGGTTAACGCCTATGTTGGTAAGTTCATTTTATTAAACGGAAAGGATTTGTACGGTAACCGTTGGCCAATTTTTCACTTTGATAAATGGGGCGATTATCCACCGGTCTTACCGATGTACTTCTCTGGTCTTGGAAGTTTAATTTTTGGCGATACTGTTTTTGGAGCAAGAGTATTAATCGCTTTTTTTGGTTTTTTAACGATTATTAATTTTTATTTTTTTATTCAAAATTTATTTCATGATAAACAGTTATCTTTACTGGGATCTTTTCTTTTAGCGATTAATCCTTGGCATATCGCTTTTAGCCGGTCGGCAGCTGAAGGGATTTTAGCCTCTTTTTTCTATATTACTGGTTTAGCTTTTTGTTTTGTTAAACGGAGAACTTTACTTATCGAATTTTTTATGCTAATTAGTTTTCTTTTTGCCTTTCTTTCGTATCCCAGTTTTAGATTGATTATTCCTTTAACTCTATTGGTTTTATTAATTTTTAATTTTCAAAAAAAAGAAAAGATATTTTTGTCTTTAATTGTCAGCTTTTTAATTTTTTTTGTTTTATTAATTATTATCGGTTTATCATTTTGGGGGAGTTCTCGTTTTGTTCAAACGTCAATCTTTAATGAGATTGAGATAAAGAAAGAATATCTTAATCAATTTATTTACAACGAAAAATCAATTTTTTTAGCCCGTCTTTTTAATAATAAACTTATTTATTCGACAAGAATATTTTTAACCCAATTTTTTACCTATTTTTCACCAGTGTATCTTTTTTTAAATGGCGGCAATCCACCTTGGTTTCAGATTCCTAATTTTGGATTGTTTTATCTATCTCAATTGATTTTAATTATTTTTTATTTTTTTCTTAAAGAAGATAACAAAAAGATAGAGAAAATAACTCCATTAGTTTTCCTTCTTTTATTAATCAATGTTTTTCCCGCCAGTTTAACAATTGAAAATAGTCCTCATATGCATCGTTCTTTACCAATGTTATTTTTTATTATTTTAATTTCTATTGTTGGTTGGAAAAAATTCATAAAAAATTTTAATAAACAAATTATTCTTTTCTTCTATATTTTTTTGTTAATGGAATTTATTTATTTTGTTCATAATTATTTTCAGCATGTTTCGATGTTTACGGCAATTCCTCGAAGTGATGGTAATCAGAAAATGGCAATTTATTTGGCAAAAAATAAAAATCAATATCAGCGAATTTATTTTTATGTTTCCGGTTGGTTCCCAATTTATTATTTGTATTTTTCTTCTAATTATCAATCATCTTTAATTGGTCAAATTAAAAAAGGAATGAGGACTAATCGGTTAGATAATATTTACTTTTTTAACCAAGATTGTCCAAAAGAAAGTGATCTTAAAATAATGAGTTTAAAAAGAAATGATATGTTAATTTTTAGCAGCGTTTGCTATAAGAAAGAAAATTGGAATATCAAAGCAATAAAAAGTATTGATAATATAAATAAAACTCCTGTTTATTGGCTTTATCAAAAAGCTTCATTTTAGATAATTTTTTTGATAAAATTTATTCGTTGATTTCAATTTATTGACCAGGGGTGCCGGAGTGGTCAATCGGAGCAGTCTGTAAAACTGCCGGGTTATCCCTGCGGAGGTTCGAATCCTCCCCCCTGGACTTAGAGCCTTGAATTAGTTTAATGATTTTATAAATCAGAGTGTCTAAAAAATGATATTATATTCTTATGGATAAGAGTTTTATTCCCTTACCTTAAATTCAAAACTTGGTAATTATTTTTCAGAGATATCAATAAAAAAAGTTATTAGAATCTTGATAAATTTTATATTTTGACCCTTATTAATTTTTTTTGAATATTGTTTACATTAACCTCTGTACAGGAATGAAAACCCTTTTCTTTAGACTATTAAATTATTAAAATTAGGGAGGGGAGTTATTTTGATTTATCTGGATGGATTAGACTTACGAAAGAATATTTTATTGGTGTTTCATGAATTATTATTGGCAATTTGATTTTATTTTCTCGAACAAACTTTGTCTTTTAACAAAAAGGAGGTTTTAAAAAAATTAATACCCGCTTTTTTAATTCTTTTGCTAAATTTTATGTTGCCAATTATTTATTATGGATTATAAAACTTAAGTAATTTCTTTAATCTTAAAGCCATACATTGAA
>JBBIRE010000045.1:0-7358 GCA_037441985.1 Candidatus Roizmanbacteria bacterium
ACCAATGACACTTGATGATTTAAAAGATTTTAATAATCATGATTTAATCTACCGGCTTCATCGAGGCGGACTCCCGCCGTTTTTTTTATCAAAAACATACCCACAAATCGAATTTCAAGAATGGATGGATGATTATTGGAATAAGGATATCGTTGAACTTTTTCATTTAGAAAAGCGTTACTCCTTCCAAAAATTTATTGAGCTTGTTTTTATCCAGAGTGGGTCAATAGATGAGTTTGAACCAAGAAGTCTTTTTTCCTTTCACCGACACTATCCCAAAGAAGATAATTATGTCATTTGTAAAACAAGTATTTACTTCAAATTAATTTTTGGTTTTATCTCTTTTAAGAAAACGTTGATCTCATCAATGTCTTTTGTTAATATCTGATAAAGTTTTTCAAAATCAATCTTACCATAACTATGAGCTAAAAGATTTCTGAATCCAGCCAGTTGTTGCATTTTTAAAGACAGTTGTGGCCTGATTAAATTGTTCTCGGATAAAATCTCAAATATCTCTTTGTAAGATCCTGGTTTTCGAAGATTAAAATGGGAGATGATTGTTTCACCAAAATCAATCACTGTTTGACAAAGAAGATATAAATATCTCTCAACCGCTCCATAAACGACGATATCGATTTTTATCTTCTTTTTTGGTTTTTCCCTTAAGTTTTTTAAATATTGAAAATATTTCTCTATTTCGCTTATCTTTCTTTTTAAAATCTCAATCTCTGTCATAAATCGTTTAATCGAGAAAATATTTGAAAATCAAAATACTCGCTGTAAATTTTTTCTTCTAAAATCACTCGATATGGTTTTTTTTCGTAAATTAGTTTTCCGTCACGAATAACCCGGTATTTTAATAATGGTTGAAGATCGTCGTTTAAACAAACAACGTCAATCTTGTTTGTTTTTAGCTCCCCCATTAAATCAACAATAAGCTTAATTTTTATCTCGGATCTTTTTATTGATGGTGTTTTTTCATCAAAATAAACCGCCAGGTCATAATCGCTTAATGGCCCAACATTACCTTTTGCTTGCGAACCAAAGAGATAAACTAATTTGATTTCTCGATATTGACTTAAAATTTTTTTTACTTGTGAAGAGAATAACTCTAGATTCATCATCAATATCATAATTATAAATCATTTTTTATTTTAATGTTCCAAAAAAATCCTCTTTTGGTTTTAAGTTTTATGTTTCATGTTTAGTATCTCAACGGTATCTTGTTGGAATTATTGTTTAAATTTTTTACTTTGGTAAACTTCTACTATTATTTTTTTTATCCCAACTGTAATGAAAAGTTAAAAATTTTATCCCAAGGGAGTGAAGCAAGTCGAGGGATCTAAAGAGATTTCCGCGTTCACGGGAATGACTAAAAAGAGAGCTTTTAATATTTAAAGTTTAATATCCCAAGCCCTATCCCTTAGAAATTCCAAATTCTACGTCTAAAAAGATACTCAGATCGGGAGGTTTGTGTTTCAAGTTTCATGTTTTGTGTTTTGTGTTCCAAGTTCTAAGTTTTACGTTATACGTTATTTGTTAAGTGTTAGACGTTAGGTGTTAGACGTTAGATGTTAGATGTTAGAAGTTAGATGTTAGTTGTTAGTTGTTTGTTACTTTCTTATCTCAAATCCCTGAAATACCTCTTTCACCTCTTCAGGAATAACCTCAACCTCTTGAACATGGGCCACTGGAGGACCTTGACGAAGGATCTCAATCATTTTATCAACCTTTTCTTTTTCCCCTTGAATTAAAGCCTCCACCCCACCGCTCACTCCAAAAACCTCTGGTTTATCATAAACATTTCTCACCCAGCCAGAAACACCATTGATTTTTGCCTGAATTTTCGTCCAAGCGCGAAAACCAACGCCAATGACATCACCTTTAATGTATAAACGGACTTGGGTTAGCATAGAATTATTATATAAAAATTCAAAATTCAAAATTCAAAAGTCAAAAGGACAAGTTAAAAGTTAAAAGTTTTTTATTATTTTAGATTGACTATTGGATGTTCTAAGTTCTACGTTCCAAGTTCTAAATTCTCTTTTTGCTTTCCTTTGAGATCCCTCCATTTCAGTCGGGATGACAAAAGAGAGATCCCTCGACTCGTTTCATCCAGTCATGACGGGACTTCGGTCGGGATGACAAGAAACGTGATTCCCGTTTTTACGGGAATGACAATGGGGATAAAATTCCCGATTAGGTTGGGAATGACATTTAACAACATTTTGTCATTCCGAGCGAAGTTTCGACTTTGATGGGACGGAGTCGAGGAATCTATTCATTGATGAAATAGATTAGAAACACGATGGAAATACGTTGGAAATACGTTGTTAATTAAAAATTAAAAATTGTTTTAAAATTAAAAATTAAAAATTAAAAATTTGGTTATTGGTCTATTAATTATTGGAATTTATTTATTGTTTGGAATTTGGTTATTGGTTATTGTTTAGAATTTAGCCCTCCGATTCGGAGGGTAGAATTAAATTAATTAAGTCAATTAGAAATTTTTCTTGTTTAATGTTTGAAGTTTAATGTTTAACGTTCTACGTTCCACGTTCCACGTTCTAAGTTCCACTTTTAATGTGTTACTCTTTTATCATCGGATCAATCTCTCTTGCTTTATTGATGTATTCTTTTGCTTTTTCTTGGTTGCCAATCATTTTGTTTAGTCGATACAACCAATAAAGAAGATCGCGACTGTTTGGGTTAACTTTTAATAACCGTTCGAATTCTTTAATCGTTTTTTCAATTTTTACTTTATCAGCAAAAACATCGGTTAATAATCTATCGCCATAAATCCTTTGATATTTCTTTAATTCTTCAGAAAAATATTTTGTCCCTTCAATTTTTTTGAGATAAGAAACAACTGACTGATAATCGTTTTTTTTTGTTAAGGAAATTAATAATGGCGATAGGTTTTGCGAGTAATAAATATTTAAAAGAAGAAAAACACCTAAAAAAATCAATAAAAAAACTGATAAAATAGTTTTCCAAGAATTATTTTGAGTAATTTTTTTTCTCCCTTTTTTTTCTTTTTTTCGCATATTATATTTTAACCATTTTTTATATACTGTTATTATGGAAATGGTCGATTATCAAATTATTTTTGATCGATTATTCACTTTGTTAATCGCTTTAATCAGCGGCATTCTCGCGGCGATTATTTTTTTATTATTAATTTATTTACTAGCCATTTATCAGCGGATTAAAAAACGTGAAAAAACCTCTTTAGAAATGGTCACGATTGAAGTCAAACTCCCAAAAGATAATGAGCTTAAGATCGATATCGCCGAGCAGATGTTTACCGCCTTTTCTTCTCTTAAAAAAAGTGGTTGGCGGGCTTTTTTTGACGTTGATGATGTTATCGCATTTGAAATTGTTGGCAAACAAGCGGAAATTCGTTTTTATGTTTCTGCCCCGTCGCGAATTATTGATTTAGTGGAAAAAACCATTTATGGCTATTATCCTAATGCTGACATTATCCGAGTAGATGAACCAAATATTTATTCGGAGAACGGTAAGGTGGCTTTTGGAGCTTTAGTTCAAAAAGAAGTCTCTTATTATCCTTTTAAAACTTATAAAGAACTTCCTTCGGATTCTCTTTTGGCTTTAACTTCTGCCCTTTCAAAAATGAGTGAAGGGGAAGGGGCAATGATTCAATATCTTATCCGACCAGCTTCAGGCAAATGGAAAAAAAACGGTAAATCTTATGTTGCTTCAGTTAAAAAAAATGAGGCCAACCCAGAAAAAGCGACTTTCAAAACCGATCCTAAGATTTTAGAAAAAATTGATGATAAATGTTCAAAACCAGGCTTTGAAACGACAATCCGTTTTGTTGTTTCGGCCAAAACAAAAGAAATGGCCGATATTCATCTAAAAAATATTAAAAATGCCTTTACCCAGTTTAATTCGGATCTTAACAGTTTGAAATCGGCAAAAATTCTCTTTAAAGCTGGTTTTATGATTAATTTTATTTACAAATTTTTTCCTGTTTTTGAATTACCATTTTGGAAATCAATTTCAATTTTTAGCACTGATGAATTAGCAAGTTTTTTTCATTTCCCAAATAAAACGGTTGAAACACCCCATATTCAATGGCTAAAAGCCAAAACTGCCCCAGTTCCGGCCGAAGTGCCAACCAGTGGTGGCACTTATATCGGTCAAGGATATTATCGAGGGATTAAAAGACCGGTATACATCGGCCAAAAGGATAGACAACGCCATGTTTATATCATTGGGAAAACCGGCGTTGGTAAATCAGTTCTTCTTCACGATATGGCGATTCAAGATATTAAAGCTGGTCATGGGGTTTGTGTTATCGATCCTCATGGTGATTTAATCGATGAAATCATTAAGTATATTCCTCCAGAACGCGCTGAGGACGTTATCTATTTTGATCCATCAGACACCGAGCGACCTATGGGACTAAATCTTCTTGAAGCTTATAATGAAGAACAAAAACATTTTATCACGACAGCTATTATCAACCTGATGTATAAACTTTACGACCCTCAAAGAACCGGTATTATCGGTCCACGATTTGAGCATGCAGTGAGAAATGCGATGTTGACGGTGATGAGCGAACCCGGAACAACCTTTGTTGAGGTAGTTCGTTGTTTAACCGACTCAAAATATGTCCAAGAATTACTTCCTAAGGTTCAAGATCCAATTGTTCGTCGCTATTGGACTGACCAAATTGCTCAAACATCAGACTTTCATAAATCAGAGGTTCTAGATTATATTGTTTCTAAATTTGGTCGTTTCGTCACTAATAAAACAATGCGTAACATTATCGGCCAATCAAAATCAGCTTTTGATTTTCGTAGGGTGATGGATGAAGGAAAAATTCTTCTTATCAATCTCTCTAAGGGAAAATTGGGTGAGGAAAATTCATCGTTTTTAGGTTTGGTTTTAATCCCAAAAATTCTTGTGGCGGCGATGAGTCGTCAGGAAATTCCAGAAGAGCAGAGACGAGATTTCTTCCTTTTTGTTGATGAGTTCCAAAACTTTGCTACCCCTGATTTTGCCACCATTTTGTCTGAGGCAAGAAAGTACCATTTAAATTTAACCGTTGCCAACCAATTTATTGGTCAGATGGAAGAAGAGGTAAAAAATGCGGTTTTTGGCAATGTTGGCACTTTGGTCTCTTTCCGTGTTGGTGTCACTGATGCTTCATATTTACAACGTGAATTCCAACCAGTTTTTACTGAAACCGATTTAATCAATGTTGAACGCTTTCATGCTTATATGAAAACGATTGTTGATAATGAACCGGTATCACCATTCTCGGTCGATCTCACTAAAGATATGAAAAAATGGAAAGCCGGGGCAAACGAAAAAATCGCTAAAGCAGTGATTGAACTCTCACGTCTGAAATATGGTCGGCCAAAAGAATTGATTGAGGCAGAAATCGCTCAAAGAGCAAGATTATAGTTTTATGGATTTAAAATATAAAAGCGGATTTCCTCTCCTCGATTAATATTAAAAACTTTAATTAAATGATTGGTTTTAATATCTGAAAGCGAGCCGCTTGCTGTTCCCTCTTTTTTGTTTAAAAAGACCTTAATCTTAGAAAAAATTTCACTCGGGTATGAGATAATCGCATCTTTATCCCCTCCCGGTTTGCCTAAAATAATTTCCCTATCAGAAATTGATCGAACCTCGTAGTTAAAAGGAATCTCGATTATTTCTTTTCCGGTATCTTCATCTTTTCTAATTTGTGGTAGATCGCTTTTTACTGATACAACAATAGATGGAACAATGCTAATTACTTTTTCTTTCGTTGTTTTGGTTGGTTTTTTTACTCCGGCTCTAAAAAAAGTTAAATAATAAAATCCCAATCCCACAACAATCAGTGCTATTAGAACAAGAATGATTGTAAGAAAATATTCTTGTCGGTTGTTTTTTAGCATATAATTTAGTTTAAAAACTGGTTACAAAAAATTCAAGTGGTATCTGAGGATAAGACTGAAAAAAAACAATTTTTTTATTAGCGCCACCTGGGGAAGTAACATCTGAATGAATGGTCTTTCCTTCAATTGGTAGGTTTTTTGTTCCACGAAAACCAACTTTTGTCTGAGAATTTATTGTTCTAACAACTAACAATTTAGTGTTTGAAATCGATGAAAGTCGGTAGTAGTCTTGAAAATTGCCTGCCGGGCAATTAGTAGAATTATTATTTGGAGAAGCCGCTAGCCCGTTCCTAACAACTGTTTTGTTGTTGGGATTAATAACATATCGATTAATAGAATTGTCTTGTTTAATTAAGGTTATTTCTAAAGCGCTATTATTGTTTACCGAATCATTAAAACAAATATTTAAATCTCCAGAGTAATACGGTTCTCCTAATTGGTTAAAATTAAGATTGCCGGATTGGTCTAGTTGAGGTGTAGACAAGTAAATAGTGTATTGTTCATCTTTTTGAAGGAGGCGGGTAATAAAATCTTTAGAACGAACATTCTCAATTTTTGCCCCGCCCCGATAGTTGTCAAAACCGCCAATCTCGTTTATCCGAACTTCTCCTGTTCCTTGTTTTAAAACCGCCTCAATCGCTGCCTCAGTCGCCGCAAAAGCTTTTTTTTCTTCTTCTTCAAGTTTTGTTAGCTGAGTTTCTGTTGAAGCCCGAAAAGCAGTGGTAATAACAATCGAAAGAATTGTTGCTAACAACATAATAATACTTAACAGCGCTTGGGCTTTTTGTCTTTGATTTTTCATAAAATTATTGCAATTGCCTCCATTCATATTTTGCCACAGATAACTGCTCAAGTAAATCTAAATAAACTTTTGCGTCGAAAACAACAAAAACTGATGGTTTTGTTTTGTTTTTCCATTGTCGATTATTAATAAAGTTAGAAAAAGCAACCATATTGCCAATAATTTTCAGTCCTTGATTGGTTGTCTTTCCAGTTTCAATGGTATCGGCAATAAATAACCCGTGAGCTTCGGTAACCGAAGGAGCAAAAGTTATTTTCCCTTTGCTGATTATTGCTAAAGAACCACCAGTATTAAAAATTCCATTTATGTTTATCTCAACATCTCCATCAACAAATAAAGTAATGTTGCCGATTAAATTGTTTATGTTTGTGTTGTTAACAACTAAATTTCCTTGAACTACATTAATCTTTTCTGAAGAAAGATTGGTATCTAAAGAAGTAACTTGATTGTCCTTTCTTGATTGAATGTAGGAAGCAAATACGTCTTGCGAATAAATCTTGTTTGTTGAGTAATTGCTAATCGTCCAATTGTTTGAAGAGGCATTCCCACTAGAGAGATTTATTGTTTGGGCTGCAATCAAACCAGCGCTCCCTTCGATAAACACTGAAGATTGACTATCTTCACTGTCATAGGCGGTAACT
>JBBIRE010000046.1:0-7336 GCA_037441985.1 Candidatus Roizmanbacteria bacterium
TTTTCACTTTAAACTTTTAACTTAATCTTAACCAGCTAACTCACTAATTAGCAAAACTATTAACCAGTTAACTGATTCAACCGATTCCAACTGATTTCAACCGATTTCAACTGACCTGCCCGCCAATAATGCGAAGCTTTAGGCGGGTTAACCGATTTAACCGATTTAACTGATTTAACTGATTTTAACTGATTTTAACTGATTGCCACCGACTTTGACTGATTTAAAGCTAATTTAAACTAATATTGTATTGAAAGAAGCATCATTAACGAGGTGACAATAAGGACAATTAAATATTCACGAATGGTTTCTTTATAAAAACTTTTACTTAAATAATTATGAATCAAGCCGGTAGTCACATAATAATTAGAAACTAAAAACAATGAAAGAATCGAATAATTAATAGGAATAAAAGAAAATAAAGTGGCGATCTCAACAATAATTAGAGCGACAAAAAAACCGTATTTAATCATTTCTTTAGTAATCTGCGGTTGCAAATCTCTTGTCCAAAAAAAGTAAACAGAAAGAATAAAACTAATTAAACCAATAATAAAACCGTTAATTAAAAAACCAAAATGAAATGAAAAAATTACTTGGAGAAAGAGAAAAAAAGTAATTAATTGATAAAGAAAACTAACAGAAAATGCCGGCCGATACAATTGCAAACTCTTCTCTACCCCAACGTTAAAAATATTTGAACTCAAAGAGATAGCATAATAAGAAATGGCTAAAAAAATTATGATTGGCAATCTGGTTAACCAACGGCCTGGAAATAAAAAATAAAAAAAATACAAAGCAACAAGGAACAAAATTTGAGGAAGAAAAAGGGTAAACCATTCAATTTTTTTAATATCCTCTAAAATCGAAAAATAAGTTAAGAAATAGCTGGCAAAGATCAGCAAGGGAACGAAAAATATCGCCTTATCAAAGAAAAAGAAAGTCGAAAAAAGAAAAATTAAGGTGATAATGAAGGTTGAAACAACAAAACGAAGGCGCTTTTCAATTTTAAGAAATTTTTTTTTAAGCATTAATAAAATTTGAAAAAACTTTATGAACATCATTCAATTCTTCTATTTCGTTTATTAATAAATTATTCTTCTGTTTTTGATCTGGGGTTAAAGAAATAGGCATTTTTGGTTTGTATATTGTTTCTAATTCTAAAATTTTATTGTTTTTAAAAACTTCTTTTGCTTTTCCAATATTGGTAAATGGAATATAAAAAAGACATTGATTATCAATTATTTCAAAATCTATTGCTTGAATTTGATCAGCTAAATCAAATATTTCCTCCTCAGTTAATGACCCTTTTTCAATTATTACTTTCCCAAGCTGATCAAAAAGATAAGACACTGTTCCTTTTTCGCCGATTTTTCCGCCGTATTTATCTAAAACATTTCTTATTTCAGAAAGTGTTCTGTTTGGATTATCAGTTGTCGCCAAAATAATTAAAGAGACGTTGTGAGGAGCAAATCCTTCATAGACAATCTCTCTTATTTGATCTTTTTCAGGGCCCAATCCCCGACTAATTGCCCGTTCAATCTTATCTTTGGGCATATTGGCTTCTTTAGCTTTCTCAATTGCCAATCTCAATTTGACATTGTGTTCGGGATTGGTCACTCCTCCACCTTCAATAACGGCGACGGTAATCAAACGAGAAAGTTTTGAAAATAAATTACCCCGAATTTTATCATAAGCTTCTTTTTTCCTTTTAATATTAGCCCATTTTGAATGTCCGGCCATATATTTTATATTATATCTTATTTCATTATTTCGGTATTCAATTGCTAAACAAGCCGGCCCGTCAACTTATTTATTTAAAATAACCAATAATTAATAATTAATTTTATTCAATAATCAATAAGTCAATATTTAATATTATTTTTTATTAATTATTAAAACATTGATTAAAAATTGGTTATTAGTTATTTGTTATTTTTATTAATACTGCGCTCGCTTCGCTCGCTAGATTCCTTTCTTCAGACTCTCCGATTCAGATGGCAGGTTCGCATGACTGAAACGACAAAGGAAAACAACTTACTAATTAGCAAAACTAGTAATCAGTTAACTGATTTAACCGATTTAACTGATTCAACCGACTACCGATTTCAACTGATTTCAACCTTTACACTCTTTTACATTTTTACACCTTTATACTAACTTAACCTTTGCCTTTTGCCTTTTGACTTTAATAACTATTTTTATCGTCTTTCTTTATTCATTATTATTTATTAATTATTAATTTATTAATATTGACATAGTCAACTTTATGATATACTTCATTATTAATATGGAAAATATTGAACAATTAGAAAAAAAAGCGATTGAGGCTGCCATTAATAATCAATGGGATAAAGCAATAAAAATAAATAAAAAAATTCTTAAAAGTGATAAGAACAATCTCGACGCCCTGCTTCGTTTAGGATTTGCCTATTTTCAAAATAACGATTGGGAAAATGCCGAAAAAATTTATAAAAAAGTTTTAAAGCTCCAAAAGGTGAATTCAGTTGCTCAAGAGTTTTTAGAAAAAATTAAAATTCTTAAGGAAAAGAAAATTCCTCGATATCAAAAAACAAATTTAATTATCGATCCTAATCTTTTTCTTGAGGTGCCGGGAAGAACAACCGCCGTTGAATTAATCAATTTAGGTCAAAAAAATATTTTAGCTCAACTTAATATCGGTCAAAAAATGATTTTCAAGATAAGAAGAAGAAAAGTGGAAGTGAGAACCGAAAAAAATCAATATGTCGGCTCTATCCCCGACGATCTTTCCCATCGTTTAATCTTATTCACTAAAGCCAAATCCGAATACTCGTGTTATATTAAAGAAATTACTTTAAAAAAAGTGGTTGTTTTTATCAAAGAGGATAAAAAAGGCAATCGAGTCAAAAATTTTGTTTCTTTTCCAAAAAA
Organism: Candidatus Roizmanbacteria bacterium; assembly: GCA_037441985.1. Lineage (GTDB taxonomy): Bacteria > Patescibacteriota > Microgenomatia > UBA1406 > GWC2-37-13 > JBBILO01. The sequence continues at coordinate 2,911 of JBBIRE010000046.1, forward strand.
CCTCCAATCAAACATTCAATCATTAAGGGATCTTGAAAATGAAGAAAATCTAGAGCCAGAAGACGAAATAGAGATAGAAAATGAAATTGAAGAATTGGCAGAAACACTTGATGAGCAAAAAGATTATTTTTCTTTTGATTTGCCTGTTGATGAAGAAGAAAATGAAGAAGAATAATGCTTGACACCTTTTTTAAAAAAAATAATTCTTCCAATTTTTTTTTGAAAAAACATTAATTTTGGCGGCTGATACTGAAAATCTTTCATCGAAATGAAAGCAAGGATAAAAGAAATGATGAAAATAACTAAAAAGGTTAAAATTAACATATTTTTTGAAAATGAAATTTATTTCTCTAATCCAGTTCTAACCGATTTAACCGATTTTAACTAATTTCAACTTAATTATTTAATAAATCCATCGCTTTGCTTCATCATTTAAGATTAAAATCACATCGTAAGGATCGGTTTTTTCTCTCTTTAACTGACAATTAAAAAATTCGGCTAGCTTTTTACTTGTCGCTGAAAAATTCTCTTTGTCCTCAACCACAAAACACCCGCCTTTATCCTTTAACCTCGGTGTTAAGTCGCTCACTCGAATTCCCCCGCCTTCAATCACCCTCACTAATGAGTTTAACGACTGAGATAAAAAAAAGTCATTGTCATTTATTTTCGTTGGATAAATTATTTGTAAATTAAGATTTTCATGATAAAAATTCTCTTGATAAAAATATCCCTGAGTTAAACTAAAAAATTTGTTCTCATCCCACTGTTTTTTCTCATCATAAACTAATGGAAGTGAAGAAAATGTGTTTTTCCGCGTTTTTAAAAAATAATAAAAAAGATAAAGTCGGTCAAAAAAACTGGCATTTGAGGAAGAATAAAAAAGCATTCCTAAAGAAGGATAACTTAATTCGTCATTAATTTGAAAACCATAATAAATTTTTGGTTGGTTAAAGTAAAAATAAAAATCAAGAAAAGAACTGGTGGCATTGCTAAATATCGAGATTAACAACCAAGGCTTTTTCTCTAAAAAAATCAGTTTACCAATTCCGCCTAAACGATACTTGCCATAACCACCTGGGACATTCATTTTTAAATCGGCGGGGAAATTTAAATAATAATTAACTTTTTTTTTAGTATCTAATGAATAGTATTGAGTTTTCTGGCTATAAAAAACAAGATTAATTCTGTCTTTTTTGACAAAGAATATGGACCGAGAAAAATCAATCATCAGTCTAATTAAGCCTAAAAAAATAATAATGAATAATAGAAAATAAAAAGTATTAATTTTTTTAAAAAAGTTTTTTTTTCTCTTTCTTTGATTCATAAAATTAATAAATTTTTCGTAATTCAGAGATTCTTTTAGCGATTTTTTCTTTGCTAAAACCTTTAATCATCATTATCTTTTTAATAATAGCGATTGAGGCTTCAATCTCCGGCTGAACAATAACATGAGCGCCAAGATCTTTAGCTTTTAAACGATCAATGTCGTGGTGGACGCGAACAAAAATAACGATATTGGAATTAAGTTTTCGGGCATTAAAAATAACGGTTTCGCGAGAAAAACGATCAGGTAAAGCGACAATAATCGCTTTGGCTTCTTCGCACTGAAGATAATCTAAAACATCAATATCAGTCGGATCGCCATAGATAATATTAACTCCATTTCTTCTTGCTTTTTCAACAATATGATAATTATAATCAACCGCAATAAAGGGAATATTAGCTAAATTAAGGGCGTAGCCAATCAAAGAACCAACCCGCCCATAGCCGCACAAAATAATATGGTCCTTAAATTCTAAAACATTAATATTGGCGACCTCTTTTTCAAAATGATAAACGAGATACTTTTCTAAAAAGGACAAATTTTTTTTGATAAATTTTCTTATTTTCAGATAAATATGATCGCGATAATTGATGATAATCGGCGATAAAAGAAAATTAACTAAGATCAAAATCAGAGCGAAATTATAACTCTCAAAACCTAATATTTTTGAGGATAAACCTTGAAAAAGAATAATAAAAGCATCCTCACCTAATCCAGAAAGCATCAGTGCTAAAAAAAAAGCGGTCTTGGTATGAAATTTAAAAAAAAGAAAGATAAATAAAACGACGAAAATTTTTATTAAATAAAGAGACATTAAAAATAAACTAATCTTTAAAAAATGAGCCAAAATTAAATTTGGATCGACAAAAAATCCTAAAAAAATAAAAAAAATAATGACAAAGATTTCTTTTAATGGCCGAATTTCAGCAAAAATATGATAATGCTGAAACGTTTGAGCTAAAATAATACCAGCAATAAAGGAAGCCAAAATTGAAGAAATGCCAAAATAAGAAAAAAGCAGCAAAACGCTGATGATAAAGATAATCGTTAAAAAGTTTAACAGTTCTTTTGAAAGTCGGCTGATTTTATCAAAAATAAAAGGAACTATCTTTTGTCCTGAATAATAAACAAAAAATAAAATAAAACCACTTTTAATTAAATTGAAAGTTAACGAAGATAAAAATTGCCAAAAACTTTGATTTTCACCGAAAGAAGACAAAATAATTAATAAAGGAATTAAGGTAACATCCTGAAAAATTAACAGTCCCAGAGCTAGTTCGCCTAATAATGAGCCTTCTTCTCCTTTTTCCTGAATTAATTTACCAACAACTGCCGTTGAGGCGGTGGAAAAGGCAACGGCTAAAAACAATGATTCAATAAGGGAAAATTTGAAAAATAAACAAAGAAGGTATATTAAAAAGCCGCTGAAAATAAGTTGAAGCAAACCTCCACCAATTACCCACCGACTCAGCCTTAAAATTTGATTGAAATTTATCTGAAAACCAAGAGTAAAAATCAAAAGATTTAAGCCTAAAATAGAAAAATTACCGATAAACTGTTTTGGGAATAAATTCCTGAAAAAAAGATTAATAATGACGCCACCAACAACATAACCAAAAAAAGGGCTAAGTTTTAGGTAACGAGAAAAAAAAACACTGCTGACAAAAGGAATCATTAAAAAAAGCCAGATTAGAAATAAAAGTCTAAAAGGAAGATCACTCATAAAAAAATCTTATCATAGTTATACCCCAATTTTCATCTCTCTTTCACAAGCAACACAGAAACGGGCTTCAGGAAGGATTTTTAATCGTTCTTTAGGAATTATTCCTTGACACCGTTCACAAATTCCGTATTTTTTTGTTTCAATTTTTTTAAGGGCGAGACGAATATTAGCGATTTTTTCATTTAAGTCTTTCACCTGCACCTCTATTCTCTCATGCCCTTCCTGTTCCCTCACATCAGTATCAACAGCCGCATTATCGCTCGCATGATCAGGATCAGTAAAAGGATCTTCTGTTTTTAAGACTTCGATTCTTTTTTCTAATTCCTTTTTTGTCTCTAATAGGTTATTTTTTATCTCTTCTAACTCCTTTTGAGAAAATTTTTTTACCATATTTTTTTACTGTTAAAAAAAAGCTTGTAATTCTTTTCAAAATAGTAATTCTAAAATAGTATAAAACATACCCCCCACCTGTCAAGACGGATATTAAAAATAACTTTTGTGATAACCCGGAGCTGGTAATAAGATTTATTAAAGAGATAATAAGAATAAAAAAAATAAAATTGAAGTTTTTGTTAATAATCCCCTTTCGATAATTCATTAAAACTTGATACGATAAAAACGCACTTATAAAAGAAACCATTGAGAGAAAAAGAGAAGGAAAAGTGGACTTGCTAGCAAAAAAAATTCCCAAAAACCCAAAACCTAATGACAAAAAAATTGACGTGGCAAAATAATTAAATAAATCCAAAAAATCTTTCTTTTTGAAAAAAAAATATAAATAACTAAAGATAATTCCGCCCAAAAAAACTCCATTTAAAGAAAAACCAGGATAACCATTAATCAGGATAAATTTTAAAGGATTAAAACCGAATTCAGAAAAATTAGCGATAACGTAAAAAAGACGAGAAAAAAATATCGCTGAAAAGAGTGAAAGAAATAAACCATCAAAAATTTCTTCTTCTTTATAAGCAGTTAAACGAATCAACCTCCACAAAAAAAAAGTCCCCCAAAAGAAAGCCAAGACTAAAAACACGCCAAAAGTATAGATCTTAATTGAACCAATGGTCAAAAGTATTGGCAACATAATATATTTAAAGTATAATTAAATGTCGATGAAAAAACAATCTATTTTATTATTATTCATTATCATTATTGCTTTTACTCTAAGGATATACGGTATTGATTGGGATAAAGGATTCCACCTCCATCCGGACGAACGAATGATTATTATGGTTACCGACAGAATTAATTTCTTTAATCAATTAAATCCTAATTTTTTTAATTACGGCTCATTACCGGTTTATATCCTTAAAGGATCGGCGCAACTACTAGAGCAATTATTGAACATCCCGTTAGCCAATTATCAAATGATGCTTTAA
>JBBIRE010000047.1:0-7311 GCA_037441985.1 Candidatus Roizmanbacteria bacterium
TAGGAGAGTTTGATTCTTATCTTAAACAAAAAAACATTAAGCGTGTATTTATCTATCCAAGATGTCCAAAGATTAATGCTTTTATTGAAAGAGCCAATAGAACTTTAAAAGAGGAGTTTATTGATGGCAATAAGCATTTAGCTTTAGAGGATATCGCTGATTTTAACAATGCTTTAGTTGATTATTTAGTATGGTATAACTTGTCCTTAGAATCGGAGGAGACAAAACGTGTTCATAAAAGTCTAGACAATATTTCACCTCTTAACTATCTGTTAAAAATTTTACCTCGAGAGTCTGAAATGTATGTGACCGATACATTAATTTGAAAAAATTATTCATTTTTATTATTAGTTAATTTTCTTTTAATATTCTCAAAAAGGATTTTGACAGTTTTATGAAAGTCAAAGTTAACTTCATGTCCCCAGTCAATTCTTGCTTGATAATCATCAATTGATCTAGGCCAAGAGTCAGCGATTTTTTTAATATTTTCATCAATTTGATATTTAATTTCGAAATGGAGTAAAAATTTTTTAATTTCTTAAGCAAGATTTTGAGGAGAAAAAGAAAAAGCAGCCAAATTATAGCTGGTTCTAATTTTTATTTTTTCTTTTTCAGCCATAATGATTTTAATGGTTGATTTAATAGCATCTTCCATATACATCATCGGAAAAACAGTGTTGCTTTTTAGCGGACAGAGATAATATCCCTTTTCAATGGCGTGATAAAAAATCCATTTCGCATATTCGGTTGTCCCCATCGAAGGCGGGGTTTTGTAATCTAAAAGACCCGGATAACGAACAGAGCGAACATCAACCCCATATTTCAAATAATAATATTGACAGAGAAGTTCTCCAGCTCTTTTGGTAAGACCGTACATCGTTGTTGTTTCAATGATTGTATCCTGCGGGTTTTTATTTTAGGAGTGGTTGGACCAAAAAACAGCAATTGATGAGGACCAAAAGACTTTTAGCTGGTAATCTTTAGCGATATCTAAAACATTTTTAGACCGATTAGATTTACTTGCCAGGCTCTTTGAGAATCGGCTTCACTTTTTACTGAAAGATAAGAAGCAAGGTTGATGATCGTATCAATTCGGTATTTTTTTATTATGTCAACAATAATTTTTGGTTGAAGAACATCCTCTTTTTCAATTATTGCTGAAGAGTCTTGATTAATCTTTGAATGACTAAGGGCAACGATATTTTTCTCTCCGAGAATTTTCGCTAATGCTGGAGTTAATTCGGTCCCAATCTGACCAAAAGCACCAATAATGAGAACTTTTTTTGTGTTCATATTTATTTTGACGGAAATTGATTGAAAATCATTTGTTTTTACTTTAGTTTAATAGATTATACTCATAATCAAATTACAAATTTTTCAACTTCATAATTTTGACTAATTTTTGTTAAAATTAAATGTAATGAAAAAAATATTAGTCACTGGGGCTGGTGGTTATATTGGTTCGATAGCTACTTACCTTTTTCTTCAAAATGGATATCAAGTAGTGGGTATTGATAATTTTTCAACTGGTTATCGACAACCTCTAGAACTTCTTCAAAAAAAATTTGGACAAGAAAAATTCCAATTTTATCAGGTTGATTTAGTTAAGGATTGGCCAGAAAATGTGAGTGAGTTTGACTTTGATGTGATTATTCATTATGCGGCTTCTTGTTTGGTTGATGAATCAATGAAAAATCCAGAGAAGTACTTTCAGAATAATGTTGTTGGTTCCTTAAATCTTCTTCGAACAATGATTAAATTTAATGTCAAAAATTTAGTTTTTTCCTCCACCTGCGCTGTCTATGGTGAAGCTCAATATGTGCCAATTGATGAAAATCATCCAACCAATCCGACCAATCCTTATGGTGAATCAAAAAGGATGGTTGAGCGAACCATTGAATGCTTTGGCAGATTGAAAGGATTGAATTATATTATTTTGCGATATTTTAATGTCTGCGGCGCTTCTGATGATGGGTTGATCGGTGATTCTAAAAAACCATCATCTCTTTTAGTTCAAAACGCAGTACGAGGGGCTTTAGGGATTGAGGAGTTTCATTTAACTTGTCCCGAAGTCGATACCCCTGATAAGACTCCAATTCGTGACTATATTAATGTAGTTGATTTAAACGAAGCTCATATGCTAGCAGTAAAAAGATTAGAAAGTTTAAACGGCAGTCGAGTGACAGAAATCATTAATTTAGGCACAGGAATAGGCAATTCGGTTTTGGAAATTGTTAATCAAGTTGAATCCATTACCGGTAAAAAAATAGAAAGAAAAAAAGGTAAAGCAAGACAAGGCGAATATGCGAAAATGATTGCTTCTATCGAAAAAGCAAAAAAGATTTTAGGTTGGCAACCAAAAAGAACAATCAAAGACTCAGTTTCTTCTCTTATCAAATGGTATAATATTCATCCAAAAGGATGGGATTACTAATATGATTATTGGAATCATTCTTGCTGCCGGAAAAGGAACAAGGATTAAAGCAAAAATTGCCAATAAGGTGACCTTACCTTTTCTTAACAAGCCCTTAATTCTTTATTCGGTTGAATTAATGGAAAAAGTTGCTGATAAAACGATTGTTGTTATTGGCGCTTTTCATCAATCAGTAAAACAGGTGATAAAAAATAAAAAGGTTATTTATGCTTATCAAAAAAAAAGATTGGGTACCGCTCATGCAACAAAAGTGGCTATTTTGGAAATTAAGAAATTGAGACTAAATCCAGATTTAGTTTTAGTTGGTTATGGGGATCATACCATGTTTTATGAAAAAGAAGATATTGAAAAATTAATCAAGCTGCATCAAAAAGAAAAAGCAATGATGAGTTTAATTTCAGTTAATTATGAAGATAACGAAAAACTTCATTGGGGATACATCATCCGCAATAAAAAAAATGAGGTGATTGATAGTATCGAGTATAAAGATGCACCGGCAGAAATTAGAAAAAAAGTTAAAGAGTTAAACGCTGGTTTTTACTGTTTTGATTATCAATTTTTGGAAAAAAATATTAAAAAAGTCCCAAAATCTAAAATCAGCGGTGAATATTATATTAATTCTTTAATTAAAATTGCTGCTGATCAGGGTTTAAAAGTAGCTGCTTTAAATATTCCTTTTGTAAAAGTTGGGATTGGAATCAATACTTGGCAGGAGCTGGAAGAGAGTCAAAAGATCTACTTAACCAGGAGGTAAGATTTTTTTTATCTGAGCGGGATACGGGAGTTGATCCCGTCTTTTCACCTTGCCCGCCTAAAGCTTCGCATTAATGGCGGGTAAATCCTGCCTAAAGCTAAAGCATTATGGCGAGTCCGCCTAAATGGGCTTTATGCCCTTTTGGCGGAGAAGGGTGACGTTTAGTTGTCTTCTTTTTTCTTTAAGAGCGGGATACGGGAGTTGAACCCGTCTCTTCACCTTGGAAGGGTGACGTTGAGCCGCTCAACTAATCCCGCGATTGGTTGAAATAGCTCTCTAATCTTTTTTTCAAATAGTTTCGGCCAAAACCTGTCTTTAATTGTTTTTCTCTTTTCATAGCGTCATTTTTACTTAAACAAGCTTCAAAATAAACTAATTTGATTTTAGCAAATTTTTTTGTCGTTTGCACCTCTTTATTTTTGTGTTTTGCGATTCTTTCTTTAAGATTTTCGCTGAAACCGATATAGAAGTGTGTTTTATTATTTACTTTTTTGCATTCGAGAACGTAGGTGTAATAAAACATAATAAAAAATAAAAATCATTTTCACCTTGCCCGCCTAAAGCTTCGCATTAATGGCGGGTAAATCCTGCCTAAAGCTAAAGCATTATGGCGAGTCCGCCTAAATGGGCTTTATGCCCTTTTGGCGGAGAAGGGTGACGTTGAACCGCTCAACTAATCCCGCGATTATAGAAAATTATAACAAAAATTTTTTTACAAAAAAGTCGAGATTCTTTAATTCCCTTTTAATTGTTTTTTTCCTTTGATATCGATAAGTGATGGCCCCGGTGATATTCATTAAAAGATAAAGATGTATTTTTCGAAAGATCTTATTGGTTGGTCTATTAATGTAGTATTTTAATAACTGGTAAAAATCTTTAATATATTTTGGGTAAAAACAGATTTTAAAAATAACCGCTAAATCCCAGTATTTATCCCCTATCATTGCTCTTTCAAAATCCCAGACGCCTGAAAGTTTTAGATTATTACCATCTTTTATTAAAGAAAAATTGTAAAAAGATAAATCATTATGAATAAAAGATAAATTATTCGTTGAAGCACTTTTTTTATTTTCATTGTAAAAAAAAACAATTTTGTCAAGATGTTGATAATTGATTATTTTTAAAATATAGAGATCATTTTCTAACCATTGATTGATAAATTTTTTCCAATTTTGTTTTTCTAAAAGATGAGGGTTGAGTTGATGAATTTTTTTAAGTGTTGTTATCCATGTTTGAAAAAGCTGAGTCTTAAATATTTTGTTTTTAAAAAAATTTTTTCCAATCTCTCCTGGTAAATAATTTCTGATTAGAAATATTCCTTTATTTGTTTTCTCTTCTTCGATTATTTGGGGAATAGGTAATTTGAGATAAACTTTTTCAAAAATTATTTTTTCCTTTTGGTAATCAGATTCAAACTTTTTAGGAATAAACTTGGCAAGGACTGTTTTACCCTTTTCTTTAATTTCTAATACTTGATTATCAGAAAAATTTCTTTTTGGTTTAAGACAAAAAAACATTCTTTTCTTATTTAAATACCAACGACAGAGATCTAACAATCGTTTATTATTTTTTAAAAAAAATAAATCATTACCATTAATAAGATAAGGGATAAAAAAATTATTTGGGTAAAATAATACTGAGATTTTTGCATTTTCAAATTGATAAACTGATCGATTGAAAAACCGATCATCTAAAAATGAGAGAAAAGTTCTTATTATCCCTTCGTGAGTAATGACGAAGTTAATCTTTTTATTATTTTTCAAAATTTGTTGATGAAAAAAATTTAGTAGTCTTGATTTAACGTTTTGATAAGATTCACCACCAGGAAAAGGAGTGTTTAATCTATCTTTTTGAAATTTTAACCACCAATCTGGGTATTGAAAAATCAACTTTTGCCATTTCTTTCCTTCGAGTTTTCCATAATTAACATCAAGCAAATTATTATCGAGATGCAATTTTTCTATTCCTAGTTTTTGAGCTAAAATTTTTGCTGTTTGCTGGGTTCTTAAAAGCGGTGAACTATAAATTATTACTTGATTTATATTTTTTATTTTTGGTTTTATTCTATCAGCAAGAGTCTTTATTTGGGATAAGCCATTGGTTGTCAGTGGCGAATTGTCAGAGAGACTTAGATGAATTCCTAATTTTTTACCCTTAATATTGCCGATTGATTCACCATGTCGAATAAGAATCAGATATTTTTCATTCATAGATGTTAAAATATAACATAAAATGAAGAAATTTCCATCAATCAAAAATAAAAACATTCTCGCTGTCTTTGCTCATCCGGATGATGAATCTTTTGGTCCATCCGGACTCCTTGCTTATCTATCAAAAAAAAATAATCTTTATCTTCTAATTGTTACGGACGGGGGTGCGGGTAAAAATTCCTTAAAGATTAAGAAATCATTAGCCGAGATTAGAAGAAAAGAAGTTGAAAAATCGGCTCAAATTTTAGGAATTAAAAAAATTTATTTTTTAAACTATCAAGACGGTTTTTTAAGTAATAATTTATATAAAGAAATAAGAAATAAAATTGAAGAAGTCGTTAGTCAATTAAAAATAGATTACCTGTTGACTTACGAATTAAGAGGTGTCAGTGGACATTTAGATCATATTTTTGTTGCTATGGTTTGTTCGCATATCGTTGAAAAAAATAAAAAAATTAAAGATCTATTTTATTATTGTTTATCCAAAACACAGAGGCGAAATATTAAAGATTATTCTATCTTTTTCCCGCCTGGTTATTCTAAAGAAGAGATTGATTATTATTTTGATTTTACTCAATATTTAGATAAAAAAATTAAAGCCATTAAAATCCATCAATCACAAAAACACGACGCGGTTGAAATTCTAAAAAATTTGGAAAGTGAGGTGAAAAAAGAGTACTTTCTCTCATATAAGAAAATTAAAGGAGCTTAAAAATTAATATGAAGATGAAATTTTTTTTGATAATTCTATTTGCCTTTTTTCTTCGACTGATTAATATTAATCAATCTCTTTGGTTAGATGAGGCAACGACAGCAAGAGTGGTTCAACAATACAATTATTTATCAATCATTAGTAAATTTTCAACATTTGATTTTCATCCCCCAATCTATTATTTGTTTATGAAATTTTGGACAAATCTTTTTGGATACTCAGAAATTAGTTTAAGATTTCCGTCAATCCTTTTTAGCTTAATTGCCGGATGGTTTGTTTTTTTAATAGGAAAAGAAATTAAAAACGAAAAAGTCGGTTTTTGGGCAGTGGTATTTTTTTTATTTAATCCTTTGATTGTTTATTATTCACAAGAAGCAAGAATGTATATGATGGCAACTATGCTTATTATTGCTGGATTATATCACTTTTTAGAAGTTAAAAGTTCAAAGTTAAAAGTTAAAAATTTATTACTGACAAATTTATTTTTTTGTTTATCTTTTTTCACTTTTTACGGATCGATGTTTTTTATTCTTTCTATCATTTTATATTTACTATTTAAAAAACAATGGAAAAGTTTTTTTATTTCATTGTTATTTATTATTTTTTCATTATTGATTATTTTTCCTCTTCTCTTTCAGCAATTAATTAATGCTAGATTTTCATTGACGGAGGTTAAAAATTGGTCGCTAGTTCTAGGAAAGGCAGATATTAAAAATTTATTATTAATCCCGGTTAAATTTTCTATTGGCCGAATAGATTTTTATCCGAAATGGTTGTATTACTTAATTTCAGGTAGTTGGACTTTTTTTGTTTTTTCTTTATTGTTTAAAAATTTTAAATTAAAAATTAAAAATTTAGAGTTAAAAGTTTTATTATATTATTTATTAATTTTTCCTCTAATTTTAGGCTTTATTATTTCTTTTATCACTCCCCTACTTCAATATTTTAGATTCTTATATCTAATACCGATTTGTACGATTTTACTGAGTTTTGCTGACGATTTTAATAAGAAAATATTACTAAGTGGCTTTTTGTTTTTTTCATTAATTTATCTTTTTATCTCGCAATTTCATCACGAAGATTGGAAGGGTTTATCAAGTTACTTAAAAAATAATCAGATTAATGAAGTTTTTATCATTTCCTCATCAGCCGATCCATTACTTTACTATAATAAAAAGATTAAAATTAATGATTTAAGAAA
>JBBIRE010000048.1:0-7185 GCA_037441985.1 Candidatus Roizmanbacteria bacterium
CGCCCAAATTTTAGCTAACGAAGGGGTCTGCGTCCGCGCTGGCCACCACTGCGCTATGCCCCTTCATCAACGACTCAACTCTGAAAAAGGAACTGTTAGAGCTAGTTTTTATATTTATAACGATGAAAAAGATACTGAAAGATTGATTGAGGGATTAAAAAAGTGTATCAAAGTTTTTCAATAAGGAGAAACCCTGCAACAGGGTTTCTCCTTGCTGTAGGGTTTCTCCTTGATTATATCAAATTATGACCATCTATCAAACGATAATTTTAGACCATTACAAAAACTCAAAATTCCGCGGACATTTGAAAAATCCGACTCATAAAGTCGGTGGTGATAATCCTTCCTGTGGTGATGTTATTCATTTTGAATTGGAAATCTCTGACAAAAAAATTAAAAATATCGCTTTTTCTGGTCATGGTTGTATCATCTCTCAAGCCTCAGCTTCAATGATTTGCGGTTATTTAAAAAATAAGCCGGTTGAAGAAATTAAAAGATTAGATAAAAAATTAGTTTTAAATCTTCTAAAAATCGATCTTGGTCCAACGAGATTAAAATGCGCTCTATTGCCGATGGAGGTGATAAAAAAATTAAGTTTGTAAAATTTATCTCTTTCTTGGGTAGATATACATCACCATAATCTTAAAAAAGATTTTATTTATGAAAAGCAACAAATCACTGCTGACAATTTTTTTAATTGTTTTTATCGATCTTTTAGGATTTGGAATCATTTTGCCTTTACTTCCCTACATCGCTGAAAAATATCAAGCCAGTCCTTCAATAATTGGTTTTTTGACAGCAACCTACTCCTTTTTCCAATTAATCTCCTCCCCTGTTCTTGGCCGCCTTTCTGATATCTACGGAAGAAAAAAACTTTTAATTATCTCTCAATTAGGCAGTGCCTTTGGTTACTTACTTCTTGGTTTAGCTAATAATCTTCCTTTACTTTTTCTTTCCCGCCTGATTGACGGCATAACTGGCGGCAATATCTCTATCGCTCAAGCATATATTGCTGATATAACAACCAAAGAAAACCGCGCTAAGGGAATGGGATTAATTGGTGCGGCTTTTGGATTAGGATTTATTTTTGGTCCAGCAATTGGTGGTGCTTTATCTAAAATCTCTTATTCAACACCTGCTTATTTTGCCACCATTATCTCATTAATCACTGTTTTAACAACCCTTTTTTTTCTCCAAGAAACCGTTGTTGATAAAAATAAAAATCATTTTTCTTTAAAAAGAAGGTTGTCACTTTCTCAATTGATAAAAGTTTTAAAAGAATACCCAATCGGAATTTTAGTCATTATTTTCTTTTTATTAAATTTTGCTTTCTCAATTCAAACAGGAATCTTTGCTCTTTGGACAGAAAAAACTTTTAATTTTCAACCAAGTGATAATGGTTGGTTTTTTACTTATATCGGTATTTTGGCCGTCATTTTCCAAACCCAATTATTACCTTTTGTTGTCAAAAAATTTCATGAACGAAAAATTCTTTTATCTTCGCTTGTTTTTATGTTTTTAGGAATGATATTAATTCCTTTTACTTTTCATCCTAATTTTTTATATTTTTCTCTATTTTTTATCCCTCTGGGTAATGGTCTTGCCAATCCAACAATTCAAGCCTTAACCTCAGAAAATGTTAAAAAAAATGAGTATGGAGAGACTTTAGGAATACTTCAATCAGCTGGAGCAGTAGGAAGAATTGTTGGACCTATTCTCGGTGGTAAAATATTTCAACTTCTTGGAAAAGACCCCCCTTATTTTTTTGCTGCTTTGATATTAATGATTGCCTTTTTAATTTCTCTAAGAATTAAAGAGTGATAAAACTTTCAAACCATTTTCAAACCTGCGAGGTTTGAAAATCTCCCCGGTATGGATAGATTCAAATCACCTGGGTTTGAAAAATAAAGATTTTTGTCTCTCTATCTAAATAACACTTTTCCTCCATTCCTCCTTTTTGGCATAAAGCCGATAAAAATCTTTCTAAATCCCAGTCGGTCTCCTCGGCTACTTGAGGTAAAAAAACTGCTCGTTGCCATCCTCGCTCAATTACTACTCCATCTCGACCTAAGCGAATTTCTTGATAAGAATTTACTTTTTTTAGTGGTGATAAAATGGTAATCTCAATCTCTAAATCTTTTAGTTCAGAAGAATTAAGAGGAGGAAAACGCGGATCAGAAAAAGCTGATTCTAAAGCCATTTTTTTAATCAAAATCTCTAACGGTTCATCGTCTTCAATTCTCCCAATACAACCTCTGAGTTGTCCTTGTTTTTTTAAGGTAACAAAGACGCCGTATCCTTTTTTAAATAAACTTTTACTTTTTACTTTGACCCGCTCTAAATCCTTCCTTGCTAATCGATTTTCAATCGCCCCTCTGGCAATCTTTAAAGTCTGTTTCTGTTCTTCTTCATCTAAAATTTTTAAAGATGAGGTTAGACTTTTTTTAAACCCACCAATCGCCGCATAACCAACAACCGATGAATTATCACCAGAAACATCGCCTGAGTGTTGATAATCAATCAACTGATATTCCTCTATCCCTAATAACTTTCCAAAAGTAAGACCAACTTTCACAGCAGAAAACCCACAAAGTGCCGTCTCAATCTCTGGGACAAATTTTTCTTCGATCTCGCTCACTTTTTCTTCAAAAAATAACGGATTACCCTTTAAAATCGCCTCAATAGTCTTTTTATCAACCAACTTGGCAATTTCTCCTTTTGGATAATGAGAAAGATCGGTTGAAATTACCAAAAGCGTTTGGTGATCAAATCTTGCCTCCAATTTCTTTACCAACTCATCAATCGTCTCTTTTGTTGGTTGGGAAACTAAAATCGGAACAATCTTAAAAGAAGACAAAACTTTTTGTAAAAATATCAACTCAACCTCTAAATCGTGTTCTGGTCGATGGACCTGAGAATTAAGAGAAATATTCTCTGAATCTTTAACTAAAAATTGAATTAAATTTCTGTCTAATGGCACCTGACCTAATGGTGTCTCCCAAAAAGAAGAATTATCAATCGTAGCTTCCTGAAAAAAATAATGATGGGAGGCACCCAATAAAATCACTCGTTGATAATTTTTTCCTTTCAAAAGTGAAAAAGCTGATGCCGCTACCTTGCCGGAATAAATAATTCCTGCATGAGGAACGATTAAAATTCTTGGTTTTTGATCGGCTCGAAAACTTTTTGCTTTTAGAAAAAGTGCCTCCAAAATCTTTTCTAAGTGATCTCTCTCTGATGGATAAAAACTACCTGCCACTGCTGGTTGTCTAATTGAATCGACCATAGATTTTTGCCCCGCAATATCGACAAACTGATTTTTTTTCCTTTAAACCAACAATTTTTACGTCATAACCTTCTCTTTGAATTAAAGGTTTGCTACATTTTGGACAATAAGTGGCGGAGCGATCTGGATCATAAACATTACCGACATAGATATAATGCAAACCAACTTTTTTGCCAATCTCATAGGCTGCGATTAACTTCTTAACCGGTGTCGGAGGGACATCAAGCATTTTATATGCTGGATAAAAAGCAGAAATATGCCAAGGTAAATCAGGGGAAATTGAAGATAAAAACTTGGCAATCTCTTCTAGCTCTTTTGAATCATCGTTGTAGCCAGGAATAATCAAAGTCGTCACTTCGGTCTCAATCCCAACCTGAAAATATCTTTTAATGTTTTCCTTCACCGGCTCAATTTTTGCCAGACAGATTTTTTGATAAAATTCGGCGCGAAAACTTTTTAAATCGATGTTAATCGCGTCTAAATAATCTTTAATGTAATCAAAAGTCTCTTTTGACTCAAAACCATTGGAAACAAAAACATTAACCAGTCCTTTTTTCTTAGCTAAAACCATGCAGTCATGGGCAAACTCAACAAAAATTGCCGGCTCATTATAAGTATAAGCGATTCCTTTGGCTCCATTCTCCACCGCGATTTCAACAATTTCCCTTGGAGTAATTTGCACCGACATTGAATCGATAAATTTTTTTATTGAATCTTTTAAACTTTTAACTTTTAACTTTGAACTTTTAACTAAATTTGACATTTCCCAATTTTGACAAAAAAGGCAACCAAAATTACAACCAACCGTCCCAAAAGAAAGTAAACTCTCTCCCGGATAAAAATGATAGAGAGGTTTTTTCTCAACCGGATCTAAATCCAAACCAATCGCCTCTCCATAAACTAAAGAATAAAGCTTACCATTTTGATTATAACGGCTGGCGCAAATCCCAACTTGATTTGGAGCTATCTGACAATACCAAGAACAAGCCAAGCAACGAACTCTTTTATCAGAAAGTGGTTGATAAAGTTTAGCCAGTTTCATTAACAATATTTTATTAAAAAATTAAAAAATAAACGAAGTATCGCCAATCAACCCAACCATTTAAAACACCAAAAAAATAAATAAAAAATTTAAGTCCATAAACACAGTTTATTTTCTATTAAATACCCAAAAACAAGTGGCATTATCACCATATTTAATTACAGAAATAGCAATTTTTTCCGCCCCTTTTTGATAATTATATCCGCCACCAAAAGATTTGATATCCTCACAAGCCGGATAGTCTTGATGAACCAACTGCCAACCTTTATCTCTTAAAAACCGACAGTAATTTTTGACAAAATCAGCACTTTTTTCTTCAACATAAAAAGCATCTTTGCCACATTTATCGATATCGACTTTTGCTTGAAGATATGATGGGATATTTGGTTTTCCCTCCCCCAACCCTAACTCTTGAGTCATTTTTTTCTCAGCTGATTTAAATTGACTGATTTCTTTGGGTAATGAATTTTTTTGATTAAAGTAAATTACGCCACCGATGAGGACAATTACCGCAACAGCGATGAGAAGATTTTTATTCACCCTTGCTCACCTCCTTTACCTTAGAAAACAAAGATAGTCTTTATAAAAAGACTATCTTTACAATCATAAATCAATATGGTTTTATTTAGCAAATAATTTAAATAACCATCCAAACAAACCACTTGATTGTTGCTCAAGATTAATCCTCTCTTGTAAGGCGGTATTTTGATTAATTAATGCTTGCATCATTTCTTCTACTTGAGCAATTTCACCCTGATTAGTCAACTGATTTTTTAACTCGGAATTTTCGATCCACGCTTGATTTTGTTCTATCAACTTTTTCATATTTTTTAAGGCTTGAAAATTAGGACCAAAAAGAGTTTTTAACCATCCTTGACGATTATCGACTTTTTCTAAATTGTTTTTTTCTCCTCCTGAACTGTTTTTTGTTGTTGGGCGATCTGACGGACTTGCTCACCAATACCACCTTTTGTTGTTCGTGTTGTTAAAATTTCTTGTACTTGGGCGGCAACATTACTCATATGTTCCAATGCGGTTTGACTTCGCGGAGAAAGTTTTTTAGGCATCCCTTGATTATCAGCTTTAGGAGTTTCTTGAGGTTCTTCTAAATTTTCTTGCTCTTGGGTGCTTGTTTGAATTTGAGATTCCTCTCCTTGATTTTGAGTTCTTACCTGATTTTGATTTTGAACCATATTACCGGTTGGTGATGGAGACATTAGTCTTTTTTGATCTTGAATCGCATTCTGTTGTGAATTAACTCCTTGCGCTTCTGTCCCTTTATTGGCTGCTAATATAGGAGTTGAAACCAATATTAGGAGTGATAGTTTTTTTCATATTTTTTTATAAATTAATAGAGACAAAAAATAGTAATTCATATTTAATTTACCAAATAATTAAAATTTTGGAAACTTTTTGCTAATTCTTAATTATTCTTATCATTAAAATTTTCGCGACGATCGTCTTTATTTTTTTAATAATCAATTATTTAATTTTAACCCACGATCGTAGGTATTTTTTAAAATATGTGGATTGAGAAAGATTGATATAGCAAGATATTTATCAAAAACAAATTTAAGTAATTTTTAATTTTTTTGCGACGATCGTCTCTAAATTTTTAATAAGTAAATTAAAAATAGATTATTTAGGCAGAATATTTGAGGAATATTTAAGTTGATAATTAAAGTTAATTTTTGTTAACTATCGAAATCCATACCCATCGAGTTATATTTAATCCGCCTTTAGTTAGGTTGATTGCTTTTTTTAGTTCATATTGAGTAATGGTTTTGTCCAATGACTCTTTATCTGGGATATTGCCAATATAATATTTTTCAAGAACAAAAAGCGCTCTTTTATCGCCCAATTGTCCCAAAGCCAAAATCGATTGATTTCTTTTTCTAAAGGTTTGTTTTTCATCATTTATTTGGGAAATTAACGCTTCAACACAATCGCCTTGATATCTGCTTTTCGCCTCAAGACAAAGCTTTTTTACTTCATTACCAATAAATGTAGCTTATGGTGAGATAAAATAAAAGGAAGAAAATAATTAAAAAAATTGAGAGATAACAAAAAAAGCTTTTTTTATTTTTTAATAATTTTTTTATATCATTTCTCAATTTCAGTTTAACAAATTTTATTTATTCTGTAAACCTGCGAGGTCTGTAAAATCTTAAATGCTTTTCTTTTAGGAAGATAAGAAGCCAAACAGCTAGAAAGAAGAGGTTTGCGATAAGGTAAGCATATTTGAAAGATGAGGCAGGCATATTCTCATTATATACAACAACTTAATTTTGTAATATCGGTAGTAAATGACAAAGCGGCAATTTTAATAGCTTCAGAAAGGGTTGGAAATACTGGTAAAGAGTCGATTACATCATTAATAGTCATTCCCGCTTTTAAGATGTAAATTCCTTGATTGATAATTTCCGCCGCCTCCGGTGCTACCATATGGATACCTAAAATTTTTCTATTTTCGTTATTGATAACCATTTTGATTACCCCTCTGGTATCTTTAATAGCTTGAGCTTTAGGAATTTTGGAAAAGTTAATTGTGTTGCAATTACACTTTCCACCACCTTCAATAACTTCTGCATCTGTCATCCCAATACCAGCAACAGTAGGATAGGTAAAAACAGCGTAAGGCACTTGCCAATAGTTAATACCATCTTTACTTCCTGTTAGGGCATTTTTAGCAGCTAATGTCCCTTCTTTACCGGCAGTTGTCTCCAACCTTAACTTTTGATTAGTTACATCGCCGGCTGCAAAAATATGGTCAGCAGAAGTTTTCTGATATTCATTGACTTTGATTGCCCCTCTTTCATCAACTTCTACTCCTGTTACCTCAAGATTTAAGTCTTTA
>JBBIRE010000049.1:0-7170 GCA_037441985.1 Candidatus Roizmanbacteria bacterium
TTTTAAATAAGCTAAAAGAGATAAATCAAAAATTGGAGTTTGAAGCAATCGGCTATATTGAAATTGCCCAAGCGCTTATTTATCAAAAAGAAAAAGAGAATGGGTTACCTTTATCAGCTATTTTTATTGAAATTGAAAAAACACAGTTTCGTTTTATATTAAAAAAAGCCGGAAAAAAAGTTTTTGAAAAAGTTCAACCGAAAACCGATAATTTACTTCTTGATATTTATGAGATTATTTATGATATCAAGGAATTTTATCCTTTGCCAATCAGGATAATTATCTTCGATGGCGATAATTTAGCCAAAGAAAAAGAGTCTCTTTCTAATCATTTATTCAAAGAGCAATATTTTATTCAAACACCAAGAATAGAAATTATTACCCAAGAGATAATTGAAAAATATTTTATTGATTGTCTTCGCTCTGAATTATTGACGAAGTTTTCTTCTGAAAAAAAAATAGTTCAAAAAGATAAGACGACAGAAGTACTCGGTTTTTTAATCGATCAAGATATTAAAGAGATTAATAGAGATCTATTTTCTCAAAAAAAACACCAAAAAGAAAAAGAGTTTTCTAATTTAAAAAGTAGCGTTTTTCAACCTAAAAAAAATTTGACAAAAGAATTTTTAACTCGAGTCAAAAATTGGTTCGTTCCACTTTTTAAAAAAATCACCGGGTTAAGGATCCTTTTTAAAACTAGTCAGCGAAAAATTTTATTTTTTATTATCTTATTTGTTTTGGGACTATCAATTTTTATTCACGAGACTTTCTTTCATAAAATAGTTATCAAGTTCTCCTTGTCAAGAAGAGAAATAAAAAAAGAGATTGCTATTAATGAGATCCAAGGAAAATTAATTACTGATCAAATTGAAAAATTACTCGAGAAAAAGATAGTGGCTACTGGGAAAAAAGATATCGGTGAAAAAGCCCAAGGAGAGGTGGAAGTTTATAATTATACCTTTGAAAGAAAAACTTTAAACCCAGGAACAATTCTTACTGCTAAAGGAATAGACTATTTTCTTAGGGACCAAATAACAATCGCCTCAGCCAGTTATATTGGTAATCAGATAGGCAATCCCATTCAGCCGGGTAAAAGCAAAGGTTTGATTACGGCAAGCGTCATTGGCGAAGAAGGAAATCAACCAGAAGGAACGATTTTTCTTGTTAAAAATTTTCCGCAAAATGAAATTTTTGCTAAAAGTAATCAATCGATTGGCGGTGGTTATAAAAAGCAAGTGAGTGTCTTTTCTCAATCAGATAGGGATAAATTACAACAAATAGTTATTAATGAAGGAAAAAAAAGCGTTGGCGATAAAGATAAGATGAACCTAATTTTGATCCCTTCTTTAACTGAAGTGAAATTAATTGAGGAAAATTATTCAAAAGAAGTAGGCGACGAAAGCCAAGAAGTGAGTTTGAGGGCAAAAATCGGTATTACTAGATATTTTTTTGATAAGAATAAAATAAAAGAAGTTTTTTTTAACGCAATAAAAAAAGATGTTCCTCAAGGATATATCATCGATGAAAATTCAGTTAGTCCATTTTTTAAGAAAATAGAAGAAGAAAATAATTTAAGAACTTTTTATTTTATTTTTGAGGGCAGAATGATGAAAAAAATTGATAAAGAAAAATTAAAAAAAGAATTAACTTTTATTAACAAAAACCGCTTAAAAGAGACGCTAATGAAATACCAAATTACTGATTATCAGATTATCAAAAAAGAAAATCTAATCCCTATTTTTTATAATTATTTTCCTTTATTTCCAAAAAATATTGAAATTGTTATTGATTAAGTAATTAATATTATGGCTTTATATTGTTATATTAAAGAAAAAAAAACATTGCCAAGAATTTTTATCAAAAAAACCTCTTATATTTTCTTAATTATTGGTAGTGGTTTATTGTTCTGGGCGTTATACCCGATATTCGCCTTTGAAATATATGATAAATTAATTTTTTCTAAAAATTTTAAATCAGCATTAGTCGATAATCGTTTAAGTAATGTTTTAAGTAGTCAGACGATGAATACTAATAATTTAAGAGATTTTACTCAAGTAAAATTGTGGTTTCCCAATAAAGGGGGTAATCAAATTTTAAAAAATTTACCGGTTGATAATTATCAATTGTCAATACCCAAACTTAATATTGATTTAGCAAAGGTGATTGTTGGTGGAGAAGATTTAAATCAAGGATTAGTTCATTATTATCCCCGTTCTCAACCAGGAGAAATCGGCAACATCACGATTCTTGGTCATTCAACCCTGCCGCAACTTTATAATCCCAAAGACTATAAAACTATTTTTACTTATTTATCAACTCTAGAAAAAGGTGATTCGGTAATCATTCATTATAATGGAGTCAATTATCAATATGAAGTTTATGAAATGTTTGTGGTTAAGCCTGAAGAAACTTGGGTTTTAGATGATACTAACGATGAATCTATTCTCACATTAATTACTTGTGTTCCTCCAGGGACATATTGGAAAAGATTGATTGTAAGGGCCAAATTAAAACAATTACCTCAGTAAAATTGATTGACTTATCCTATAATATTTGCTAAAATTAGCCCATGATTTTTTTCAATTTATTATATAATTTATTTTATTTTTTTATCTTCATCGGTGATGGTGTCAAGATAATTATTTCATTGTTTTTTTTTCTTTTAAAGTTTATTTTGAAAATTTTTTTCTATCTCCTAAAAAAAATTCTTCTTTTTGCGAAAAAATTATTTTATCGGTTAAAAATTATTATAAATAACTTATATTCATTATTAACAATAAAGATTAAATATTTTCTTTTCGGGTCGATTTTAACCTTTTTAGTAATTTTTATTTATCAGGGTTTTCTTTTCATAAAAAATCTTCCTTCTCCAAATAATATCGGAAAAGTTAATTTTCCCTTATCAACCCATATTTACGATCGAAAAGGAAGAGTTTTATATGAGATCTATCGCGATCAAAATCGAACGCCAATAAAATTATTTCAGTTACCAAAATATGTCGTTGAGGCAACCATTGCCATCGAAGATAAAGATTTCTACAATCATCATGGGGTTTCTTTATTTGGAGGCATTATCCGTGCCGTAAAAGAGAATTTATTGAAGAAAAAACTTCAAGGTGGGTCAACGATCACCCAACAGTTAGTAAAAAGTGCGTTATTGACACCAGACAAAACTATTACCCGAAAATTTAAGGAAATTTTATTAGCTTTGTGGGCAGAGAGGATTTATTCAAAAGATCAAATTCTTGAAATGTATTTAAACCAAGTCCCCTATGGCGGTTCAACTTACGGTATAGAAGAGGCGGCTAAAAGATATTTTGGCAAATCGGCTAGTCAATTAACTTTATCTGAGGCGGCGACATTGGCTGGTTTACCCCAAGCGCCATCTTCTTACTCGCCGTATTTTAATCTTAATGCGACGATTAATCGAAGAAATGAAGTTTTAGAAGCAATGTATAAAAATGGATTTATTTCAAAAGAAGAAATGATCAATGCAAAAAATAAAAAACTAAACATTATTCCACCAAAAATTGATATCAAAGCACCCCATTTTGTTTTTTACTTAAAGGATTATTTAGAAAAGATCTATGGAACAAATGTTGTCGAAGAAGGTGGTTTGAGAGTAATTTCTTCTTTAGATCTAAACATTCAACAAGAAATAGAAAAAATCCTCCAAGAAGAAATTGAAAAAATTAAATATTTAAATGTTACCAATGGCGCTATTTTGGTCATTAGACCAAAAACAGGGGAAATCTTAGCCATGGTTGGTTCGGTTGATTATTTTTCCCAACCATTTGGTGCTTATAATGTTGTCACCGCTTTAAGACAACCCGGCTCAGCAATTAAACCGATTATGTATTCTTTAGCTTTACAAAAAGGTTATATGGCAGCAACGATTATTGATGATTCACCAACTGCTTTTCGAATCTCTAATACCGAAATCTATCGGCCGGTTAATTATGACAATCGTTTCCATGGGAAAATTCCTCTTCGATATGCTCTGGCTAATTCCTACAATATTCCTGCTGTTAAGGTTTTATCAACGATTGGGGTTGAGAATTTTGTTGAATGGGGAAGAAAAATGGGAATTACGTCTTGGATTGATCCATCATTTTACGGTCTTTCTTTAACTTTAGGTGGAGGAGAGGTAAGAATGATTGATTTGGCGCAAGCATATAGCGTTTTAGCCAATTTAGGTTATCGTGTTCCTATAAAGGGAGTTTTGGAAGTTAAAGATTATTTTGGTAATATCAATTATACTTATGAATATCAGAGTGAAAAGATTTTAGATGAAGGGATAGCATATATTATTTCTGATATCCTTTCAGATAATTTTGCTCGTCAATGGGCTTTTGGCCGTCATTCTTTTTTGGAAATTCCCGGATATAAAGTGGCGGTAAAAACAGGAACCACTGATAATAAAAAAGATAACTGGACCATTGGTTATACTCCAGAATTTCTTGTGGCTGTTTGGGTAGGAAATAATGATGGAACACCGATGAATCCATATTTAACTTCAGGAATTACCGGGGCAGCGCCAATTTGGAATCGGGTGATGACGTATCTTTTAAAAAACTATGGTACTGGTGTCTGGTATGAAAAGCCGGAAAATGTTGTCGTTAAAAAATGTTATTTTGGGCGAGACGAATTCTTTTTAGTCGATAATCAAAATACCAGCGGTTGTTACTTTAGTTTAACCCCATCTCCTACAAATCAGTGATTTATTTTTAAAAGAAGATTAATCGTTTCTTTAATGCCAATAGATTTAATTAAATCAATAAGTTTTGGACCGTAGGGTTTGTTAGTTAATGAGAGATAAATAAGAGAAAAAGCTCTTTTTTTATCGATAGCATAGAGATTAGCGTTGTTGACAATTATCGAGGAAACCTCTTTTTCTAATTTATCCGATGAAATTCTTTTTAATTCTTTGGCTAACCGGCTTAAGAATTCTTTCTCCTGGTTCGTTAGTTGATAGTTGGTTAAATCTTTCTTTTGATTTTGGTAATACTTTTCAAGAAAAATTTTTCCATATTTAATTCTTTCCTCTAAAACATTCTTTTCTTCTTGGTTTAATTTATCTTTTTTAAGAGTTTCAAAAAAATTAATAAGATTATTTTTTTTTCCTAAAAGAAAATTGATAATTGTTCGGAATCGAGGTAAATATAATCTTTTTTTTGGAAGATTGTCGATGTAAGAAAGTTCAAAAATTCTAGCGAAATCTAAAATAATTTCTCCTTGTTTTCCTGGGGCAATTTTATCTTCTAATTTATTAAAGTAAGCATTAAAGCATTGATCAAATTTGTCAAAAAGATTAGGAATCGTTTCCCCATAAGGATTAAAATCGATATGTTGATTAATTGGTTGTCTGACCATTAAAAATCGAATAAGTGATGGTGGAAGAATTTTTGTCATCTCTTTAGCTGAGGAGCCGATCCCCTTTGATGAAGACATTTTTTTCCCACCAACCGTAAACCACTCATAGGTAATTGGATACGGAGTTTTGTATTTTAAGACTTTTTCAACAATAGCTGAAGCAATGTCGTGAGACCCCCCTTTTGACATATGATCTTTTCCTGCGCCTTCGATAGTGACTCCAATTACCTTCCATTTAGCCGCCCAGTCGACTTTCCAAGGTAATTTACCATTACCATTAAAAGGAGAGATTTTTCCTTCATAACTACAACCTTTTGCCCATTTGACTTGATTAGGAAGACAGCGATAATAAACATAATGGCCATCCCAGCGATAAACTTGAGTGGTGCCAATTTTTTGACATTTTTCGCAACGGACGTTAAAAGGATACCAATAATCAGGTTTGGCAGTTTTTGTGATCTGATAATAAATTTTTCTAATTTCCTTGGCCGAATCAAGAATAATTTTGATTACCTCATTCATTTTTCCTGAATTATAAAGTTCAGAAGCCCAGATAATTTTTGGATGGCAGCCAATTTGATTAAAGACTTCAATGAATTCTTGCGCGTAATATTGAGCGTAATTTTGATAGCCAGAAACAGGAGAAGGGATTTGATAGAGTTGCATTCCAGCATATTTTTCCCATTGATTGTAATTTAAATAACTAGGGATATCGTCCATTGGGTCATGATCATCAAAAACATAGGTATAATCAGCTTTTATTTTGTTTTCAAGAAGGACTTTGTAGATTAGATCATGAATAACGACACCGCGAAGAGCACCAACATGAATTCTTCCCGAAGGAGTTTTCATATCATCAACCCATTCTAAAGGGAGTTTTCTTTCCTTAATTTTTTTTACTTGACGATCAACCCAGATCATGATTATATTTTATTTTATTTCAACGATTTTATATTTTATTTTACCAGCAGGAACATTAATTTCAACCGAATCCCCTTCTTTTTTATTAATTAACGCTTGTCCAATTGGAGAGGTGTGAGAAAGTTTTTTTTCCATAGGATTGGCTTCGAAGTCGCCCACGATCTGGAACGCCTCCTTTTTATTATTGATTTCTACTATAACCGAAGAACCAATTTGGACGACTTTGTTTTCATTTTTATCAACCTCAATGACTTCAGCCTTATGAAGAATTTCTTTTATTTCAGCAATTCTTCTTTCGATAAATTCTAGCTCTTCTTTAGCCGCGGTATACTCGCTGTTTTCTGATAAATCGCCCATAGCCCGCGCTTTTTGCAATCGATCAACAGCTTTTTTTCTTTTAACATTTTCTAACTCTTTGAGTTCTTTTTTAAGGTTTTCGTAACCATTTTTTGTTAATTGGACTGATTTCATAAAAAAATAATGCCCCTTTGGGCAAACTGTTGATATAATTGATTATATAAAGATATTTTAAAAAAATCAAGTTTTTCAAGCTCCCATCGTCTAGTGGCCTAGGACATTAGCTTCTCAGGCTAAAAACAGGGGTTCGAATCCCCTTGGGAGCACTTTTAAAGATATTTCTCAATCTCCGATTTCATATCATTATAGCTATAAGCTCCTTGAAACATTTTTGTGTTAATAAGAAAGTGTGGCGTTCCTTGAAATCCTAGATTTGGTGATAGTTGTTGATCCCTGACAAGATTTTTTTCATATTTTTTACTATTAAGACATTGGAGTAAAAAATTATTATCAATGACATCGCTTAAAAATTCAGTCAGTATCGAGGCCTTGCTTCTATCATTGGCAACCTGTTCATTG
>JBBIRE010000050.1:0-6679 GCA_037441985.1 Candidatus Roizmanbacteria bacterium
CTTAACATGTTCTTGACAAAAATAAATTTAAGTGCTTTAATTATAAAATGACAGACAATAAAAAATCTAAATTCGGTTTAGGTTTAATTCTTGGGTCGATTGTTGGCGCTGTCACCGCTTTATTTGTTACACCAAAGACTGGTAAAGAGATGAGAGAGATAGCGAAAAAATGGTTAATGGAAGAAATAGAAAAATTGAAAAAAGAAGCCGGTAAATTTGATAAAAAAAAATTTCAAAAAGCGGTCGAAAAGGTAATCGAGCGGGCAAAAAAGGAGTTTAGAAAAGAAGGCAAAGAAATTCAAAAATTAAAAAAACAACTTCTTTCTTATTGGGAGAAAGTGAAAAAAGAGAATAAAAAAGATTAATTAAAAATCCTTTTTCTATATTTTATTCTTGATAAAAGAAATTTTTTCGTTCTTTTAATTCTTTTAGTATTTATTAAGTGTGATATTTATTTATAACCAAATATGTCAACACTATCACATCTGAGAGATAATTACATTTACTTAAGATAAAGATCATTTAGTATAATTAAAAAAGGTATAATTAAAGATGAAATTATTTTTTTAAAAGTAATGGAAGGAGAAGGTCAACCACTTATTCAATTAAAAGAAGAAATGTCAGTAGGACCTGATTCTTCAGGCAAAGAAGAAATGGCTAAACAGAGAGGAACAGTGACTAGTGAAGATTTAGCCAAATATTTATTTGGTTTACCATTAAAAGAAGAAAATTTTAAAAAGATAATAGATAAGATAGAAGAAGATCAGAGAATAATTCGTCAGCTTTACGGCCTGCCACCTTTAGATATGCTAAGATATAATCCAGGAGAATTCGAGCGAAGACTTAAAGAAATAGCTTCTAAAAATCGTTTTCAAATAATTTCAAAGCTTGAATGTGGTGATTTTTTTGGTGAAAATCCTGCAGCAGGGGGTGTATTTTTTAAAGATCAAAATAAGATTGGTGTCGACATAGATAGAAGTGGTACTAAAGGAGATTATATTCGTTCTTTGATTACCTTAGAACATGAATTAGTTCATGCTCTTCAATCATTAAGATATCCTCAAATGCCATTAGAGATAATGGAGTATTAAGCATATGCTGTCAATGCTAATATTCAAAAGTTAAGAAAAGACCTTTCCTTACTTAAAGATGCTTTTTTTGGTTTTTTTTTGGGGACATCTGTTAGAATAGGATACCGATTGAAAAATCAAGAGAGAAAAAAGAAAGGTCTTCCACAAATATTATCGGAATGTAAAAAATCAAATGCAGGTGTTTCAAGCTAAATTGTTCGTTGATAAAAAAATGTTTTAATAACTTTAGTTTGAAAAACATCAAGAAATATTTTTTACTGTTTAAAAAATTTATTTCTTCAAAAACAAAATAATGGGAAAATAAAAATAAAAAAAATAGACAATTCTTCTTTCATATTTCTTTTTAATTTTTCCAACCTGCGAGGTTTGCAAAATCGGCCTAAAGAAAGATAAAAGCGATTTCTCTAAAATTTTTATTTAGTTATCGACAAAATGCATATTATATTGCATAATAAATTTGTATGCAAAAAACACACTCTCAAGAAATTGAAACCATTATCGAAAAAATTCTTCCTATTACTCAACTTCGACGCAATCCGACAGAAGCAATTAAATATTTGGCAGAAACGGGTGGTTTTATTATTACTAAAGACGGAAAACCGGTGGGGAAATTATTGCCGATAAAAAAACCAACAAAGTCTCTTTCTATAAGTGAAAAGTTGAAAAAATTAAAATCATTAAAGGGAGGATTAAGATTAACTTCTGATTTAAATTCAAAAAAAATTAACCAATTAATTAAAACAAGTTATGAAGAAATGTTACCTTGATAGTAATGTCCTAATAAATTTTAAGAACGAGCTTTCAAAAGAACACAATATAGTAATTAAAAAGTTATCGAGGCTAATCACTTATGCCTATTTATTTTTTATTTCTCCCTTAACCATCGATGAATTTTTGTATGTGGTTAAATATTATTTCATTCGGCGAAAAACAAACCATTTATATCAGATTTTAAGGAAAGCTCTTAAAGAGATTTTGGATATTCCTAACTTGTTGATTGTTAATTCGCCCCATGATGAAAAAAGTCAGTTGAAAGCGGTTAATTTAATGAAAAAATATTCTCTAAGTCCTCGAGATGCTTATCATTTATTAATAATGGAATATCATCGAATCAATTATTTTTTTACTTTCGATAATGACTTTAACGCAGTTTTTAAAGAGAAAATCATTGAGCCTATCTAAATTTTTCTTCCATACTTCTCCTTCGACAACCTAATTATCTTTTCCCGATTTTCATTTTTTACAGTCGGAAGGGGAAGAGTTTTAGCAGGGAAAGGTTGAGAGGTCATTCCATTAATTGAGAGTTTGATAACGATTTCATATCGGCCTAAAGAGACTAAGTCATTTTCTTTATAAATTTCTCCAAATTCTTTACTTAAGATGTAAGCATCACGACTGCCAACGACAAAAGAAATTAGTGTGCCAACATTACCAAAAATTGCCTTTTGAATTGGTTCATCAAGTTGTTCAATATACTGATTTGCCAGAGTTAAAGAAAGGCGATATTTTCTTGCTTCTGATAAAATTTTGATAAAAGATGAAGTGGCAAAATTTTGAAACTCATCAACAAAAAGGAAAAAGTCGCGTCTTTCTTCTTCTTTGATAAATGAGCGATTCATTGCCGCCAATTGAATCTGGGTGATAATCATTGCTCCCAAAAGAGCAGTATTGTCTTCGCCTAATTTTCCCTGAGATAAATTTAAAATTAAGATTTTCCCTTCATTTATGATTTTTTCTAAATCAATCGTTGATTTTGTTTTTCCGATAATGTTTCTAATCATTTTTGAGGTGACAAATTGACCGACTTTGTTTTGAATTGGAGAAATTGCCTCAGCGCGTAGACGATCAGGCATCTGGGCAAACTCTTTATTCCAAAAGTTTTTCAAAACAGGATCTTTTAATTGAGCGACGACTTTTTTTCGATACTCTTTATTATTTAAAATAGTTAGAACATCAACGAGAGTGGTATTTGGGCTTTCAAGAAGGGTTAAAATAACATTTCTTAAAATATACTCCAGTCTCGGCCCCCAGGAATCGCGGTAAAGTTTATAAAAGATTGAGACGATACCTGAAGCAACCAAATCTTTTTGCTGCTTGTTTTTTACTTCTAAAACATTTAAAGAAAATGGTTGCTCACTATCAAAAGGTTCAAGATAGACCACATCGTTGATTCGTCTTTTTGGGATATAATCAAGAAGAATTTCAGATAAATCACCATGAGGATCAATCACCCCAACACCGCGTCCCTTTCTTATATCATCAATCGCCATATTGGCAATAAGAGTTGATTTACCAACACCAGTTTTTCCGATGATATAAACGTGTTTTCTTCGATCCTCGTTTTTTATTCCAAAGATTTGTTCTTTATTTTTAAACTCGGTTTTGGCAAAAAAATTGACATCCAATTTTAACTTTTGGATGTCATCCCCGACTTGATCGGGAATCTTGATTCCCGCTTTTGTGGGAATGACAGAAGAAGAGTAGGTTGCTGAAGAAGAAATAGTTGAAGATGGTGGAACAGGAAGATTCTCCGGCGGTTCGCCAAGAAGAGTTTTACCCCAAGCGATATTTTTTATTCCTGAAAGAAGATATCCTGGTGGATGCCAAATGGTTGCCAACTCCTGAGCGTTGAGAATAAAGTAGGGATTTTCTAAATAAGCAATTTTTCTTTTGATAATTTTATTCAAAAGCCAATTTTTGAAAATTAAAGGTCTTCTAAAAATAAACTGATTGCCTTCTCCAAGAGAAAAAGAGCCGAAGGTACCGGCTAAATTTTGAAGAAAGGGAAGGGGATTGTTTCCTTGATTATTTGAGCCAACCAAAAGACGGATCGCTACTTTTCCGCCTTGGAAAGAGGCTTTTTTCATAATGAGAAGTTTTTGGGGATTTTGGCTATAGCGACCGCTAACGACATCATAAACTTGTTTATGGGCATTACCAACCGCTTGATTAGCCCAAGCGAAAGTTGGCGGCGTGATTAAAATTTGGATCATCATTGCTAAATCTGCTGGCTGTTTGGAAAGAAAACCGATTAAAGAAGAAAGAGGATCAACCTCTTTAAAATCAAGATAGGTTTTAATAGGGAGATAGAAATAAGAGTTAAGTTTCATTTCACCAAAAGCAATTTTTTTGGTGTGAAGAATTGGGAGGAGAGGATCGGCTGTCTTTTTTATCTGAGCGGTTGGGTAAGATGAGGTAATGAGACTGGAGACAAAAGTCTCTTGAGATGCTGGAGTAGTGATATAGAAATAAATCGTTTGAGAAAGGAGACAAATTTCAAAAGCATAAGTTTGAGGCTTTAGAAAAATTCTTTTCCACCAAGGGATATAAGGATAGGGGAGAAGTGAGGCGAAGATCTGAGTGGCTGCTTCAATCGGTGTTTCGTCGTCTTTGGGATTGCGGATTTGAAGATGCGACAAAATTTTCATTTATTTATTTTAATAAAAATTCAATAAAATTTTCTTTACAAATGATATTTACTGGAATTTGATACCGACGAGTAAAAGCTTTATTTTTAATCGATCTTTTTTTCGACCACTTTATTTCAAAAGCTTGGAAAATATTAGTTCCCTTAATAACTAAGTCGACTTCAGATTTGTTCATCGTCCGCCAAAAATATAGATTGTGAGGATTGCCTTCAAAGAGGTTTTTTTTAGCGAATTCAGCTATCACCCAGTTTTCCCAAAGTTGACCGATATCATTTCTTAAGGTTGTTAAATTAAAATCTTTTATCAAAGCGTTTCTCACTCCATTGTCCCAAAAGTATATTTTAGTGCTTTTGACGATCTCTTTTCTTAAGTTGCTGCTGAAAGGAGAGAGTCTAAAAATAACAAAAGATCGTTCTAAAAGATCAAGGTATTTTTCCACGGTTATTCGACTAATCCCAAGATTAGTGGCTAATTCAGATAAGGAAACAGTTGAACCGATTTGATAAGCTAAAAGGATTAATAATTTTTTAACTACTTCAGAAGAGCGAATTAAATTGAATTGAAAAATATCTTTTAGTAAATAATCAGAAACCAGATTCAAAAGATAATTTTCTTTTTGGTCGGTGGTGACCGCTTCCGGGTAACTGCCGAAAATTAATCTTTCTTGAATTATTGCTTCGATAGTCGGTTTCATTTTTTCGATTAACAGTTTAGGCGCGATTGTTGGAGAATACCAGGCTTGAGTTTTAAGGATTTCACTCAACAATAAGGGTGGAAGAAATAGTTTTTGATTTCTTCCGGTTAATGGTTCAGCTGATTTATCTAAAAGATCAAGAGTTGACGATCCTAAAAGAATGATTTTTGTTTTAATACCAAAGTCATACCAGCCTTTAACGATTTTTCCAATTGCCGGCAGTCTTTGAGCCTCGTCGATGACTAATATCTTTGGATTGCCTAAATTTTTAAATGCTTCTTCTGGGCTAAGATGGGAAAGGAGAAGGACTCTTTCTTTGTCTATTTCGATATCAAGATTTAAAATTATTCCTTGATGATTTTCGAGAATTTTTTTTATTAACGTGGTTTTTCCTGTTTGTCGTGGCCCAAGAAGAATAATAATTTTTGGTTGGTTAAGTAATTGAGTTATTTTTTCTTCAGCGATTCTTTTTATATACATAATAGTTAAAGTATACAAAATCACTGGTTATTTTGTCAAGTATAGTTAATAAAATATCTGATTAAAAGGACACTCTTTGTTTAAAGACTGTTTTTGTTCAAAGACAGTCTTTTTATTTTGCAGACTTCGCAGCTCTACAACGGGGCTTAAAAAATTAATAATGATAAAATTAATTTATGAATCGGTTGATAAAATCAAAGATTTTTTTTGAAGCGAAAGATATTTTTGGAAAAAGCGTAAGAACGACCATTGATTATTGGAAAAAAATTTTTTTGATTAAACATAAAGAACTAAAAGTTTCTCAAAGCGAAGTAATTAAAGTTATACAAAATCCTAATGAAGTAAGAAAAAGCGTTCAAGACTCTTTTATTTATCTTTTTTATAAAAAACTTGAAGAAAAATATCTGGTAGTTGTGGTAAAATATCTTAATCACCACGGATTTATTGTTACTATTTATCAAACAACAAAGCTAAAAAGGAAAGGAGAAAAAATATGGCCAAAGTAAAGATTTATTTTGACCCAGTTGGCAACACAATGAATATTTGGTGGGGAAATCCAAAAGATGCCTATTCTTCAGAGGAAGTTGATTCACTTGACCGCAATGATGTTATTATTAAAGATAAACAAGGAAGACCAATTAGTATTGAGATAATTGGTATTTTACCAAAAGAGCTTAATGTGTCAGAGAGAATGAAAAAATTAATCAAAAACAAAAAAACTCCTTTTATTCTTTCTTCAGGTTGAATTGTTCTTAGAGAATAAGACTAACAAACTTAAAATCATTAATCCAAATCCCAAAAACTCTAGATATTGTGGCAAGAAAATAATAATTAAGTTAGTTGAATTAGTTGAATTGGTTGAATTGGTCGAGCTGGTTGAACTGGTTGAACAGGTCGAGCTGGTTGAACTAGTTGAACTGGTTGAATTGGTCATAGTTAGTTGAGATTTTAAAAACTTTTAGAAAGCGAACTTATTTGTTTGGCTA